>JAHJAV010000080.1 GCA_018813685.1 Nanobdellota archaeon | reverse complement strand
TGTAATCCCTAAATGTATTGTTTCATTCATTTTGGCTTGATTATCTCTTCTTTCTTTATGGGCTCTCCCTTTTGCCCATACACTTCTAATTTCTTTTTATTTCCTTTTTCATCTAAAAGACCAACTTCAGGCCCCTTTGGCTTTTCATCCTTCTTCTCTTCTTTCTTTTCAGCTTCTTTTTTCTTATTTATCTTTTTAGAGCCAAAAGGCATTGGCCTTGTGAACCTTTCAATAAGTGGATTAGCTGCATTCATCAATAATATTGAAAACATTACGCCTTCTGGATAACCTGAAAACAATCTTAATATCATAGTTATAAGGCCGCATCCAAAACCAAATATTAATTTCCCATTTTTAGTTATTGGCGAAGTTACATAATCAGTTGCCATGAAAAAAGCGCCTATCAAAAGCCCTCCTGCAAGCAGATGGAACATTGGGTCTTTTCCAAAGATAAGCGCAATTATTAACACTGTGCCTAAATAAGCAGCAGGTATTCTCCAATCAATTATCTTTTTATAAAATAAAAATGCAGCCCCTATCAATAATGCAATAGCAGATGTCTCCCCTACACAGCCGCCTATATTTCCCAGGAATAATTGTAGATATCCTGTATTTACTCCACCCAGTTTTAATAGTCCTAATGGAGTTGCTCCAGTTGTGCCGTCAACAAGCAGCCAGGTTGTCATAATAGCAGGCCATGAGATTACAAGAAATGCCCTTCCAGCTAAAGCAGGATTGAATATGTTATGCCCTAATCCCCCAAATATCTGCTTCCCTATTGCAATTGCGAATATAGAGCCTATAAAAGGAATCCACCATGGAACAATAGGCGATAATACTAACGCTAACAATAATCCAGTAAGCACAGCAGAGCCGTCTTTTACAGTAATCTTTTGTTTTCTTAGTTTCTGTATAGCTATCTCTGTAAGCACAGCAGCTATCACTGATACTAATATTACAACTAAAGCCTTAATCTTAAAAAAATAGACTCCAGCAATAACTGCAGGAACTAACGCTAAAACTACATTCCACATTATCTTGTTTACACTATTCTCATCTCTAATATGTGGATTTGTTGAAACTGTTAATTTTTTTAGTTCTTCCATTTTTCTTTATTTCTTTTTCTTTCTCTTCATCAATTCTCCCTTGGCATATTTTATCCAATGGACTAATGGAATTTTGCTGGGGCAGATATAACTGCAGCATCCGCATTCATAGCAGTCTAATGCAAAATGCTCATTTGCAGTATCAATATCATCCTTTTTAGCATATTGTGATATAAGCGTAGGCATAAGATTCATAGGGCAAACATCAACACATTTCCCGCATCTTATACAGTCTCTTTCTTCTCCAGAGCATACATCTGATTCTCTCTGCACTAACACTCCAGATGAGCCTTTTATTATTGGCATATCATCTGTAGATTGCGCAATTCCCATCATCGGGCCGCCAGAAATAAGTTTTCCAACAGCACCATCATAACCTTTGCAATGCTCAATAATCTCTTTTACAGAAGCTCCTACTTTTACTAAAAGATTCTTTGGCTCTTTTACAGCGCCTGTTATAGTGATTACCCTTTCAATCAATGGCTTTCCTTCATAGACAGCATCATATATTGCTTTTGCAGTCTGTACATTCTGTACGACTACACCAACATCCATTGGCAGTCCGCCTGAACTAGGAACCTTTCGTTTAGTTATAGAATAAATAAGATTCTTCTCAGCACCCTGGGGGTATATGGTTTCCAGCTTTACTATCTTTATCTTTTCACTAAGCTCCATCTCTTTTAATTTTTTCTCAAACTTAGAGATAGCGTCTTCTTTGTTTTCCTCAATTCCGATATAACTTTCCTTTGGCTCTAATACCCTAATTATAATTTGAAACCCTTTAATAACCTTCTCCACTTCCTCAAGCATTATCCTATGATCGCATGTAAGGTATGGCTCGCATTCAGCTCCGTTCAATATTACAACATCAATCGGCTTTTCTTTTGGGGGGCTTAACTTTACATGTGTTGGGAAGGCAGCTCCTCCTAATCCCACAATACCTGCTTCTTTTATTATATTCTTAAGCTCATCCTTTGTCAGTTTCTCAATATTCTCTCTTTTCTTTACAGAGCCATCCCAGGATATCTTTCCATCTGCCTCTATTATTATTGCATTGCACTCATTAAGCACAGGATGAGGCATTTTTGCTATTCCAGTTACTTTCCCAGAAATAGAAGCATGTATTGGCGCAGACACAAACCCTTTAGATTCAGCTATCTTCTGCCCGATCTTGACTTCATCACCGACTTTAACCAAGGCCTCACAAGGCGCTCCGATATGCTGCTGCAAGGGAATTATCACCTTTTTTGGCATTGGAGCTATCTCTATTGCTTTCTTTCTCGTTACCTTATTATATTTAGGATGAATTCCCCCTAAGAATCCTGCCATATGAGGTTGATTTTTTGAATGGTATATATAAAACTTTTGGGAACTAAGTTCCCAAACGGTTTAGGAGCTTCGCTCCTAAAACTTTTTATATAAGGGCAGTTTATCCTTTTAATCATGAAACAAATATTTTTTGTAATTTTACTCGCCTTTTTGGTAACATCCTGCACAACCCCCCTTCAAAAGACAGAGCAGACTAGGGAACTGATGAGCACATATTTTACAATAACTGCCTATGATAAAAATCCACAAAAGGCAGAGCAGGCAATAGACTCAGCTTTTGATGAGATAGCCAGAATAGAATCTATACTAAGCATATATCAAAACACTGCACAGGCATACTTATTGAACAAACAGGGATATATAGATAATGCAGTTCCTGAACTGATAGAAACAATAAACAAGTCAATATATTATGGGGAGCTCTCAGATGGAGCATTTGAAATTACAGTGCAGCCAGTCTTAGACCTTTACACTTATTCATTTACAGAATTAAAAAGGCCTCCAACAGACCAAGAGATAAGCTCAGCAGTAAAAGAGATTGGATACAAAAACATCTTAATAAAAGGAAACCATATTGAATTTACAAAGCCTAATATGAAAATAACTCTTGGAGGAATAGCAAAGGGCTATGCTGTTGAAAAAGCAATAAATGTCTTAAAACAAAATGGAATAAATCATGCTTTGGTCAATGCAGGCGGAAATATGCGCGCAATAGGCAACAAAGAGAATGAGAAATGGAGCATCGCCTTAAGAAACCCCAGAGATGAAAACGATTATATCACTATAGTCTATCTCGACAACAACGCAGTTTCTACATCAGGTGATTATGAGCGATACTTCGATGAAAACAAAACCTTCCATCACATCATAAATCCAACAACCGGCTATTCTGCAACTGACTTGATATCAGTGACTATAGTAACAGACAACGCCTATGATGCAGATGCTCTATCAACAAGTGTTTTTGTATTAGGCCCTGAAAAAGGCTTAGAGCTAATAGAAAAATTAGATAATGCAGAAGGATTGTTGATAACAAAAGATAAAAAGATAATAAAGAGTTCTGGATGGAAATAGGTGTTTTTTAAAGATTATCCTCTTTGCGCCATTGGAACATAAGATCTTAGCCCAGGTCCAACATATATAGAAGCTGGCCTCATGATTGGATTTGCATTTACAAGCTCTTCAATCCTATGGGCAGACCATCCTGCAATCCTCCCCATCGCAAATATTGCAGTTTCGATTGATACAGGAACCCCTAAACAACTGTATACAAATCCAGAATAAAAATCAACATTTGGCGCAATTACTTTTTTATGGCCCTTAACCTCTGTAAATGCCGCTTGAGCAAGATCTGCTACATTTTTTAACAATGTGAATTCATCTGTCCTTCCAGTTGCAGCAGCCAATTCCTCAGCCTTTTTACTTAATAAAACTGCCCTAGGATCAGATAATGTATAAACAGGATGCCCAACTCCATAAATCAAGCCAGAGCAATCTCCCACTTTTTTCTCCAATACCCTTCTTAAATAAGCTTTTACTTCATCTCTATCTTTCCAGTCCTTAACTCCTGATTTTATATGCTCCATCATTTCAATGACTTTCTCACTTGCGCCACCGTGTAATGGGCCTTTTAAAGAGGCAAGAGCTGCACATATTGTGGAATAAGTATCGCTTCTGCTTGAAGTTACGCAGTGGGTTGTAAATGCAGAATTGTTTCCCCCAGAATGGTCTGCATGGGCCATAAGCAGCATATCCAGGGTTCCTGCTTCAAGAGAGGTATATTTTTGATCTCTTCTTACCATCTGAAGAAAATTTTCTGCTGTGGATAATCTCGGATTAGGCGGATTAAGGTAGATTCCTATGGTTGCGCCATTTCCATTGTTTGGCTTTGTCAAATTTGCAATATAAGAATAAGCTACAATGGCAGGAAATTTAGCAATCAAACTGACGCATTGCATGGTTACATTTTGTGTTGAAGTGTCATTTGCATGCTCATCTTCGCTTCCCAGAGAAGAAACTACATCAATCAGTTTTAACATGATATCAGGATGGGGGCGTGGAAGAATAACTTCCCTTACTAACTGATCAGGCACTGGCCTGTTTCTGACAAGCAATGAATTAAATTCAGCGGATTGCGCAGCATTTGGAAGATCTCCAAACATTAAAAGATAAGCAGTATCTTCAAAACCCAGCCTATTCTCAGATTGGAATCCGTCTACTAGCTCCTGAATCTCAATCCCCCTATAAATCAATCTTCCTTCAACAGGAACTGGATTTCCATCTCTCTTTTCATATCCAGTTACATCAGAAATTCTTGTAAGGATCACAGGAACTCCTGTTCCGTCTTCATTACGAAGGCCTTTTTTTATCCCCCTCTCTGCAAATAGTTCAGAAGGAATCTTTCCACTAGACGCCAATTCAGCAAGTTTTCCATATACTGCTTCATCTTTCATATTACTCAATTTATTTGCCCTTTTTAAATACTTTTTCCTCACTTTTCTGAACAAAAAACCAAAAAAATAAAAAGATTTATATATTTGTTCATATTTTCATATACTATTCAAGGTAAAAATGAACAAAGAAATAGATGAAATTGACAAAAAACTAGTAAACTTATTACTTTTCGACGCAGACATCACAAACAGGGAACTTGCTTTAAAATGCAAGATAGCATTAGGCACAGTTAACAACAGGATAAACAGATTGAAGAAAGAAGGTGTGATAAAAAAGAAAACTGTCGTGGTTGATTATGAAAAACTAGGCTATGTGATAGAAGTCTTAATAGCTCTAAAGATAAAAAAAGGCGGTTTCTATGAAATCGCTAAAAAACTTTCAGGAGACCAGAATGTATTTCTTGTAATGGATATAACCGGCGATTATGATGCTGAGCTGTTATGCAGGTTCCACAACAAGAGACAGTTAGACGAATTTGTAAAAAAGCTGCAGCAGGACCAGCTTGTAGAATACACCAGGACTAGGCTGATACTTAATATATACAGGGAAAAAGAAATAAAATAAATAAGAAAAAATTTAAGTTGTTTCAAGGTATTTATCTATCTCCCATTCAGTTACTCTCAACCTATACTCATCATACTCTGCTTCTTTTGCAGCAAGATACACCTTAAATGCATGACTCCCTAAAACTTCTTTTGCTATCTTGCTTTCCCTGAAAGCAGACAGAGCTTCCCCTAATGATGCAGGGAGAGTATCTATCTTATGTTCTTGTAGTTTGTCTTTGTCAAATTCATAAACATCTTCTTCAACTGGCTTTGGCGGTTCAAGTTTTTCTTTTATGCCCTCTAATCCTGCTTTAAGCATAGCTGCAAAAGCAAGGTAAGGATTAGAGCTTGGGTCTGGGCATCTTAACTCTGCTCTTGTTGCCTGCTCTCTACCTGGACTGTATCTTGGAATCCTTATCAAAGCAGACCTGTTAATCTGAGCCCAGCATATATAGACTGGAGCTTCATACCCTGGAACTAACCTTTTGTAAGAGTTTACAGTTGGCGCAGTTATTGCTGAAATTCCTTTGATATATTTCAACTGTCCAGCAATAAATGACTTTGCAGTTTTGCTCAACTTATATTTATCACCCTCATCAAAGAAAGCATTCTTTCCTGTTTTGATGTCAAACAAGCTTTGGTGTACATGCATCCCTGATCCATTCTCTCCAAAGATTGGCTTGGGCATGAATGTTGCGTGCAATCCGTGCTTTACTGCTATTGTTTTTGCTGTAAGCTTGAATGTTACACACTTGTCTGCCTGGCTCAATGCATCACCATACTTAAATCCAATCTCATGCTGATTTGGAGCAACTTCGTGGTGTGATGCTTCTACTTCAAGCCCTAATGCTTCTATTGCTGTTATTATATCTGTTCTTACAATCTCTGATGGATATCGTGGAGAGTAATCAAAATATCCTGCTCCATCATGGGGTATTGGCCTTACTTTTCCGTTTTCATCTGGTTTGAACAAGAAGAACTCTAACTCTGGGCCTACATTGTATTTAAATCCCATATCGCTCGCTTCCTTTAATACTTTTTTTAGGATATGCCTCGGATCACCTTCAAATGGCTTTCCATCTGGAGTGTATACATCGCAGATTAATCTTGCAACTTTCTTGTTCTCTGGTTCCCATGGAAGCACAGCATATGTTGAATTGTCTGGCTTTAGAAACATATCAGACTCTGCTATCCTCGTAAATCCTTCTATAGAACTGCCATCAAACCAAGTTCCTTTTTCCAAACTCTCTTTAAGCTTGTGCACAGGGATTGTAACTGCTTTTATTGTTCCGTGCATGTCTGTAAACTGCAGCTGAACAAACTTTACCTTTTCTTCTTCTGCTATTTTTAATATTTCTTCATTTTTCATTTTATTAACCTCCGTTTTAATAAAATGAACAAGAAATGCGTGACATTTCTAAGTTCATTTTATCACCACCTGTTCAATTTTTCCGGATTTTTTTAATTTATCCAGTTCTTCAGAAGGTCCGCCTATTGCAGCAACCCCTTTCTCGCCTGTTCTTATCCTGATGCAGTCAAAAAGGTCAAGTATAAATATCTTGCCATCTCCTACATCTCCCCCATTTGTTCTTGCACCTTTTATTATTGATTTAACTGTCTTATCGACATAACTTTCATTCACTGCAATTATCACCATCACTTTTCTGTGTAGATTGACTTCTTCTACTATTCCCCTGTATTCCTCCATATATCCTTTCTGCTGCCCACATCCCCTTACATCTATAACAGTAGCCATATGGATCTTATCACTCAATAAACTTTGTTTTACATCAGGTAATTTTTCAGGTCTTATTATTGATATTATCAGTTTCATTTTTTTCACCCCTAGTTATTTGAAGCGCTCATAGGGAAATCAGCATAAGCTTCTGCTTGGTGTTCTGATAGGTCAACTCCCCTTAACTCATCTTCTCTGCTTACCCTTAATCCTATTGTCATATCCAGTATCTTAAATAATACAAACATAGAGACTATCACAAACAATGCTACTGTAAATGTTCCTAATGCCTGGATTCCCAATAGATTTAATCCTGCACCTACTATAAGCCCGTTTGTTTCATGGAATATTCCTACTACTAATGTTCCGAATATTCCGCACATTCCGTGCACTGCAATAGCCCCCACTGGATCATCAACCATCACTTTATCCATAAACATAACCCCATAAACTACTATTATCCCTGCAATAGCACCTATTGTTATTGCACTTAATGGCTGTACAAAAGCGCAGCCAGCAGTTATAGCTACAAGCCCAGCTAATGCACCATTCATTGTCATTCCAAAATCAGGCTTTCCAAATTTAATCCATGTTACAATCATAGCGATTATCGATCCTGCAGCTGCAGCAAGATTAGTATTTACTGCAACTTTAGCTATAAGATGTGCATCCATTCCAGATAAGGTAGATCCTGGATTAAACCCGAACCATCCAAACCATAAAATTAAAGTTCCTAATGCAGCAAGTGGAAGATTATGTCCTAATATTGCTTTTGGCTTTCCATCATGCCCATATTTTCCTAATCTTGGTCCTAGCAAAGCTGCCCCTACAAAAGCAGCACATCCCCCTACAGCGTGAACAACAGTCGATCCTGCAAAATCCAAAAATCCAATCTGCATCAACCACCCATTCCCCCATATCCAATGTCCTACTAATGGATATACTAAAGCAGATATGATAAATGAGTATATTATATATGCCTTAAACTTTAATCTTTCAGCTAATGCTCCTGCAACAATAGTTGCTGCTGCTCCTGCAAAGCAGACCTGGAATAACCAAAAAGCTAAAGTGGGTATTCCATTCATCTCAGCAGGAATATTTTGTAAAAAGAATCCTGTCTTTCCAAAAAATAAGTTTCCAACACCAAACATTATCCCAAATCCAAAAATATAATAGGCTATTGAAGCCATTGAGAAATCAAGAAGATTCTTCATCAATATGTTAACTGTATTCTTAGCTCTGATAAACCCTGCCTCTACCATTCCAAATCCAGCCTGCATAAAAAATACAAGAAAAGCAGCAATCAAAACCCATACTGTATTTATTCCCATCTTTATCTTTGATATCTCAGAATCATAATCTTCTTCTGCAGAATAAACAACAGATGTAACCATAACTAGTATCAACAATACCAACAAACAAATCTTAATCTTGTTTTTCATATTCATGTAGGTAAGTAACACATTTATATACTTTTCTTGAGTTATATTAAACAAAATAGGTTAAAAAATAGAAATATTTAAATATATGTTTAACATTTACCCTTAAAATAGCAATAAAATAAACAATTGTCAATAAACCTAAAAGGTTTTTGACATAGGAAAAAACGAAGTTTTTTTCGTTTGTTAAAATGGAGCTCGACGAAATAGATCAAAAGGTATTGAATGCTTTGATTGAAAATTCAAAGCTTTCCCTGAGAGAAATAGCCAAAAAAGCAGGTGTTTCAGTAGCCACTGCAATGCACAGGGTAAATAACCTTGAAAAAGAGAAGATAATACAAAAATACACGACAGTAGTAGACTATCCTAAACTTGGCTATGATGTCGAAGTACTGATTGAAGTAAGAATCTCAAAAGGCAAGCTATTCCAGGTTGAAAAGGAAATAGCGCATCACCCAAATGTTTTTGCAGTCTATGATCTTACAGGAGACTTTGACGCAGGAATCTTAGCAAGATTCAAGAACAGGAGGCAGATGGATAACTTTCTTAAAAAAATACAAACATATGATTTTGTTGAAAGGACAAACACTCGATTAATACTTAATACAATAAAAGAAAAGCAGGTTGAGGTAACATAATGAAAAAGAAAATTCCAGAAAAAGCACCAAAGTATACATTAAAAAAAGAAGACATACATAAACTGATAAATTATGCTACTAAAGTTCCATCTAAGGCAGCAGAATTTAAAAAAGAAGTAAGGAAGAACATAACAACAGCTATACTTGCTGCATTTGCTTTTGTCATAGCTCTAGTTTGGAGGGATGCCATACAGGCAGGTGTTAACGAGTTAGTGAATAGGCTGGGAATAACCGGAACTGGGTATGCTTATCAGATTACAACTGCGCTTATAGTCACTTTGGTATGTATTATAGGGATATTGGTGTTTTCCAGACTGAAAGGGGAAGAAAATATAAAAAAATAAAGTGAGGTATAAACATGAAATTCCAAAAAAAGGAACTGATCCCATTTGCCATAGTTTTAGTCCTGTTTATAGTGTCTTTCTACCTTTACCCAACTATGCCTGAAAAGATGCCAACTCATTGGAATGCTAAGGGGGAGATAGATGGATATGGCAATAGGTTTATGGGGCTTTTTCTTATACCTATGATACTTTTGGCAATATTAATCGTTTTCCTGATCATACCCCAGATAGAAGTCTACAGGAAAAACATCGAAAGCTTTAAAGATTATTTTTATGGTTTTAAGATCGTATTCCTCCTTTTCTTTGTAGTAATCTATACAGCAGCACTATTGCCTAATTTTGGAATCGACATAAATATGAACTATATAATAATCCCTGCTTTAGCAGTATTATTCTATTACGTCGGGTATATCTTAAAATTTACAAAAAGGAATTTTTTTATCGGGATAAGAACTCCATGGACATTATCAAGCGAAAAGGTTTGGGACAAGACACACCAGCTAGGCTCAAAATTATTCAAGGCATTCTCAATCATAATCTTATCTTCATTATTCTTCAAGAATTCATTGATGTGGTTTGTCTTAGCACCAATAATTGCATTGATTGTAATCTTATTTGTCTATTCTTATTTAGAATACAAGAAAATTAAAGATTAAGTTAAATCTTTAAAAAGAAAGATTAATAAATTAAAAAGATTTGAGAAAGTGAGATGCGCCATTTGTTAAAAAAAAGGAAGTATTTAGCTATATTATGTGTTATATCTATCATAATGCTCTTATCTACTTCTGTGATTGCAGAAACTGGATCAGATTCAGAAAAAGTAAGCTTTTTTGTAAAGATTATCAGGTGGCTTAGTAATACTGGCAGATCATTTGAAGAACCTCCCCCTGTAGATCCTGTAGATAATACACCTCCTGCAGATAATGCCGCGGATAGTAATCCTGATGATACTAGTTGTTGTGTGAGTGAGGACTGCCCATTAGGTTATGGATGTAATCTCGGCGATTTAGATGAATCATCTTGTAATTTGGTACCAGGTGGTAATTGGGGCTATTGTGATGGCACATTTTCCTGTTCAAATATAAATGATAAAGAGGATTGCAATGAACAAGAAACCTGTAATTGGGCACAGCCCAGTTGCGGATGTATATCTTCTGATATACTAATGACTGGTGATAGCTGGACAGAAGAGGGCTGTATCAATACTTGCGGTGCAAATAATTATTTTTTTGCTGATGCTTATTGTACAGAAGTAGATTATTGGTACGATCCAGATGATGAAGATGGGAATGATGGTAGTAATGATGGTAATGACGGTAATGACGGTTCAGATGATGGAACTGATCCAGATGATGATGAAAATGAGGATTCATGCAATAATAATGATGCTAAAGAGGAAGGTGAAGAGTGTGATGGACCTGATTTAGATCTTAAAACCTGCAGTGATTTTGGTAACTACAATGCAGGTTCCTTAACTTGTACAGACCAATGTAAGTTTGATTCTTCTGATTGTAGATATAAAATCTGTGATCCAAGTAATCCAAACTCCCCTCTTAATAGTGATGATCCTGATGAATCTCTTTGTAATCCTCTTGCAGTTGGTGTTTGTGCAGGGCTAAAGAAAGAATGCATTCCAATTGATGGTAATGATTATAGTAAGGGTGGTGTATGGAAAACATGCACTGAAGAGGATTATCCAGATCTAGTAGCTACTGAGAAAACAACTGATGAAATGCCGGATATCTGTAATGACGGCAAGGATAATGATTGTGATGGTACAACTGATGGTGAAGACCCAAGTTGTCATTGCGGTAATGGCGTGATTGAATCACAATATGGGGAAGAATGTGAGGGTAATAATTTGAATAATAAAACATGCAGTAATTACAAATCAAATAGCAACTACAATTTTGGAGATCTTCAATGCAATGACCAATGTAAGTTTAGAGACACATCATGCATAGTATGTTCTATAGATGGCTCAAATGAAGGTGCACTAAATAGGCCCAGTTGTCCAAAACAAAAAGGTGTTTGTGAAAATTCAAAAGCCCCTTGTATATTAGAGGGTGAAGATACATCGTGGGGGCAATGCACTGAAGAAACATACAAATCACACAGTTCAAGATATGCTGAAAGAGAAGATGATATTGAAAACGGCTGCCAGGATGGGCCTGATAATGACTGTGATGGGGATCAAGATAACTTGGATAGTGATTGTAAATATTCTATTTATACTTGTGAGAAAGCATGTCAGTTGGAAGTTGAAAAAATTGATGAAAGCCTTACAGCAGTAATAAAACCAAAAGATTCTGATGAAACAGTAGAAGGCACAAATGTTCAATATATAGGTATAACCAAAGATAATCTTAATTCTTTTCAGGATGTTAGATGCTGGTGTTATTCTGATTATGATTGCGGAGACAGCTGTGAAGAAAAAGACTGGAAATCTTCAACTGATGAAAAACCATTGCCATCAGATGATAAGATGAGATCTGAACTAGAAAATAGTGGCTCTCTAAAAAAGATAGCGACATGGTATGATGGCTCTGATGAAAAAGAATGTTATTGTTATGATACTTGCAAAGATACATGTAATTTAAACGACTATGATGTTCCTGTTCGCACTAGTGCATATGATCCGTTTGATCAGGTCAAAGCTTTAGTTGAAATGTACTATGGCTCTTCTTATAATATTGTTTATTATTGTCCAACTTTAGAAAGCCCCTCTGAGGTTAATAGGTGCTGGTGCGGTACAGACAAGTTAGGGGAAAAATGCGCTAAATTTGATATTCCAGATAAACAAAGAGACTGTAAAGTATGTGAAGCTAAATTGCTTGATATGAAGTGGGGTTATTACTGGGAGCCAAAATCTTCAGATCATGTTGATCCTTGTTGGTACTGCAGAAGGATACTAAATCATGCAGTTGATCATAAGATGTATGCAAATGTCCCTAGCCGCATTGGTGAAAAGTGTGAAATAGAATTAGATGAAGATCTAACTGATGAAGGTGCATGTGATGGCCAAGGTAGATGTGATGCCACTTTAACCCCAGGCAACAAGGTTTATCTGGTAAGGGGAGTTTGCACACTTTTTGATAAGGGAAAAGAACCCTTTGTTATAGCATCTGGCATGGTTTCAGTTTATCAAGGTAATTATGCAGGTTTGATAAGTTCATTATTTTGGGATGTTGATGTTGGTGAAGCACCAAATGGTGAGCTAAGGCTAAGAATGTATGTTCAGGTCCCATTTACAAAATATAAAGAATGGATTGATGGAGGGGGATCAGATGTTCTCACCTGCAGTTCTTCTGGATGTTCTTCAATAGGTTGCGAGGTTAAATAACAATGAAAATTAAAAAATCATTAGGTATATGTTTCATTTTATCCCTGTTTTATCTAGTATCAGCTAATTTATGCTTTGCATTACCAGAAGATTTTCCAACAATATTGAATTTTATCGGATCTATTCAAAATACTAATGCAGTAATAATAATACCCAATAATCCCAGTCCATTATATACAACTGAAGCCGATAGGCTTTCACTTAAACTAGGTATTGATACGATTATTCAAGTGTCTGAATTCAGTTCAGATGATGAAAGGAGTGCAATCATACTAGGTAAACCCAGTGAGAATATATTAACTCATGATCGGATGAATATCCCTGACTGGGATACAAGTTACACTGCAATAATTGGAATGGATTATCTTTATCGAAACGCTCTTTTTATTTTTGCTCAGGGTGAGGATTCTTTAATGAATATAGTTGACCTAGTTATTGATTATGACCCAAACTTAGATCTTCTTGAAACAGATTTGGCCTTTTTTAATAGTCAGGGCCCAATTAAATTTACAAAACCTACATGTGATCCTACGCTGGATTATGGAGATTATTTCATTAAAAGTGAGTATGACAGCGGTTTTTATGATTATTGCCTGGATTCTTTTACTTTATCTGAAGTTACTTGTGCAGATAATAATGTATTAGTCGAAACGAGGCCTTGCAATTGTTATGAGGGTGCATGTGATATCCGAGATATTAATGATATTAATGCTGATTTTAGGGTAGATGATAAGGATCTTTTGCTAGCAGTTGAATATCTTATGAATGATGTGGAATTTAGCAGGCGAAAAGTTACAACTGATTTGGTTTTTGAAATATTGGAAGAGTTCCTAACTTTTTATTAACTACTTTAAGGTGATTAAAAAACGAAACATTTAAATATAAGGCATAACATATTATTCCATAGGTAATAATTATGATAAACAGGCCAACAAGACTAATGGATATAGCAGCTCTTGCAGCAGCTTTATTCGCAGCAGGATGCGCTTATCAAGGCAGTCAACCACAAAGTCCACCACAAAAACCTCAAAGGTTATATGGTGCTCCACAATATAGAAATATAACTTCTGAAGAGCAGTATAATAGAATTATAGCTATGCAAAAAAGGTGGGAAGAAACCGGAGTAAGGAATGATGGTCTCCATGGAGATTACAGCCAGGGAACAGACGGAGCAGCAGCTTTAATAAAAGCAGGAGCTATTCTCTTAGGCCCATAATCCTTTATTCTTAAGCGGGATTTTATCTGCCAGGATATTTAGAAAATTTTATATACATCCTTTATTAAATCTGTTTAAAAGGTGCTTTATTTGAAAAATATAAAATCTTTATTGATTATAGTTTCTCTCTTGTTTATAATCATGGCATTTACAGGGTGCAACCCTTCTGGAAAAGCTGTTGGTAATATTGGCTCAGAGGGTAATTTCTTTTCTGTTAATAGGTCAATTCCTTTTGAATCATCAAGCCCAACAACCATCACACTTACAATTGATCATAATTATCTTTTTTCTGATGATGAAATTATTATGATTGTTGAAACAATACCAGATAACTATGAGATTAATCCTTATTCCTTAAGCCACAAGCCTGCTTTTTTAAGTGATCATGTAATAATCTGGACATTTACATCAGGTCCTCCTGTAGAAATAGGCGGTTTGATTATTGATGAGCCATTACCAAAAAACATAAATTATGGTATATCTGACAATTCAGTATCATTATCTGGGTTTGAAGGAAAATGGGGCTTTAAGATATTAGGTTATGAGGGTTTAATTATCTCTGTTGATGTTAAAGACCCCAATGAAATGGATGACGGAGATCCAGGGGATGATGGGGTAGATGAAAACCCCCCCTGTTCGTGGAATTGTCCAGATGAAGGGGAGTCTACAAATATATTTGACTTGATTTATAACTGGCTGAATGATTTTGATGCATTAAGAGATGTTTTTGATGTGATTGAGTTAATATAAATAAGCAGTAAATGACATGAAAGGGCAAATACCATATTGATTTCGAATAAAAGAAAAGCAGGCTGAGGTATAAGATGAAATTCCAGAAAAGAGAATTAATGCCTTTTATCCTAATCCTATTAATCTTTGTTTTAATAAACAAAAAATATAAATAGGCTTTAAGAAATATTGTATTATAATGGTAAAATGCCCATACTGCGGAAGAAAGATTATTGAAAATGAAAGATACTGCTATTTCTGCCACCAGAACATCGGAAAGCACGTTGACAAAGCCCAACGTATAGGTCTAGAGCCAAAGCCCTACGGATTTAAGGACGACATAAACAAGATAAAGTCATTATTCAAAAAAGGAACTAAAAAAGAAGAGATTAAGATATTCGCTTACTGCGTAAAATGCAACAATAAAGTTATTGTTAAAAATCCTAAGATATACATAATGAAGAATAACAGAAGATCAATAAAAGGAACATGCCCTTTCTGCAGCAGAAAAGTGTTTAGGGTAATAGGTATGGCATACAACAAGAAAAAATAACTTATTTCTTCCCAGCGCCAGCTCCAAACAAGCTAAGCATATCCTTCACAGCATCTTGGATACTCCATCCGTTCTTTATCAAATACACTAGAAGTATAACCACAAGAACAACTATGATAAAAGAAACTATTCCTGGAATTCTTGCTTTTTTCAAAAGATTCATATTGCTCAAATATTATTTATTTAATTTATAGATTCTATCTCTTTTCCATAACTCGGGTATTTCCTTCAAAAGATATGAAAGTTACACTGTCTCCTTCATTAAGCGATTCTAATAACTCTCTATCAGCATCAGCATCAATTGTTTCAAAGCTGATAACATCCATTATCTGCACCTTATCCGGCATCTTTGATATTACCTGGCCTTCTTTCTTCATTATCTCAACAACCTCTAGATTATCACCATGCGCAAAGTTAAAGTTTTTCTCGCCTTTTGACATCAATCCCTGCACAAACAGCTTGGTTTTAGAATGGGAGTGGGTGCCGCAGGCAACAACCTCTTTTCTTATGACCTTTAGAATTTCCTTGTTTATCCTGATATAGTTTCCCGGTTTTAGTTCTTTTGCTTGGACCATAAAAATCTGCAATATACAATGACTATAAAAAGATTTCCTCTTAACCCATTTACTATTAACAAATAGTTACAGAATAGAAAGATTTATAAATCATTTACCATCACTATAACCTACAATTGTAGTTAGAGATATATTTGGTTATGATCTAAAATGGCTGATATAGACAAAGGAACAGATCCTATAGTGAACTTGGTAGCTAATATTGCACATTATATGTATGACCCTATAGAAAAAGATCCAGAAAAAGCAAGACCTCTTGTAAGGGAATTATGGGCTCAAGTCATGAGGGGTGGAATATCAAGGTCTTTAACTAAAGCATATATTGATAGGTGCTCTGAAGGGGGATTCTCTGTTCATTACCCGGGCCATAACCCCACTGTTTTGAATTGGTTTATACATCGAGCCCCCTCATTAGAATGGGCTGAACAAGAATATAAATTTTCTCATGGTTATATGGGTCATCCCCAATTTAGGATGGCAGAATCAGAACAACCATTTAGATATGGGGATGGTTTAGTCCTTTGTGCAAGAAGATTTATTAATGGAATAGACTTAGATACATTTTTTCTAGGTTTATCAGACCAACCTGAACAATATGCTTCATTGGTTGAAACAATTGGAAAAGATGCCATGGCTGATTTAGTCTTTTGGCAGTCAGACGCCCATTCAAAAATGAATTCACTCCGGCCACAACCAACCCAGATTACTGAGGATCTTAAATCAAAACTTCTTCTTGCTTTTGATCATGCAAGAGAATTTGGCTCAGCAGCCTTAACAGATGAAGAACGTGCTTTGTTTAGTCGTTCTTTAAATATATTTGATACCCTTAAGTTAGAACCTCCCTTAGTAGTTCCACTTGCTGATTATTGCCCTAAAAATATTGGGGTAATGACAGAAAGACCAAGGCCAACTATTGATGAGGTTGTTTCTTCAGTTGTTGATAGGGATAGGCCAGATAAAGAACAAATCAGATCCCGTATTTCTCATTGGGATCCAGCGATGAGATGGGGCCATTTTTTAGAAGACTTTTTTGCATTCTTCGATTCATATGAATATTCTCCTTTCTCTGGAGGTGAGGGCTCAGCTAATCTAGAGGTATTAGATACTAACCTAAGAGGATTCTTGGATCTTAAATATGATGCGGATGAACAATTTCATTCATGGGTGGATGGATTAGATCTAGGTTGGCATAAAATTGATAAATTAGTTAAACAATTATCCCCAGATAGGGCGCTTATTCATCTTTACAGGGCAACAAGGAAAGCTGATTTAAGCCTCACAAGATATGCATGGAACAACCATGTACTAGGTAGAACAAGGGATCCAACACTATACGAGGCTACAGAAAGATTATTGCCTTTACAAATATCTTTCTATGAGGATAGGGCTGTAATGGCTGCAAAACAATTAATACGTTCTCACCTCCCTCGCGATCCCAATACCACTATTGGTTCATCTCGTGGATTAGAAAACTATAGGGAAAATGTTACCTGTTCATTAGATCAAGTTAGATCAATATATGATTACTGTAAGGGGTCTGATGAATCGATGAAGCTTGCATATGCATTTGGCATATATTATATTATGCAAAGATTGGCTGGTAGGAAAATTGATTATGGCAGAATCGCTGGAGCATCAAGTCCATCTAAATTTTTAGAGCTTTCTAAAGGGGGCTGATTAGAATTTTAGCAAATGCTTCTTCAGTAAATTTGGAGATAGGTAATGATCATGTCCATACCTGGAGATCAGACGGAGAGTTGACAGAATTAGAGATTATTCTTTATGCACTTACTAATCATATAAGAAGAATAGAATTGACAGACCACGATACAGTTATGGGATGGTCTCCTGGAGTTATTGAAGCAATAAATCAATATATAAGTGGGGGGGTACATTTTTTTCCAGACGGCAGAATTCATCCGGAAAATCCAAAGTTTATAAGGCCCGAATATGTCAGGCATATCCTGCAGGAAGGAGGTTTTCCAGATTATAAACTGACTGATTATCATCTGATAGAAGAAGCACAACCAGGTGTTCTTAAATGCGGGCCATCTTTAAGTATAGGTAAGGGGGTAGAAGTAACTTCTAGCATGGGTAAAACATTCCATATTCTCGGATTGCTGTTGTCAGATGTCACCCCAGATTTTCAAATTAGATTAGATGAAATCTGTAGAACAAGAAGGGAAAGAGCTTCTGAAATATTATCTTGTTTATATGAGGGCAATTATTTTTCTGGCAGAACTCTTGAATTTTTGAGATCATCTCGAGACCCTTCTTTTTCAGAGCAACAATTAATAGATTCTATAGGAAGTACATCTCCAGTGACTATCGGGGATGTTCTTGCTGTAAATCCTAATGCCCCTAGCAGATTGACAATTGGATTTCTTTTATGGAGAAGATATGGCCATAGTATATATGGGGATCTCACACCAGAACAAGTGAGGGATATATATCTTAAACGATCACCTCAAAGTAGGTTTAACATACCCTCGTTTAGTCCAAAGGAAGCTATTGCAGAGATTATTAGGAGTGGAGGGATTCCTGTTTTAGCGCATCCTAATGAAGGTAGGCCTGTAGATAGTAAATGGCTTGAAAATGATTTTGGGATTCTTGAATCAGAAAGAGTTAATGTTGGAGAATTAGTTGAAACTGGAGTCATTAGTTCTAGTGATATCATTTATGCTAAGCAACATGGAATTATCGGTTGCTTTCGTAGATGGGGGGTAAGAGGGGTAGAACATTCCTGTTATGCTAATACACATCGTTTATTGGATTTTAGTGCTGCTACAGACTATCATGGGCCAAATATGAAAAGGGAAAGGGAAATACGGGGGGGTAATGTACCCAGTTTGGACTCTCTCTTAAATATTAAGGTAATCCAGACTGCACATAATACTCTTTATTGGAAAATGCGCTCTGATGAAAAATACTCTGCTTGGAGGGAGAGTTTACAGGGGACTGAGGAGGTATTAAAAGGATTTCCCTCGACAGAAGAGATGGGTGGTGAACAGAAGTTAATACTCTCAGGTATGCCTCGGCCTATCGATACAATGCCTACTTTAGGAGAATATCTGGAAATGACTGCTATATGTGAGATAAATCCCCCTTACTTTAGGGGCACTGTATTAGAGATGGCAATTGATCTTCAAGCTGAATTAGCTAAAATCATTGAGCAATCTTCTTATATAACTACAGGAGAAGAGACAGAAATACAAGGATATAACTATAGGATAAGTTTATACTTAGGTACTCAATTAGGCACATTTACCCGAAAAGATATACTCAAAAATAATCTTCCTTTTTTGCATAACATTGGTAAGGTTCTAGCCTTGGGTATTGAAGAATGCAGCTCATCAGAAGGCGCTCTCAGATATCGTACAACATTTGTCCAACATGATGCAGTTGGAGCAGAACTTATAGATAACATTAGACCAGTCTTAAAAGAGCAGCAGGAATTAACAGATGAGGAAGTAGACCATATACGAGATGTTGCTTTGTATCACTGTAAGGTTCACGATATAGTGTACAGGATTATGTCAAAATTGCCCTTATCAGAATCTCAGGAAAGACTAAGTTCAATTTATAGGGCGATATCTTCAATAATCGAATCCAATCAATACAAACCAGATATAATCTTAGATAGTCTGCTTATAATAAAAGCAGCTGGCCAAAAAGCATATTCAGGCAGACAAGATCAATATCCTTTGTATTTAAGCGCTATTGATGAGTTCATGAAAGCTTGTGTAGATTCCTTAAGGCCAAAAACTATCTAACTATTCAATACTAAATAAGGGCCAATAAAGCAAAATATCTCCTGAGCTATTACAATCAAATAATGTGCTAATACCCGGTCTTGGACTTTAGGTGAGGTCTCAATAACGCTGCATAGATTATCGATAACTTCTTTCCTTTTCTTTGCTATCTCTATCAGTTTATTTTTATCAAACTTGTAGAATAATTCATAAAATCTATTTAACATTGCATGTACGTTTTCAAAACTGTTTATGACATTCTTACTTATTGGAGATTCTCTTTTATTGTTCTTTTTACCAAGAGAATAAAGATGCTTGCATAGGTATTTATACTGATCAGCTAGATTTTCCATACCTTCTAATATGTAATACATCGGTCCTCTAGGAAAATATTTTATCTCTCCTCCTTTATTTAGAAACCTTCTGCATGCAGTTGTAAATCGATTATTTGCCTCCTCTAGAAATGCAATATTCATCAATGAGTTAAAATTATTCTTTTTTATAGACTCTAATGTTTGTTCTGACATGGAAACCAACAATAAAAATGTCCTTTTTAAGATAGATTCAAACTCCTCTAGTTCACCTGAAATATGTTTTATCTCACAGAAATTATTCCCTTGGTTGGTTATCTCATATCCTACAGCTTCCTTGCCTAATGCTGACTGAACTGCACCCATGTCCTCTTCAGAACTGAAATTTACTTTAATTTCTTCAACTCCTTTTTTATATAGGGCATGAATGAGCCTGGGCACCATAATCCCCCACCCATCAATATTCATTTCGATTACTTTTACTTTATAATCTTTCTCTGTACTAACTATAATCTTACTCCCTTCCTCCTTTATCTCCAGCTCATCGCCTTTCTTTATCCCATGCTGTATAGCCCATTTCCTGGGCAGAGAAATCAATTGAGTACTGTTAGCTATTTGTATAACTCTTCTTTTCATATTGAGCTACCCCCGTATTTTTAATAAAAAATTATTTTGAATAGAGAAATCCTATTTTCTATATAAACCTTCCGATTTATATAAATACTATAAACTTTAAGCAATAATTATATAAAAAGCGATTCATTACCCGTAAATATTCCGGTAAAAATGGGGGATTAAATAAATTCAGGGTAAACAAGATGGATAATACAATAAGCTTCAATGATGCAAAAAAGAAAGCGCTTGAACTGAGTTATGGGATGATATTCCTAAGGTCAGAAGACAAGATGGATGATTTTGCAAACAAATGAGCCAAGAATATGATATGGATGAAGAAGAGCCCGAAACAATGAAAGTGGCTAAGCATAAGATGTACTGCTCGTACTGCAATGAAGAGATGCAGAACAAGGGTAAGGTTTTTGAATGCCCCATCTGCGAAAGCACTTACAAAGAAAACTAATCCTTTATTATTCCGTAACCTATCAGCCTAAATCTATTCCCTATCATTCTCGAGATTGTAACTCTTGAGCCTACTTCAGCGCAGACAGGCAGCTTTAATTTGCTCTTTATCAGACCTTTCTTCATCTCAAAAACTATGCCTACAGTTGCAGCAGAATTTACATTAAGCATCAGTGCTTCATTTGGTTTTATGGGATCAACATTCAAATCCTCTTTTGAGCCAACTACCCTTTCTAAAAGATGAACTTCCAAATTTAACAAATCCCATACTGGAGGTAATTTTCCAGGCAGCCCGACTACTGAGCCAGTTAACTTATCAGAAAATACAATAGCAGGATCCAATGAAGTCATGACTCCAATAGAACCGCCAGGAACAGCTTCTTTGATCGAAAGCCCTCCTGACTTTATCCCGACTATCTTTGTTTTCAGAGCATTCCATACTTTTTTATTTCTCTCTTCAATCTCATAACCTGGCTTTATCTCTATCTCATCCCCTTTCTTAAGAACACCCTGCTTCAATGCTCCGCCAAGTGTCCCTCCATGTATCTTACCTATATCTGTTCCAGGCTTGTTGATATCAAATGATCTTGCTACAAACATCAATGGATCTTTGCTTAAATCTCTTTTAGGTGTCTTTATTACTTCTTCAATAGCTTCTATTAAAGCAGACATCCCTATATTATGCTGAGCTGAAATCGGTATTATCGGAGCATCTTTATACCTGCTCGTGGATACAAACTTCTTTATCTGCCTGTAATTCTTTATTGCTTTTTCTTCAGTTACCAGGTCAATCTTGTTCTGTACAATGACTATATTCTCAACACCCATTATCTCTAAAGCCATCAGATGCTCTCTTGTCTGCGGCTGCGGGCATTCTTCATTTGCCGCAATCAACAATAAAGCACCATCCATTATAGTAGCACCAGCTAACATTGTTGCCATCAGGCTTTCGTGGCCAGGAGCATCGACGATACTTATTTTCCTAATCGCCTTTGTCTCCCCATTGCATTCAGAACATTTCTCAGCTGCAGTATAAACATTACATTTCTCGCATTTTCTTAGAGTAACATCAGCATATCCTAATCTTATTGTTATGCCTCTTTTCATCTCTTCAGAATGAGTGTCTGCCCACTTCCCACTCAATCTTTCAAGCAAAGTGGTCTTGCCGTGATCAACATGGCCTACTGTCCCAATATTCAGCACAGGCTGCCCAATTTCTTCTTTTTTAGAACTCCTTGAACTTTCAGAATCTTTTTTAGGTTTACCAGAAATTTCAGCATTCTTCTCTTTTTTTCCAGAAGACTCACTAATCTTTTCATCTTCAGGAACTTTCGGACCCTTTTTTACTGCTTTTTTCCTTGGCATATTTACTTCTTAGCTTCTTCCTTTGGCGCTTCTTTCTTTTCTTCCTGTTTCTTGTCTTCTTTCTTTTCTTCTTTCTTTTCTTCTTTCTTTTCTTCTTTCTTTTCTTCTTTCTTTTCTTCTTTCTTTTCTTTAGGAGCTTCTTTCTTTTCTTCCTGTTTCTTTTCTTTAGGAGCTTCCTTTTTCTCCTCTGCAGCTTCTTCTTTCTTCTCGCCGGCAGGGAACATCTCGCTTAACTTCTTAGCGCCTTCTTTTATAATCTTAAGGTTGATCTGGATTATATTTTCATGGATCTTATGCCCGCATACTGTCTTTCTTTTCTTCTCTCCTTTTGCAAGACCTGGAAATCCTACTCCACCTGAAGAATGTATCTTCTTTCTTGTTGCCCTTATTCCGTGCCTCATTGGAAATCCGCAATAATCAGAGCCGCCTGTGATAGTAAACTCATAATCCTGCATTCCAAAACTATCTCCTTTTATGTTCTCTTCTACATTTAACCCGATAAATCCCTCTGCTTCTGCATCCTTTGCTTCCTTCTGGAAACATTTTCCTGATTTGGGATCAGCTATGCACAACTTAAAACTTGCCATTTCAATAACCTCCAATGTTTTGTTAAGATAATATAAAAAGAAATAACCCTGGGTTTAAAAAGCTTATGGGTTTGACTAAAAATTCCTTCTGATATTAGATTTTTCAAACTTTAATATATCCTCAATCGTATAAATCCCCCTATTTTTCATCAATTTAAGCATATTTGCAAAAATTTTTGCTGTTGCTTTTACATCACTCAAAGCCCTGTGCTCATCGGAATTGTTGATATTCATGAACTCGCATAAGTCACTTAGCCTTTTTCTTGAAAGCTCAGGAAAAAGCCGGTTAGCAAGCTTTCTAGTGCACAACCTTGAATTATCCAGCCTATAGCTATTATGTACTTTAAGGTTATGTTCAATAAAACCAAAATCAAATGTTGCATTATGCGCAACAAAAACATCTTCCCCTAAAAATTCAACAAAAGAAGGCAGAGCCTTATTTATCGTAGGAGCCTCTTTTACCATCTCATTATCAATGCCAGTTAATCTTGTTATGAAAGAAGGGATCTTTACCTTAGGGTTAACCAAAGTATGATAGGTCTTAGTGATTTTATTATTCCTGACTTTTGCAGCTGCAATCTCTGTTATCTTATGGTAATGTTTAGAAAGTCCTGTTGTTTCAATGTCTATTACTGTGAAAACCATAAAAATTTTAGAATCTGATTGTTTATATTTTTTTCTATTTAATTAGAAAAAGCAACAGGCTTGCAAGTTTCAACATTCTTCTTCAAAAAAGGATATTGGATACATACACTCGGCCTAGATCCATAAATTTTACAGGAAGAAATCCCTTCTTTGTTCTTGACTAAAAAAACACAGGAATAATCATCTCTCTTGCGAAGGACAAACTTTGTAGGCCCAGGCAGATTCTTGTCGATATCAACAAAATCTTCCTCGCTATACCCTTTTTTCTTTATCTTTTCAATATCTGCTTTGCTTAATTTAACTATATACTTTATACAACATTCCCCA
This sequence comes from Nanobdellota archaeon, assembly GCA_018813685.1. Lineage (GTDB taxonomy): Archaea > Nanobdellota > Nanobdellia > Woesearchaeales > JACPBV01 > JAHJAV01. Next base: position 4,529 of record JAHJAV010000080.1, on the reverse strand, counting down.
CATCTAGAGCAGATAAATGTTTTTGGGTCTAACATCCTTATTTTTTAGTAGATTTTGTTATAAAGTTGATAAGCTCAACAGGCACAGGGAGTATTATTGTGCTGTTCTTCTCAGAAGCTACCTCTGACATTGTCTGGAACAATCTAAGCTGCAGTCCAGCTGGCTCTTTCCCGATTATCTTTGCTGCCTCTGCTAGTTTCTCTGCTGCCTGTGCTTCCCCTAGTGCAAGAGTTATCCTTGCTCTTCTGTCCCTTTCTGCCTCAGCCTGATGAGCCATAGCACGCTTCATAGTTTCAGGCAGCTCAATATCCTTTATCTCAATCTTGCTTACCTTGATTCCCCATGGGTCAGTATCTTTATCAACTATACTCTGTATCTTATGTGATATCACTTCTCTTTTCTGTAATATGTCATCAAGCTCAAACTCACCTACAATATTCCTCATTGTTGTCTGGGCAAGCTGTGAAACGGCATAATTAAATTCCTCTACCTCTATTATTGCCCTGTTTGCCTCTGAAACTTTATAATAAAGAACTGCATTAACCTTTAATGAAACATTGTCCCTTGAAACACATTCCTGCGAAGGAACATCTATTGTCTTTATCCTCAGATCAACTCGTTCCCATGTTTGTATTATAGGTATAACCACCCTAAGTCCAGGACCAATCATTCCTGCAAACTTTCCAAGAGTAAACTTCACTCCTTTCTCATACTGCTTAACTACTTTTAAGCTCATCAGTATCAAGACACATATCCAAAACAGAAAAAATCCTGTTAAACCAAATCCAAAAAACACCATTTAAATCGCCTCCTAATTTATGAGGAGATGCCAGAAATTTTATTTCTAAGCACCCCACAAATGAATTAACTTGTTTCTTTTAAATACTTTTCTAATCTCTTCAGCCCTTCTTCAATCTTCTCAACATCCAATGCATAGCTTAGTCTTATCCTGTCAGGCGCTCCGAACCATTCACCTAAATAAGTTATCACTTTATGTTTCTTAAACAAATTCCATACTGCATCTTTTGGATTATCTATCTTAGGCAAGACATAGAATGCGCCTTCTGGTTTCCAAAGATCAAGTCCTAATTTCTGCAATCCTTCATATATAAAGTCCCTTCTCTTTTCCCATATCTTTACCTGGTCCTTGATATATTCCCTAGGAACCTTTGTAGCTTCATAAGCCATCTCCTGGCTGAGTATGCTTGTATTCATAGATGTATGCGTTTTGAGCTCAATAACATCATGGATTATCTTCTTATCATTGGAGTAAAGGTAGCCTACTCTTAAACCGCACATTGCAAATGTTTTAGAAAATGAATTTATTGTAACTACGTGCGGCCCTGATAGCATATAATTTTCTCTTATATATATCAAATCTTTGTAAACCTCATCAGATATAATCGTTATATCCAGATCAGCACATAGCTTCTCTATCTTTTTCAGCGTATTTACATCCTGCACTCTTCCTGTAGGATTAGATGGTGAATTTATCAATACACATTTACAATCCCTTACCTTTTTGTCAAAATCATCAAAATCAATCTTTCCTTTTATTGTCTCTGTAAAAACAGGCTCAAAGCTGCTTAGCTTAGCCATCGGAATATATGAATAATAATATGGCTTATGGAAAAGTATCTTGTCTCCTGGCTTGCATATTGCCCTGAATGTAAGGTCTAATGCCTCAGAAGCCCCGTTTGTTATTACAAAACTGTCTTTGTCAGAACCTTTAAACTGATTTTGCTTTGACAAGGCATTTCTTAGATTTTCCTGGCCCTGTATCAATCCATACTTAAACTGCCTGTAATCAGGCAGTATCTTAAAAACTCTCTCAGGGGGAGGTAAATCGGGCTGTCCAGAGCCAAAGCTGATATAATCATCTCCCTGTATTCCTATAAACATTGACGGGCTTAGTTTTTCCTGCATTAGTATCACCTTTGAATATTATTTGATTATCAACCAAAAAAAGATTTTATAATTAAAACAATGAAAGAACTACAAGACCGCTATCTCTTCTTTGTGTGGCATAAACATAGTTTTTATTATCTATATTTAAAGATTTTGATTAATTCTCAAGATTTTCTCCTGTTTTCTTCATCTTTTTTGTGCTGCCTGAAATATTCCTGACAGGTATCTTTTTCTTCTGTTGGTTTTCAAACTGTTTGACATAAACATCCATCTGTGGGAAAGGTATCGAAATCTTATTCTTACTAAACGAATTATAAATCAGGCAGTTCAGTTTTTCTTTTGTTGCAAACCTTTCCTTGTATGACTTGATCCATACCAAACATTTAAAATTCAGTGAAGAGGCACCCATCTCTATAAACATTACAGAAGGGTCATGAGATTTAGAAAGATTATCCAGTTTTTTAATCTCACCCATCACGACCTTTTTTACCTTGTCCACATCAGAGCCATATGCAACAGAAAAAAGAACTTCAATTCTTGCTTCTGAATTTGGAAGAACATAATTTTTTATATTAACTCCTGCAAGCTTGCCGTTAGGGATTATTACTACTTCATTATTCCAGGTTTTGATCCGAGTACTTCTTAATCCAACATCTATTACAGTTCCGGAAGTCTCTTCATCTATCTTTACAACATCCCCTACTTTGATACTTCTGTCAAGTAAAAGAGAGACTCCACCAAAAATATTCCCTAGAGTATTCTGTAGCCCAAATGCAACTGCTACACCTATTATTCCAAGTGATGCTAATAATGGGCCTATCTGTATATCCCATATCCTCAATATGAATAATGCTGCAATTATAAAAAAGACAACTCTGCTTGTTTTAGTGCTTATCAATATTAGGTTCTCATCAGCTTCCGCACCTGTTTTTAGGGCTTTTCTCTTTATCCCTGCTTCAAGCAGTATATCTAGAATTACTACCACTACATAACTTAATAATAATACAGCTAAAGTAGAAATAATGTGGTTTGCCATCGCACTTGTAGCTGCCTCTAGATTTAAAGGCACAACAGCTAACTTGATCCCTAGCACAAATAATAATATAGACATAGGTGTTCTTGTCTTTTTAACTATGATATCATCCACTTCTGTCTTGGTCTTTGCAGCCAGTTTTAATATAAACCTCTCTGCTACCCATGCTGCTAATTTAGCAAAAACAAAAAATAATGCAAGTGTTAAAAAAGACTGGGTGTATTTATTTCTTATAATTTCCTGAATACTCGCTTCAGTTATACTTAAAATTGCCATGCCATCAATACCCATACTTAGAAGTTTAATCTAATGGTTTATATAGTTTTCGGACTAATTAGGCATAATTGATTTATTCTCTTCTATTGAAATCACATAAGAACCAGGCAGTTTTTTCCTAAATCTATTCAATGCCTTCTTTGCAAAGTCAAGATGCTGTTTGTTTACTGAAACAGTCACTACCTTTTGGCCTGCTTTTATCTGCGCAGCAGAGCCTATAGGCTTTCCGAATGCTTTCTGCATCCCTGTTGAGAACCTGTCTGCTCCTGCACCAGAAGCCAATGGGTTTTCCCTCATTATATGAAAAGGATAAGGCCTTACCTGCATAAAATACCCGACTGTGCCCAAGTTTGTTTCCAATATCTTGTTTCCTGATTGCCTTGCGCTTTCTAATGCATTGTCTCTTATCTGCAACCCCTTATTAGATATAAGATGTAAGGAATAAGCAAAACTCTTTTTGTTTGTTCCTGTATTGAATCTCACTACTTTAATGTTAGTCTTAGTTTTAATAAAAGACTTCTTCTTGTACTTAGAAATCCTTGTATATGGCCGTTCTAATTTTCTGTATGCTATAAACTTTCTTAATTTTACCATTTGGAATTAAGGATTAACCAGCCATTTTTAAACTTTTCTATTGTTGGATTCCCGTAGAAATTTTCTGCTTCGCATCTTTTGCACCAAGGCAAAACCAAACCTTTTTTATAGCCAAAGATATACAAATCTGTTTGTACTATCATTTTTTTACGCTCCAAACGGCAAATAGCTTCTACGCTTTGTAGCTGCTGTTCGTTTTTATTCTTAGAAACTCAAAGAAATAAATCTTTCCTCACAAGAGTTGACTTTGGCCTAAAACAGTATGTGCATAGCATAAGAAAATTCATTTTCTTAGCATTATTTTTTTCAAAAATAATACATCTTCAAAATTCTTGACGAAAGCGGCAAAGGAGTTGCGTGCTGAGAAATTTTGTTGAAATTTCTGGCACCTCGCTCGCTACGTTCGGAGGTTCCCGTAGTCTCGGAAATCAGAGAGTTATAAAAAATCCTCTGAATTTTTTATGACCTAAAAATTCTTCGAATTTTTAGATTTCTGAGATCTACAAAATGCATAGCATTTTCGAGAGGAGCAACCCCTCGCGACGCTCGTCGATAATATTTGATTTATAGAATTTTGACTTTAGGATGCTACGCACATGAATGCTTTGATAAACCTCAACCCCCATTTTTAATTTTCGATTTAAGGCACTTTTTGTCGTCAGTAAGGGTTTAAATCAAAAAACCCATAAACTTCTGTTAAATCGCCTGTATTTAAGTT
>JAHJAV010000079.1 GCA_018813685.1 Nanobdellota archaeon | reverse complement strand
TAGATATATAAATATATCTATTTTAAGGTATAAAACAAATAAAAACACAGAAGACTTGAATGAAATAGGAAAAATAGAAGAATACTCCAAACGCTACCGCGCCTACATCGAACCAGAATTCCTGTCATAAAACAAAAAGATTTATATATCACTTAATACTTATATCTATTATATGATAAAAAGCCTTGTATTAACTAATAGGGAACAAGAAGTGATAGAAAAAAAACTAAACAAGAAAGAGCTTACCCAGCAGGATAGCAACTACCTAAGCAGATATGTAAGGCCCAAGTTAAGGGAGATGAGCCTTATAGAAAGCAAAGAGCTCCTATCTAGACTGGAATACAATCAAAAAACTCCCTCTATCGAAAAATACATAAAAAACATCATTCTAAAAAACATCCCAAATGTTTCATCAATCACATTATATGGCTCAGCCATCTACAATAACTACAAAGAGTATAATGATATAGATGTTTTAGCCGTAGTCAAAAAAAAGTCATGGGATAAGCTAGGTGAAAAGCTATTATTAACAGAAAAGATTAAGAAAATGTCTAAGCTGAACTTAGACATAAAGCTCTACACAGAAGATTACATATACGCCTCATACCCAAACAACATAGCACTCATCTATGAACTAAATGATTCAAAAACAATATATGGGATATTAAGGCATAAGCAAAATATAAACTTAACGAGATTACATTTAAAGATGCACTCTGATTATAGTGATTTGATAATAAAAGAAGCAGATGAAAATGGAATTGAGAATATCTCATCCACAAAACTATACACTGCCATAAGAAACTTATGGGTAATAAGGCTTATAATGGAAAAAACAGTGGATAACCATGCCCTAAATCAGATCATGGCAAACGAACTTGGAAAGAATCTCATAAGCAGGCTAAAAAATAACTCAAAATCAAAAGCAGACAAAGAAATAGCCTATATCTACCTAAAGAATATTTACATCACCACAACAAAACTGATTAACAGCATAAATGGAGAGATAAGATGGGCAAAAAACAAGCAATAAGATCCTTAGCCAATTCAATAGCTCTTATCTCTACCCATAAACTATTGATAGGGCATACAAATAAGCCAGAGTCTATAAAGCATTTGAAAGACGAAGTAGCAGACTACTCTAATGATGCTTTTGAAAAATCCAGAGAGTATAATTGGACAAAAGAAGAGCTGGAAGAGATAAAAGCTGTTTCGATAAAGGAAACCAAAAACAGGCTTAAAAAATACACTGATATTAAGATTAAAGAATCTGATATTCCCGAAGCTGTTATTGACACGATGCAGGAATTGCTGTTGATCTAAATATAAAAGTCCATATCCAACCTTACTAAAATTAAACTCTAATTTAATAAAAGTAAGAACCAGAATTCCTGCCATAAAAAACAAACATTTAAATATAACCTAAATAAGGGTTATTATAACCTAAATGGTGGTTATTTTGACATTAAAAGAATTTTTAAAAAACAATAAAGAAACAAGAAAGATATTCGGAAAAAAAGAGATAGATATAATCCTAAATCAATTGGATGGAATTCAATTAACTCAATCTGAAAGAAATAGATTGTCAAGAGATATACGGCCAAAATTAAATTTCATAAAAGAAATTTCAAAATTCAGAGGGGATTTTAATCTGAAAAAAAACGCAGATAACCTAACCCTAATAAACAAAGCAGTTGAATTGATATTAGAAGACAGCCTAAAAGAAAAGATAATATCAATACTCCTGTTCGGCTCTCATGTTAAAGGCACCATAACAAAAAGATCAGATATTGACATCTGCGTAGTCTTCAAAGAGATATCTCAGGAAGAATCAGATAAGTTTAGGATAAGGCTATTAAGCAATTTCTCAGAAAAAGTAGACATTCAGGTCTTTAACACCTTGCCCCAGAAGATTAAAAGAGAAATAGCAAAAAAACATAGGATACTCTACAAGACTGAAGATTTTAACAACATGGAATTCACCATAAATTATTTAAAGGACGAAGATTATTTTATAAGAACAAAAAAGATAATGGGTGAAGTATCTTGACTAAAATAAGCGATAAGATAAGTGAAATAGAAAAATACATCATCGAATTAGATGAAATCCTGCCCCCCAATTTTGAAGAGTATAAATCAAACAAGATGGCTAAAGCAGCATGTGAAAGATATTTTGAGAAAATAGTAGAAGGTGTTACAGACATCGCATTTATGATCATAACAAAAAAGAAGTTTGAGCTTCCCCAAGACGATATTGATTCATTCAAGATATTGACAGAACATAATATAATTAAAGAGGAATTATACAAAAAACTAAAAGAAGCTAAAGGTATGAGAAATTTCATTGCGCATCAATATGGAAAAATAAATGACCAACTAGTTTTTGACTCAATAAAATATGAATTGATCAAAGATGCTAAATCATTTATTAAAGAAACAAAAAAATACTAAATCTAATCATAATCAAGCATAGACAAAAGAAAGATCAGGCTGCAGATTAGCCCTCATTTCAGCCAATTGCTTTAAAGAATCGCAGCTCTGCTTAAGATATTTATTAACTACCTTATCGCATACAGAATAATCCCCTTTTGTTGCAAAATCCATATAACATTGGTCTGATTTGCTCTCTTTTACAATATTTGCGCACACCTCGCTCCTTTTACTTTCTTTTGCAACATCCTTATAGCAGTCATCTTTCTCAATATCATCATCTATCTCAGAGCATATGCTCTCATCGCCGGTAACCCCGCCAACATTAGTCAGGCAGTCATATTTGTAAGTTATCTGCTCTATCTCTCTGCAGTATCTCAAAGCGCTCGCCTTATCCCTTTTTGCAATATCTTTGATTATGTCTATCTTCTCCCAGATAGTTTTCCCTTCAAACATAGTTTCTTCCTGGCCTTTAGGAGCCTCGCAGTCAGCCAAACATCTTTCATAATTCTCATTATCCTCGCATATCCCATTCCCGCAGCATGGATAGATCATATCATGCCTGCATAGATAAGAAGTGCCGTCATTGCAGTAATCTGTAGTGCATGCATTTGAATCATCGCAGCTGAATGGGCATTTCTTTGATGGAGTGCTTGGCGTACTGGGAGTTGTCGGAACAGCAGGTATTGTTGGATTAGTAGTAGTTGGAACACTAGAACTAGGTTTAACAACACTAAATCTTGAAGTTGCCCTTGCGCTCCCTCCAGAATAAGACGCAGTTGTCTTTACATAATAACTCCCTTCTCCAACATCAGGAAGCTCTATCCCTACAGACGAAGATGCCTTTGTCTGCAAAGCGATTGTCTCTCCCTTGGATGTAATGATCTCATCCTTAAGATTATACACCTCATATCTAAGTTGAACATCATACCTCAACTCTTTCCCTAAATTCACCAGTTCAACTGTAAATCTTAGCTTATCGCCTATATTTACAGAACTGCCGACAATCTCTGTCTTTAGATCAAGCAGTTGCGAAGGAACATTTCCTGGTTTAAGATAAATAAACAAAGCCCCTGAGATAATCAGCAAAGAACAAACAACCGCAGCAGCAATAGCGATTGTAGTTTTTGAGAAATGCGCAACATGCTTCACTTCAGTAGGGGGATAAGCGTATTGTATTGCTTCATTCACCTGAGTTTCATTATACCCGTACTTAAGAAGATAAGCCTTGATAGTATTGATATCATAACCTGCCCTTATCTGTTCCCTAATATAATTAACAAGGCTGTTTTGCACCATCTTATTTCTTCAGCTCCTTCCGGAGATAGCTCTCTATCTTCGCAGACATGTTTATGCAGTTCTCTTTGCAGTACCCTCTGAACTCATCAAAAAGAGATTGGTCTATAGTAAAATTATACCTTCCTTTCACCAACTTTCTAACCATACACACGAATAAGTATAAGTGTGTATATAAATCTTTTGGTCTGGAAAAAGTCAGCCGATACATTTATAAATAAGAACAGCTCACTATGCATTACAATGACAAAAGAATTCAATATGATTATAGAGCAGGGAGAAGATGGGTATCTAATATCAGAGGTAGTTGAACTTCCAGGATGCCATACGCAAGCTAAAACTTATGATAAACTGGTAAAACGAACTAAAGAAGCGATTTCTTTGTATTTGAAGTGCCAAAAAAAGCCAGTGACTATTCCTGAAACATTTATAGGGATACAAAAAGTAGCAGTCTAAAACCATGAAAATGCAAACATTTTCAGGTTGCAACAAAATCGAAGATTTTGTGCACAAGAAAAGCAAAAGCTTTTCTTTGTGCCAAAAACTCAAGAGAAATTTTTAAGCATGTCAAAATTGCCTTTAATGTCTGCCAATGAGATAATCAAAGTACTTCAAAAAATGGGTTTTCAAAAGATGAGGCAGGAAGGTAGTCATATCTTTATGCAACATCCAGATGGGAGAACAACAGTAATTCCAAATCATCCTGGAGAAGATGTTGATAGGGGGTTGCTCAATAAAATCATAAAAAAGGATTTGTGCATTGAGCGTGAAGAATTCATAAAGTATGTCTAAAGAAGAAGTATTCAGCATTTTTCAAGTATCTTAAGAAAGTCACTTGCAGAGGTGGTTTTAAATCCCAATTTATCATATCTTTTCAATGCTTGTTCTGTCATCTTTGCAAGTATAATGTCTTCTTCAAGATTTTTATTTAACGCACTTGCTTCCTTCATAACATTGGTCTGGTTCTGATCCAAAAACCACAATAATAATAATGGGCTCAACGATCAAAACCTCGCCTTGCTCAGTTTTGCCCTGCTCGGTATCCCATAAGGAACCCTCCTCGCCTCGCCCTTTGTTGTTGGGATTTTGTAATTAGCCCAAAAAAGATAATTGCCCTTGATTAAGGAAAAAAGCAGATGGCGAATGGGTTCACGAGCACTCTATCACAATCCCGCTTGAGCAATCAGAGAAATTCTTAAAGGTTTTGGATAAGGTTTTGCATTCACAACGAATGAAAGAATTGGTTAAGTGAGTTTGGGCTGGATGATATAATTAATTAAAAGCCTTAATAACATAATCCTTAACTTCATTAAAATCAGGAACAGATTTTACAAGATGCTTGAGTTCACTGGACCAAATTACTTTTTTCAAAATCACTGATTTCTTAAATAGGGCTTTATCAAATTTTACAGAGTAGAAATTTAGTTTATCCTCTATAATCTTATAATCCTTCTTGATCCCTTTCTTTAATAAGTAATATATGTCATACAGGTCCCTTGCTTTATTTCTTGTAATAATCGCCCTAACTTTTTCTGCCAGAATTTCCTTTTCATCCATCACACTAACATCAAAAGAGGGTATCTCCTCTATGTGCAGCCCAATCCTTTTTATTAATGCAGGTAATTTGGCTTTTTCTCTGATGCTTATATCAAGAGATATCTTGCATGTAGAGTTCTCCTGGCCAACATACAAAGGGCCATTGATTCTATAGATTAGATTGTTAGATCCATCAGTTTCTTTTTCTTTTGCAGTAAATTCAAGAAAATAATTCTTTAGCCCATTTGAGATGATGGTGTTGAAATCTTTTTTTACAGCAGCTGTAAAGTCCAAGTCTTCTGAAAACCTGTCAAATCCATAACATTTTGTCAGCGCCGTACCTCCTTTAAATACTAATTCCTTGCCAAATTCACTGTATAATATAAACAGGATTATCTCTTGAAAATAATCCTTTTCAGCCTGCCCAAGGTTATATCCTTTAAGCCTTGCATATTCTATTAATTTTTCTTTAGATATCATGTTTGACCTGCCATTTTTTGTTTATTTTTCTTTTTCCCAGATAGCGGAATAATTGGATTATATTGTTATCTCTATATTTTATCTTTTCTGAGATATCAATTCCCTTATAATGCTCAAGCAAAAATCCTAATCTTTTCATTAAAGACTTATTATTTAAGAATTTCAGATAATTAACGAGCTTATTTTCATCAATGGAAGATGAATTGATAACTTGGATTATTTCATCAAAATTTCCTGCGAGATGCTCATGGCTGATCAAATCTATTATCAGTTTTTCGTTATCTGCTAAAAATATGAAATTATCTGCATATTTTACTTTTTCATATCCAAAAAATGTTTTTTTGCTCATTTTTATAAATTTGATAGTATAATTTTCAAAATTTATGTCTCTATGGGGCCTTGTTGTGGCTATCTGGAGGGTATTTAATATCTGCCCTGTATAGCCTTTAAAATAAGAGCAGCTCCAAAATGAAAGGTAGCATGGATAAAATAGGTTTGTTGCTATCGGGTAAATATCATCCTTGGTGGTGTATTTGCCTTTTATTACCTTCTTGATTTTTCCTCTCTCCAAAAGCCGGTTTAAAACGGTATAGGCATAGCTGTCGCTACAGCTTATTATTTTCTTTATCTCTGCTTTGGTTATTATTGGGTATTTCTCAAGGATTTTCAGTTCCATAATGATCAGCAAACATAACTAGTATATAAATCTTATTATCTGACAATAAACTAATCATTATTGATTAGTTTAGTGATTAAGATTAGGAAAGGTTAAATTTTTCTCAATGCATTGCAGGTAGTTTTGTTATGGCAATATTACCACTAAATAAAAACATTATAAATACTTAATTTATCCAATATTAAGCATAAATAAAGTATATTTATACTATAAAAAGCATAAATCAAGTATAAACCATAGCCAAATAAAAGCAAAAGATTTATATATTAGTATATCTAAAAAAACAGCTATAGCCAAGATAATCTAAAAATGAGTGTTCAGATCAGGATAACAGTAAGCAGCGAGATAGATAAACTGCTCAATAAGGTTTCTAAAAAATTAGGCAAGAAAAAATCAATGTTAGCTAGGGAACTTATGGAGCAGAAGATGTATGACCTGCAATTGATCCAGAAAGGCTTTGAGGATCTCAAATGAGAAATAACAAAAGAGCGCAAGTGACAATATTCATAATAATGGGAATAATCGTCCTGATAGGCGCTCTGCTTTACTTCGGAATAAAAACTGAAACTATAACCAGCGAGATATTCCCAAATATGGGAATAACCGTCCAGGAAGTTCCTGTTGAATTCCAGCCAGTAAACGTATTTATAGAAGAATGCGTCTCTCAGATAGCAGAAGAAGGCATTAGGAAGATAGGGGAACGTGGCGGATTTATAGAGCCAAAAAGATACGGGATCATAACAGTATCAAAGCCGACAGAATCAGATTCTGTAAGGATGTCTCCTGGCTCAGATTACAGCGTTCCTTACTGGTATTACATGAAATCACCAAATGAATGCGCAGGCCAATGCGACTACATAGAAGTTCCTGACAACATGCTTTACCTCTACAAAAAAGACGGCTTTCCTTCAATAGAAGGCCAGCTGGAAGAATGCATTACAGCTAACTTAGGCCAGTGCCTCGCAGATTTTAAAGTATTGAAGGATCAGGGATTTGATGTAAATGTTTTAGGCCAGCTCAAGTCAAAAGTATCGATAAGAGATAATGATATATCAATCTCTGTAGAATATCCTCTAGAATTCAGCAGAGCAGGCTCTAAAAAGATTTCTGATTTCACTGCAGTCCTGCCGCTAAACATAAAAAATATATACGATCTTGCAAAAGAGGTTGTGGATATGCAGGCTGATTACAGGTATCTTGAAAAAGACCTGCTTAACCTCATAGTAGGATTCTCAGGAGTTGACTCAAGCATGCTGCCGCCCATGCAGGAAACAATATTCCAGTTCGGCTCAGAAACAAGGTGGCCTGTGCAGAAAGTAAAGATGGATATTGAAAATGTATTGAGCAGCTATATCCAGCTGCTGCAGGTAAGCAGCACTCAAAACTATGAGCCAAGAGATAGGGGCAATTCATTAAGCAGCTCACTATACAACACCGGAATGCTTATTCCAGTAAGCGGAAATTATCCTGAATTAAAGATAAGCTTCATGGCTAACCCAGAATGGTGGCCGATATACTTCAAGATGAACTGCAAAGGAACATGCAGGCCGGAATCAGCTTCCTCTAATCTTATGGCATTGATAGGGATACAAAGATACAGTTTTGTTTATGATATAAGCTATCCTGCATTAGTCACTATAAATGACCCCGATGCGCTGAACTACAAAGGATATTCATTTAATTTCTTTATGGAATCCAATATAAGGCAGAATGAGCCGATGCCCCCTAATTATATACCTGCGCCCTTAATAGACTCAGGCGCTTCGATGTTCTGTGATGAAGAAAAGAGAAATTCAGGAGACATAACAATAGAAGTAAAAGATGCAGATGATTACAGATTAGATAATATAGAAGTCATCTACACCTGCTCAGGCACTAGCTGCAGCATGGGCAAGACAGAAGATGGGCTCTTAGTTTCAAGATTCCCAAGCTGCCTGGGTGGAGTTGTATCTGTTGTAAAAGACGGCTACCTGGGCCAGTCAAAGCCATTGGACATAGATGAAAACAGCCATGACTCGATCTCATTCAAGCTAAACCCGATAATCATAAAAAGATTCATAGTAAAAAAGAAACTGATAGAGAAAAGAGGAAAATACTGGATTCCTACGATGAAGATTGTTGACTTAGAGCCAAACGAGCAGGCAGTTATCTCGCTTGAAAAAGCAGATGATATAACAGAAGAGGATTTCCAGTCATCTGCATC
>JAHJAV010000078.1 GCA_018813685.1 Nanobdellota archaeon | reverse complement strand
CGGATTGGAATGAGAAATTATGAAGTTATGATGAGTTTAATCTCCACATGGCAGAAGCAGGGAAAAAACATATTCTATATGTTACAGGATACACTTTAGGTTAACAAGTATATAAGATCTAAGGCCAACTCAACAGACTTATCCGAATTAGCTTCAATCTCTCTTTTAGCTTTATCAATTGATTTCAGCCAAGGATTTGCATTTTTAGTTTTATTAGTAATAAAAAATAAATGGTAACAGAATCCATGTTTATCTGATTTGACCTTTATAGTCTTAACAACTGTTTGAGGTGTTTCTTCTAATATTCTAGTCTTGTATAGTTTGACTGCTTCATCTATGCTGTTTACGTTTTTCCAAGATTCACTTCCGAAAAACTTAGTTAGTCCTGCACCCTCACTTCCTCCTTTTTTTGCTAACCCTATAAATCTTATTATTACTCCACTCATAAAAGTAAATAGAATATCTCTACCTATTGTGTAGTTTCTATTTATGTTTAATATCTTTTTCATAGAATCCCATCCAAACTCCATAAAATAAGGGTCAACAAAGAAAAAAGCGTAAACATTTTGATTATTGACCACCTTCATAATCTGATTTAAGCAAAGATTGCAATCTTTAGGTATTGGCTTGAGACTTGATTTCCTAAAATAAGCTAATCTTGCACTTAAAGCACTAGAGTAATCGGGATCATCTTCACAAAAGAACATTAGATCATAATCTATTGAATAATTTAGTACAGCTACTAATGGAGAACCAATAAGAAAATCATTGCTACCTTTTATCTTATTTATGCCAGAACCAGCAAATAGATCAATATAATACATTTTTTTGAAGAACTCCTTTCTTCTGATTATTGTTGTACAAGTGTCTAGAGCGTAATTCAATAAGACTAGTTTAAGAGGGGTCCAGGGTTGGAATTCATTATAAATCTCTGGTTGGATATTCTTAATCTTTTCTATCTCTTTTTTAAATTTTGAACTAGTAAACTCTAGTTTGGAAATATGTTTTTTCAGCCATTCCATCCCCGTTAATTTTTGCATTATAACATTAATAAAACGTTGTTCTTTATAAATCCTACGGGGGTCCATGGCAAGTGGCAAGTGGCGGGTGGATTTTGGTTATACAGGGGCTGAAGTGATTAAATTTAGTCGAATTAGGGTTGGCAAGTGGTTTATAAAGAAAGTGGCAAGTGGGCTTTATTCCCAAAGGTTTTTAAACCATTTCCAATTCTATGAAAAATTATGTATGAATTGTTAATAACTGAAAAGCCTCAGGCAGCTGCGAAGATAGCTGCTGCTTTGGCAGATGGAAAGGCGATAAAAGAGTCATTGAACAGGGTGCCTTACTATAAGGTTACACATAAAGGCAAGGATATTGTAGTAGTGTGTGCTGTAGGCCATCTTTATGGATTAGAGCAGAAAGAGGGTGTTAAGAAATGGGCATTTCCTGTTTTTGATATTGAATGGCGGCCTTCTTATGAAACAAAGAAGTCAGCTGCGTTTTCTAAAGGATATCTCATGACTATAAAAAAACTCTCTAAAGATGCAAAAGAGTTTACTGTTGCAACAGATTATGATATCGAGGGAGAGGTTATCGGATTGAATGTAATCAAGCATGCATGCAAACAAAAGGATGCTGCAAGGATGAAGTTTTCTACACTGACAAAGCCCGATCTGGTAGAGGCTTATGAGAACAAATCAAAAAGGTTAGACTGGGGACAGGCAAATGCAGGCGAGGCAAGGCATTATCTAGATTGGTATAATGGAATCAATTTTTCAAGGGCGCTTACTTCTTCATATAAATCAACAGGCGGATTTAAGATATTAAGCATCGGAAGAGTTCAGGGGCCTGCTTTAAAGATTGTTGTTGACAAGGAGAGAGAAATTAAGGCATTCAAACCAGTTCCATTTTGGCAGATTGAACTTATAGGGAAGGTAAATGGTGGAGATATTGATGCATGGCACATAAAAGATAAGTTCTGGGAGAAGAAAGAAGCAGATAGTGTAATGGGTAAGGTTAAAGGGAAAAAAAAAGGCAGAGTAGAGAAGATTGAAAAGAACCAGTTCAAGCAAAATCCCCCAAATCCGTTTGATCTTACTTCTATGCAGGTCGAGGCTTATAGGGTATTTAGGATACATCCAAAAGATACATTGGCTATTGCACAGGAGCTGTACACAGCAGGTTATATATCTTACCCGAGAACATCTTCTAATCAATTAAATCCTAAGATAGGATATTCAAAGGTTCTTTCTTTGCTTTCAAATCAAGATAAATATAAGGAATTGTGTTCTAAATTACTTAAGGGGAAATTAAATCCTAATAATGGAACTAAGACAGATCCTGCGCATCCTGCTATCTATCCGACTGGGATTGATCCTGAGCTTGATGAGAGGAGCTTTAAGATATATGATCTTATTGTCAGGAGATTTATGTCTACTTTTGGAGAGCCTGCTGTAAGGGAAACAATGAAGATAAATGTTGATGTTAATAAAGAGATATTTGTTGCCAAGGGAACAAGGACTATCGAAAAAGGATGGTTTGAATATTATGGTAGTTATGTAAGATTAGAGGAAGAAGAGCTTCCTAAAGTTAAAGAAAATGATATTGTCAATATTAAGAAGATAGAACTTCTTTCAAAAGAAACACAGCCGCCTAAAAGATATACTCCTGCTTCTATAATAAAGGAATTAGAGAAAAGGGGATTAGGCACAAAAGCAACAAGGGCATCTATTGTAGATACTTTATTCCATAGGAATTATGTTCATGGTTCAAGCTCAATAGAGGCAACTGAGTTGGGGATAAGTACGATAGAGACTTTAGAGAAGTATGTTCCTCATATAATTGATGAGGCTATGACAAGGCATTTTGAAGATGAGATGGAAGAGATAAGAGAAGGCAAGAAGAACAAAGATGAAGTGCTTAGTGAGGCTAAACAGGATATAACCAATGTGATAAAGGATTTTAAGAAGCATGAAAAGGATATAGGTGAGGGATTAAAACAGGCGCATTGGCAGTCAAAAGACACTATGAATACTTTAGGGAGCTGTCCTGTGTGCAAGGAAGGCAGTTTGATGATAAGGAGCGGTAAGTTTGGGGCTTTTGCGGCATGCTCGAACTATCCAAAATGCAAAACTACAATGTCTATACCTAATAATGCCCGTATAAAATCCACTAAAAAGACATGTGAAATATGCGGTTATCCGATGGTTCTTGAGTTGAGGAAGAAATCTGCAAAGGAGTTTTGCCTGAATCCTAACTGCAAGTCAAAGCATGTTGAGGGCAAAGCAGGCAAAGAAGCAAAGGCAGTTGCAACTGGAAAGATTGAGAAGAAATGTCCTAAGTGCGGAAAGAACCTTGCCTTGAGAAGTTCTATATATGGTAAATTTTATGGTTGTACGGGTTATCCTAAGTGTAAACATATAGAGAAGTTAGTAGAAGAGAAGAAATAAATTCTTATTTCAATCGCTTTCTTTTTTCCTTTTCTGGCGCGCCAAGATAATTGTCAGGGCTAATAACGTTTCTTTTGGTTTCTGATTCAAGATTTTTTCTGGCATCTCCTGCAATATTTCCGCCTTTGACAGCAGCAGACTTATTTTCTGCAAAGCCCTGTGAATTTTTTGTCCTGGCAATTTCAGTTGTAGCCCTTTCACCAAGCATTGAGAATATCAGCTCTAAATCATTCATATGATCTCTTAAGTTTTCTTTTTTAAGCCCTTTGAACTCATGGTATTCGCGTGGTGTCATGCCAAATGCTGCCTTTGAAATTTCGGCTGTAAGGATTGCAAACTCTCTTTCAGCTTCTACGTTTCTCTTTTTCCATTCGTCTGTCAACTCATCCCTTATGGCAATGCCTCTTACCCTCTTTTCTATCCAATCATCAGAATACCCCTTGGATTTATAGATTTCCTTCATACGTTTTTGAGCCAATTCAGGGTTTTCTATTTCTTGAACTCTTTCGTAGCCGACTTGGGCTAGCCACAGCTTGAATGGTTCTGCTTTTTTGGAAGGGATGGATTGTATAATCCTAAAAAGGGATTCTGTATTTGCACAATCAGTAGTATAATACTTTCCATCATTAGAAGGCAATTTAAGTTGTCGACAAAATGTCGATAACTCAATTCCACTTGATTCTAACTCTCTCTTTTTTAACCTGTACCAGTAATCTTTAGCATCCACGCTGTCTGTTAAAGCTCCAACTACATCAATAACTGAAAAATACCATTCACTATTTTGCCAAATTCTCCTTATCTTCTTATCCTGAAATACAACCAATGCTTTATCTTGTTCCATTATCCTCACTTCATACTATTGGAGGATTCTTTTCTTTAAATACCTTGCGGGGGTGGTTGGCAAGTGGCAAGTGCTATGACTAAAACAGCTATAGGGGCTAAATTTGGCTTATAGAAGGGTTCTGGCACTTGACAAATGATGGTGGCAAGTGGTTTTTAGTTATCCTAAGTGTAACCATATAGAGAAGTCGGTAGAAAACAATAAAAAGGAATAGAGATTCTCTTCTTATATGAAAAAACTTATTTTATTATTATTGATTATACTTCTTATAGTTCCATCTATATATGCAAAACAAGGGCATCTTAAGCTGTTGGCTGTTAAAGAAAATGATGGAGGTTATGAAGGGGCTGTTGCTGATTTGTATCTTGAGGTAAAATCAGGATCCGGGAATGTTTTTTTGGATACTTTTCCATTGACTAAGATTGATACACAGATTTCTACAAGGTTTGCAAAAGACATGGCGTGTTCTTATCTGGATAAAGATTGTTCTAATTATGACTTTATCTATACAATCAAAGCGAATTCTCCGATAATAGCTGGGCCGTCTGCAGGAGCAGCTATAACTTTACTGACTATTTCACTACTTGATGATTTTAGTCTTGATGAAAGCATTGGGATTACAGGAACAATAAATTCTGGCTGGATTGTAGGGCCTGTTGGCGGTGTTAAAGAGAAGATAGATGCTGCGAAACAGGCAGGGCTTAAGAAAGTGCTTATACCTGAAGGTGAGAGATTTTTCAATGAAGAAGGCAGTGTAATTGAAACTTTTGATGTAATGTTTCCAAATGATTCTAAGGTAGAGAATGTTTCAATAATAACTAAGACCATAGACCTAGTTGAGTATGGTAAAGAAAAAGGATTAGAGGTAGTAGAAGTTTCTGATATAGATCAGGCGCTGTATGGATTTACAGGCAAAAAGTTTGGAAATGGAAATTATACATTTGATATTGATGATGATTATGAAGAAACAATGTCTGAGCTAGCTTATCAGCTTTGTAATAGGAGTGACAAATTGATTAGAGATATTGATTATAGATATGGTTCTAAACAAAATGAAACAATGATAGCTGCTTTGAACCTTACTAATCGGTCTAAGGCTGCTATCTTAAATGGAAGTTACTATTCTGCTGCATCTTACTGTTTTGGGGCTAATGTGAAGTTTACTTATGTTCTGGTTTCTATAAATAATCTTAGCGAGAAGGAAATGTCTGATAATATAGAGATTATAGGGAAGAATATTGATGCTTTAGAGAAAAGCATTGACAATAAGAAGAAAGAGACTATAACTGATCTTGAGGCATATGCTGTAGTAAAGGAGAGACTTATCGAGTCAGAATATTATAAAGAGTTGATTTCAACAGGTAATATAACTGATGATGATATCTATAATTTAGCTTATTCATCTGAACGAGTTTATTCTGCATTTTCATGGGCTAATTTTTTTGATCATAGGGGAAAAAAGGTTAATATGGACAATGATATGTTAGAGCTTTCATGCAAGGCTAAGATAGCAGAAGCAGAAGAGCGTTATAATTATGTTTCATTGTTTTATCCTGTTTTGGATTTATCTGGCACGAGAAAAGAGATTGATTATGCTTATGATGATATGAATAATAAAAGCTATGAGCTTTGCTTGTTTAAGGCATCACAAGCAAAGGCAGAGTCTGATGTTATATTGAGTGTAAGCGGGATAGGTTCTGATAATATTATTGGATTATTGGATAAAAAGTTAGAGGTTGCAAAGAAGAATGTAGCAAAACAGATTGCCAAAGGGAATTTCCCTATACTTGCATATTCTTATTATGAGTATGGAACTGAACTTAGGGAGAAAGATAATTATTCTGCTTTGCTTTATGCAGAGTATGCAATTGAATTGAGTAATTTAGATATGTATTTTAAGCCTGTACATAAGGTATTTTATTTTGAGATAGATACAAATCATGTCTTATTAATTGTTTTAGGAATACTAATAGGATATATGCTTTCGAAGATTCCAAGGAAGAAAGATAAAAAGAAAAGATGAGCATAACCCGAGCAGAGCTTATTCAGCTCTGCTGGGAAAAAAGAGGTGATAGATTACTATCACTTTTTGTGAGGCATAGCTCATATATAAACTTTTCTTTTTAATAGTATCCGAGAGTAGTGACAAAAATGATGATGAAAAAATTTGCAGTGTTTTTACTACTTTTTTTGATTACAGGCTGTTCTAAGGCTGCTGTTACAGGTGATGTTGTGAAAGAGAGCATACCTTCTGAGGTGGGCAAGGAGATGGAGGTTTATTTTTGTCCATTGGATAATTGCACTACTTCATTAGTTAGAGCTGTTAATATGTCAAAGAAGTCATTGCATTGCGCTTTGTTTGATATTGACTTACAAGAGCTTATTGGGGTGTTAGCTGAGAAAAGTAATCTATTGGATGTTAAGTTAGTAGTGGATAACGAGAATTATGGGAAAATTACAGGACCTGGTGTAAGGAAAGATACTTCATCTCAATTTTCCCACAATAAGTTTTGTGTGGTTGATGGTTCTGTTGTTACTACTGGTTCTTTTAATCCTACTTATAATGGGGCATATAAGAACAATAATAATCTGCTTGTTATTTATTCTAAATATTTAGCTAAGAATTATGAAGATGAGTTTATCGAGATCTGGAGGGGGGATTTTGGGAAAGGGGATAAGGTTAAGTATCCTGTGATGTATATCAATAATCATGAAGTAGAGAATTATTTTTGCCCTGATGATAAGTGTTCTTCTGAGATTATTGATGAGATAAGCAAAGCTGAGCAGAGTGTTTATTTTATGACTTTTAGTTTTACAGATGAAGGCATTGCAGATGCTTTATTGTTTAATGATAAGATAGATATTAAAGGATTGTTTGAGAAGACCGGAGCTTCTGGGCAGTATTCACAATATAAACGGTTGAAGGACTTTGGGATTGATGTTAGGGTGGATAGTAATCCTAAGTTTATGCATCACAAGGTGTTTATTATTGACAATATGACTGTGATTACTGGCTCTATGAATCCTACTGGAAGCGGAGATCATAGCAATGATGAGAACATTTTAATAATACATGATAAATCAATTGCTAAGAAGTATGTTGATGAGTTTGAGAGGTTGTATTGATGGAATATAGATTTACTGCATTTGGACATGAGAATGTGACTGGGAAGCATAAGAATACTCTTGAGTTTACAAAAGATAAAGAATTAAGATTAGAGGGAGACTGTATACTTGGGGTTAAGGCTGATTTTAATCTGTTTAGGCTTAGGAAAATTGTGGAGAAGGGGGTTAAGCTTAAACTGACGATTAGTGCTGATGGAGTTTCTGATTTTGTTGTTTTTGAACCTAATCCTGATTTTAATGATTCACATGAGATTGTTGTAAGAAAGAGTGAGTTTAATTCTAAACGGACTTTTGGGGTGAGGGCAGATAAGGCTTGCGCTGAGCTGAAAAGGGAGTT
>JAHJAV010000077.1 GCA_018813685.1 Nanobdellota archaeon | reverse complement strand
AACATGAAATTGGATTATGTTTCAGATAAGAATAAAGAATGAAAAAAATAAAAGAACGCCTTTTTACCTGTTCCTGATCCAATTAACAATAAACCGGATGATCAAAAATGCAATTGCCCAAGGCAATAGAACAACTATTATCTTAATCAGGTTATTCAAGCTATTAACAAGGCTGGAAACAATCTCTGAGAACTTGACAAAGAGCACATTTGCATATGCTGACTTTTTTTCAGTCATAGTTAGGTAGATTGTCGAGTAATCTACTCTTTGATCCATATTTCTAAGCGAGTCTTCCATGTATTTTATTTTTCTCTCCTGGTCAAATATCCTGTCTGTAAGAGTTAATTTGTCAGAAACCTGAGCTGCTTCATCGTACATGCTCTGATAACGCTTAAGCTTTGCTTGCTCAGCTTCTATCTCTATCTTAGTGTTTGTGTAGTCTCCGGTTATGTCTCTTGCGTTTTCATTAAATGATGTTACTTCACCTATCTCCTTTAGCTGTTGAATGATTGCATCATATTTTTCAGTATCAACTTTGATATTGTAACTGCCCTGCCTGTAGGTATCTATGCCCTTGCCATAATTGTTTACATTCTCGTTCAAAATGTAAGATCCTGATGATTTTATTATTGATTTAAGCTTTGATTCAGATTCATAGAAATTGCCTCTTTTAACCTCATTAGACATACTTGCAGTCTTTGTTATTATCCTTTCTTCAACTGATGGAGCGAAATCCTGTGATGGGGAAGGGATATAACTGCCTGCAGCCATCTCTTTTGTGGCATATAAACCATCTGATTGCATTGAATATGCAACCCGATTAACTGCCCCGCCTAGAAAGTTAGTTCCGCCTGAAACAACCAGAATCAGGACTAAGGCTATTGCTAGAATGAGCCAATTTTCCTTTAATTTATTTAATTGATCAGTTATTCCCATTTTGTTCACCTCATGTTTTGTTTATTGGAAATTTCTGTGCGAAATTTCCAATCCCTCAACCCCTTGGTTTGAGTTATTTGAAGTTATAATATGCTGTTATAAATACATTTCTAAGACTTTGATTTTAGTTGAAATTATAAAAATTGGTTGATATGTAAATTTTTAAACTCAAAAGTCGTTTCCATGCGACCTTTGAGTTATGCAAATGCGCTGAATAAGCTTGAAATGAAGTGATATCCATCAAAGCCCGGTAAGGGAATCATGTTGAATATGAATAAGAACATATTTATCTTTGCTGCTGGGACTAATATTTTGTAGTACTTTCTGTTTATCAGCCTATATTTTACAACTGCAAGACAGGCAATCCATAAGATAAGATTTGTAAGTGGGCCTGCTACTGCTACAATTGAAGATTCTAATGGTGGAAGTGCAGTGTGGGATACATAGCCGCCTACAAAGAACAATAAAGGGAATCTCATCATCTTTAGAAGTATAACTATAGCATACCAAAAATAAGGCGCATGTAATGTTGCAGAAGCTCCAAAGGACATTGCTGCGAACTTGTGGGCTAATTCATGCAGGACTACTGCGGGGGCAGCTATCATCGATGCAAACTTGATGTTTTCCCATAATTGGGGTTTTTTGTAATATTTTAATGGATCATATCCTTCTAAAGGCTCTCTTCTAAAGAAATCAGAGAAGATATAACCTATTGCAAAGGTCATTATCACTAAATCCATTATTTCCTGAAAGGATATAAACATTTTATTTCTTTTCTGGTATTACTATCCAGCAGATTATATAGGCTATTATTCCTGAACCGCCCATGAAGGTGAACAACACCCATAAAAGCCTTATTATTGTTGGGTCTATATCAAAATATTCGCCTATTCCACCACATATGCCTGCTATTACCCTATTGTTCTTGCTACGATAGAGCTTTTTTGTTTTTTTGTTTGTTTTCATCTTGATTTCAAAACCTCTGTAGTTTTTATTAGATTTGACTAATATAAAGTAGAGCAATGCACCTAAAAAGTTGAAGAAAAGGATTACCAATAACCAGATTAGCTTGTTTGTTGTGTCAAGTTTGGAGCTTATGCAATCTACCAGCATCCAGATCCAAAAGAGCAATGTGAGTATGATGAATGGAAGGATAAATAGCATAATAAAGAAGGGAAATGTCATTGGGAAAAATATTAGCCTGAACATGGGAATAGTTAAAAAGAAGAGATTTATAAATTTATCTTAAAAATAAGGAAAAATGGTTAAGAAGGGACCACATCTGAGTCCTGAACTGAATTAAAAGCAGCATCACTAAACTCAAATTTGTTTTTTCCTTCTTCGACCATATAGATAAAACCGTAATGTGATTCTAATGTTACTTTCCCTATGTTGGTTTGAATATATAGGGATGCTCTGCCTTCGACCTGTCTTTCATCGATCTTTTCAGCTGAAGTGATCTTATTTAACCAGCCTATGGGGGTTTCAATATATGTTGTTTTAAAATCAAGGTCTTTTACTTTACCTAAGTTTTTTCCGCAGGCTGAATAACCCAGGCAATATGCTTCTGCTGTTTTCATTTCTGAGTCAATGTATATTGTGTTGTAAAAATTGTCTTTATCTAGAATAATCATTTTTGAGGGAATTATCTTTATCTTGTTTCCATTTACATAGATTTTATGGGCCTCTTTGACAGATGGACTTTTGTATTCATAAGAATAACTTTTTAGAAATATCTTTCCTTTTTCTATAACTGATTTTATGTCGGCAGGTATTTCTTCGGGTGATTCTTGAGGGGTTGTTTCTGCCTTATTAGTTATCTGCTGTGTTTGAGGGGTTGTTTCTGCTGATTCTTGCCCAACTGGTGCCTTAACCTGGGCCTCGTTTGTTGTTGCTGCACAACCAACTAATAAAACTAGAACTAATATTAACCCATATATTGAATATTTCATTAAAATCCCCCCCTTTATTTTTTATATTCTTTTATCTATCAGAGTATAGCTGAATCTATTTAGGAATTAAGTACTCTGGAATATTCACATCTGAGTCCTGGACAACATTGAATGCAGTATTAGTAAATGAGTAAGACTTATCTTTTTGTTTTATACTATAGATAAAACCATATTTTGAGTCTATTATCACTTCACCGATATTTGTTTCGAGTGTCCAGCCAGCTTTACCCAGATAAAATCCTTCATCTATTTTCTTTGCTTCAGTTATATCTGAAATCCAATCAACTGGAGTCTTGATATAAGTTGTAGAATAGTCCAAATCTGCCAGTTTTCCTGTTTGTTTTCCGCACCTTGAATGAGATATGCAATAGGCTTCTGCTGTTTTCTTTTGAGTGTCTAAATATATCTGCTTGACTTCAGATATATAATCAATCTTCATCTTGCTTCCTTTGACATAGATGTTGTATTGGACACCTGAAGCATCCCTGTATTGATAGGAGTAGCTTGTTAGT
The DNA here is from genome assembly GCA_018813685.1 of Nanobdellota archaeon. Taxonomy (GTDB): domain Archaea; phylum Nanobdellota; class Nanobdellia; order Woesearchaeales; family JACPBV01; genus JAHJAV01. The sequence goes on along the minus strand of JAHJAV010000077.1, from coordinate 4,316 downwards.
TTGGTTTTTGCGTAACTAAATATCTCTTTGATTGGGTCTTCTTCTGGTGGTTGAGGTGTTTGTTGTTTAGGCTCTTCTGGTTTAACAATGATCTCTTCTTCCTCAATCTCTTTCTGTTCCCCTAGTATCTGATCTTCTGTTTCAAGTACATTATCCTCTTCCTGAGAGATTTCGTTATCTATAACCTGCTGATCTTGTGCTGGTCCTATCTCATTAGGAAGATTACTTTGGCCAGGTGTTTGATTTTCATTCTTTGAAGCACAGCCAAAAAGCAGAATTATGACTATCAATAACATTATAATATTAGACTTCATATAAATCACCCCTTTGATGAGTTTAGAGTAGGAAACTATTTAAATCTTACCAATTTTGCTAGTTTATGACTGACTTAGTTGCTTGCTTATCCACAGGAACAGGGACATGGGGGCATGTTTCAAAGGTTATTGAGGGTATGGGATGGGGAAAGATATTTCTTATAACTAATGAATCTGCAAAGGACAAGTTCAAGAGCCAGAAAGATGCTGAGATGGTTTTTATCGATACTAAGAAGACTATAACTGAGATGGCGGAGGATATAAAAAAGGCATTGCAGGGAAAGATAAATGATCTAGAAGTTGGATTGAATATTGTTTCTGGTGAAGGGAGAGAGCATATGGCGATTATTTCTGCTTTGTTACAGCTGGGGGTGGGAGTAAGATTGGTTGCTCTGACTAAAGAAGGAGTTAGAGTAATCTAGAAACGTAAACTCGGTATCCTGATTTTTTAGCTATGTCCATCACATTTCCAAAGACTTCATTCATCTTTTTTTCAAGCTGTTTTCCGCCTTTGTTGTGTCTTGCTACGAGCTGCAGAAGACCATCTTTTTCCAGGTGATCTTTGGCTTTTTCAATCATTTCATAACATATATCCCTGCCAGCAAATTGAGGCGGGTTTGTTATTATTGTATTAAATTTTCCTTCAATCTTTTCATATAGGTTTGATTTTTTTGCAGAAGCGTTTTTTATGCTGTTTAATTCTATATTGTCTCTTGATAATCTTACTGCTCTTTCGTTTATGTCAGTCATAAGTACTTCTGATTGAGGGAATGCCTTTGCCAAAGAAATGCCTATCGGACCATAACCGCAGCCTAAATCTAGTATTTTCCAATCCTGTTCTATTATACAGGTTTCGATTAAAAGTTTTGTTCCTTTATCTATTTTACCGATTGAGAAAACACCTGAGCCTGTTTTTAGTTTTATCAGGTTTCCCCTTAAGTTAGGCTCTATCTCTGTAATTCTTAGATTGGATGTTTGTTTTTCAGAATAATAGTGTTCCATGTTAAATCCTTGTTGTAAACATAATATTATAACAATTGAGGATAGTTTATATATTTTGTGGAAAAGTTATTTTTGATTTGGATGTATTGTTTTTGAGGAAAGAATAAAGTTTAAATAATTAGGAAAAATTATACTAGATGTATGGCAGCTAAAAAATGTAGATTATGCAACAAAAAAATTCTTGATACAACTACGGATCAAAAATATTGTTTTAGGTGTAACCAAAAATATAGCGGAGATTTAAGAAAAATATATTTTTTAGTATTGCAGAAAGAAAAAAAGGGAATTAAATGCATTTGTAGAGAATGTAAGAATATTGTTTATTTGCCTAAGGGTAGAGTTAAAAGATTTAAGTATTGTTCTCATTCATGTTCTAATAAGGCAAAATCTAGATTATACAAGGGGGGAGAAGAGTTTAAAACTACACCAAAAGTATTGCCTGAATACATAAAAGTCAAAATAAAGAAAACTATGAAGAATAAAAAACTCCACGGTCCAAGAAATTATTTTTATGGCAAAAAACATAAGGGAGAAACTAAAGATAGATGGAGCAAAGATAGGAGTGGAAAAGGCAATCCTGCATATGTCCATGGTGGATCAAAAGCGCCATATCCTTTAAAGTTTAATCCAAGATTTAAAAGAATGATCAGGGAAAAATATCATAATACCTGCCAATTATGTGGGAAAACTAAAGAAGAAATTAAAGGATACCACAAGCAGTTAGTACCTCACCATATTAACTATTGTAAGGATTGTTTAAACTTAGAGAACTTTACTTTATTATGTTATGAATGTAATAAAAAAGTTAATGGGAACAAAGAATTAGATAGAAGTTATTGGTTTGCTTTCTTTTGCTATCATGCAGGTATAGAGCCAGAGATATTGTTTTAAGAAATGAATAATAAGTATACCGCAATAGTGCGGTTTTATTTGAATTCAAAACGATAAAAATAAATATATGATGGATATACTGATTGATTAGGGTGATAATCAAAGCAAGGCGTTTCAACTTCGCGTTGGGACAAAATTGGTATTGCGGTGCAAACCCGTGATTATTGCCCACTTTATATTCTAACCTTGCATTTTGATAAAATCTCTTCAATTTCGCTTAAATCAAAATTATAGGCAGATATTCCATCAATAATTCCCTTGTATAGGTTATGGGCTGTTTTTTGAATTAGTGAATCTTTGCTATGCCTACACTTGGATATATGATCCCTTTTGTTTAAGGTTGGAAATTCTTTTTTTAAATTTTCAATTAGTATATCACTTATTTGATTAAAATGCCCGTATAAATCCTCGCAAATGAGAAACTTATAATTATGGGTTATTCTTTCGCTTAGGGCTATTCTTTTTAATAATAAGATTACTATCGCACTATAAACTCTCGGTTTTAATGATTTGGGATTATCTATGCAATATTTATTATTGCGATTATTATATATTATCTGATCTTGTAGATGTTTTGGAAACCGAAAACCATACCTTTTCTTGTTGTTGTATACAATAGCTATACTAAAACCTCTATCGAAAATATCGTTTCCAGATGCATCTACTTCAAAAATGTCCGGCATTTGGATAAATAATCCAAGTTATTATTTAAATATTTCCTTGAATAATCTTAGAAAAAGGTATAATCTCCATTATGGCATTATCCCGTAGAGATTTAATAACAGCCTGTCAATTGCACGAACTATTTCTGGACCTTGGCCTTGAGCAATTATACAGTTATTTGAGTAAATGATTCTGGCCTCTGGCTCTTGCTGTATATATAATACAGGCATATTTGTGTTATCGCAGGTTATTATTGGCCTGTCTGAGCAAGCAGTTGTTTCATTTTTGTCGCATGATGCTATTGGCATTTTATTGAATGCTTTTATTATATTTTGATCGAATTCGCCGATTGCAAGAGCTACATAGTTTAGGTTGCTTCCAAGAGGATCAAATGTGATATATATGCTGTTTGTGGAATCGAAAAGAGTTGAGTTTAGGTAACCTTCAATCGGAACATCTATTAAATCATTTGGCCCATAATGCAAAGGTATGCCAAATAAGCTTGTGCCTGCTTTGTTCTGAACCTGAGTGTACCAAAGGCCATTTGCATAAACAAAGCTATATCCATTATATAAATAACCTTGTTCTGGTTTCAGTTTACCCTGCAGATTTAATGTATGTAAATCGTCTATTGTCTTTGGCTCTTCTTTTTGAAAATTTTTAAGTATAAAAAGAGATACTAAAATTACGACTATTACAGCGACTGCTGCTATCAAAATCCAGTCTGAAACATGCTTTTCTTCTTTTATCTCTTTATTTAGTTCTTTTATCTCTTCTTTTACTTCTTTGGAATCTATCTCTTTTATTTCTTTCAAGAATATCACCCAATAACTCCAACGATGGAATATAAGAGCCGGTCTTTTATCCTTAATATGTCAATATTGTTTCTTGCTTCTGCGATTATGCAATTGTTTTGCAGAGTTATCTTTGTTTCATTTGACTGCATAAAATAGATTACAGGGATAGAGTAAGTTGCGTCATCGCAGGTTATTATAGGTAGATTAAATGTGTTATTTGCTGTAAAACCGGATCTGAGGTATATGCTCATCTTATTTAATGCAAGATTCATATTATATTCAGCCAAGGCAATCTCTTCTGCGAATGTGTCATTTATAATTGAGGTTGAATCTATTTCTGGCTTGTTTGATATGAAAGAAGATATTTCAGGGCTTAGTTCTATTGGTTCAACATCTACTGGGCTGTAATCAAACAAGAAGTTTTTGTGGTTGATTGAAGCTGACCACCCATAATTAGTTCTTTTGAATTTTATCTTATTGTATTTAAATTGAGTGGTGTTGTCTGAACTGCTATAAATAAAACCAAGTATGGAGCTAACCATTATTAAAGTTATAAAAATAACTAAGACCATGCCCCATTTCGACTTTTTTTCTTTTTTTACCATAGTTATTGGTTTTTTTGATTGATATTTAAAGGTTTTGAAACTTT
>JAHJAV010000076.1 GCA_018813685.1 Nanobdellota archaeon | reverse complement strand
ATAACATTTAAATACTTATTATTCCTCCTGTTTGTGGGGGTGTTAATAACATCCACTAATCAAATCAAAGGTGAGATTACATGAGAACCGAAGAAAGCATACATAATAAGTTGATACTCGACCTTGTGAATAAAAAAGAAGCCGAAGGTTATAAAGTTTGGGCTGACCACATAAGTCATCCTAATGGAATGCCCTCTGAATATGAGGGATATGTTCCTGATATGATATTCTATAAGGATGGAAACTATGAATGTTGTGAAGCTGAAACCACTCAAACTTTAGACACAGAACACACCAAGAATCAATGGAGAACTTTCTCTTCTAGGAAAGGTGTTGATTTTAGCGTAATAGTGCCTAAGGAGTCCTACGAAGATGCTCGTCGCTTAGCGATTCTATGGGGAATTAATGTAAAAACAGTTTGGTATATGGGGGTATGAAAATGAAAAAAATATTAGTCTTGGTTATGTTGATTCTTACAGTATCTATTGCAGGGTGTCTTCAAACCCCTTCTGGGGGCGTTACAGCAGGATGCCCGGAATATAAATGTGATTTTAAACCTAGAGATATTTCGTTTGAATTGGGGTCCACCCAAGATGGTGGCAAGGGAATAATGGGATCAACTGCGAGGATACCTCTTACTAATAAAGCAGATATTGGTGCAGTCTTTCAGGTGACTATTGATTGCAAAACATTAAACAAACTTGAATCGTTGAGGTCTGAACCAATGTATATCCGACCTGGCGATACATATAATTTTAATATAAACTTTAATTCAGGATTTGGTGAGAATTGGGAATGCAACAATTATAAGGTGGCTTATGAAGGCGGTAATGAGTGCGTACTAACAAAAACTTAAAAATAGTAAAGAATTACTAATAGAATATGGGAAAATCAGGAGCTGGAATTGGAGCAGTAGTTGGAGGTTTATTAGCTTTAATCATAACTTCCATAATTATTAGTATGCCGGATGGGACAGAAGGTATTGATAAAGTTACCAACAAAAATATCACAGAAAATCCGGAAGGTTATATAGAAGGATGGGTTTGGTTCTTGATAATCTTCCTTATCACAAATGCCATTACAGATCCTATTTGTGCAGTATTGGGGCATCTTGCTGAAGAAGCGATGGAACTTAGATAAATATCCTACTTTTTCGTAGGCACAACCAACTATCACAAGATTTATATATAATCCCTAATCCTTTCTTTTTGAGAAAAATGGGGGACGTTGATATCGAAAAAGTGCAGATTACAAGCATGTCTGATCCTGATATTCAGCAGTTTATAAAAAAGAATTCTTTGGCTTTAAAGGTGAGTGAATGCAGGGAGATCGTAAAGCTTATTGGAAGAGATCCTACTCTTACTGAAATACATATGTTCAATATTGAATGGAGCGAGCATTGTTCCTATAAGTCAAGCAAGGAAACTTTAAAATTATTACCTACTTCTGGACCGACTGTGATAATGGGGCCTAAAGAAGATTCTGGAATAATAAAATTTGCAAAAGTTGATGGTGAGCAATATGGGATTGTTATTTCGCATGAATCCCACAATCATCCTTCCCAGGTTGTGCCTTATGAAGGCGCTGCTACTGGAATAGGCGGGAATGTAAGGGATGTTCTTTGCATGGGCGCAAGAGTGATTGCATGCGCAGATCCTTTAAGATTTGGTGATCCAAACGGAACAAAGAAAAATTATGTGAAGTATGTTGCAAATTCCGTAGTTGAGGGCATTGCATGTTATGGAAATCCATTAGGCATTCCGGTTATTGCAGGAGATGTTTATTTTAATGAAAGCTTTAATGATAATTGTTTAGTTAATGTGGTAACATTAGGGATAATAAAAGAGAATGAGATATTCCACAGTGCTGCTCCTGAGAATTCAGACGGCTATGATATTGTGATTGTTGGAAAAGCAACTGACAATTCTGGTTTTGGGGGAGCTGCTTTTGCTTCTTTGATATTAGATGAATCAGAGGAGGAATATAATAAAGGCGCTGTGCAGGTTCCTGACCCTTTCCTAAAGAATGTTTTGATAAGAGCAACAGAGGCTGTGTTTAAAGAAGCAAAGGAAAAAAAGATTGTGTTAGGCTTTAAGGATATGGGCGCTGGCGGGATAATGTGCGCTACTTCAGAGCTCTGTGACGCAGGCGGCTTTGGAGCTGATATTGATATTGATAATATACATATTTCAATGAAGAACTTGCCGCCTTATATTATCGCTTGTGGAGAGACACAGGAAAGGTTCACATGGATAAGCCCTTCTTCTTTTACTCCGACAATATTAAAAATTTACAATGAAGAGTTTGAACTGCCAAATGTTGCTGAAGGAGCGCAGGCTACTGTTATTGGAAAGGTAACTAAATCTACTGGTTATATTCTTAAGCATGAAGGCAAGGTAATATGCAATGTTCCGGTGAATATGCTTACAGGGGGGATAAGATATAAAAGAGATAAGAAAGAGATGAAGAGGAATTTTAAAGAACCTAACTTAAAAGAGCCTTCTGATTATAATTCAATTGCGCTTAAGGTTTTGAATAATCCAAATGTCGCTTCTAAAGCAATGATCTACAAGCACTATGATACAGAAGTCCAGGGATTGGCAGTTATTCGCCCAGGAGAGGCTGATGCCGGTATACAAGCACCTATTCCCGGAAACAAAGCAGGTGTTGCTTTGTCTGTTGACCATAATCCAAGATACTCAAGAATCAATCCTTATTTAGGCGGAGTTGCTGCTGTTGCAGAAGCAATGAGAAATGTTGCTGCTGTTGGCGCAATACCTTATGGGATGACTGACTGCTTAAACTTTGGAAATCCTGAAGTTCCAGAAGCATTTAATGATTTTGTTGAAAGTGTAAAAGGGATTGCTGATGCTGCAAATAAGCTCTGCTGGAAAGGGGACGGGAAAAGTCCTGTTGCTTTTGTTTCTGGCAATGTAAGTTTCTATAATGAAAGTATTGCAGGAAAGCAGATAGATCCTTCACCGGTGATAGCCTGCATGGGTTATATGGAAGATTATACAAAAGCAGTTACAATGAAGATAAAAGAGAAAAATTCCAGCTTGTTTTTAGCTGGTGAGAGAAAGGATGAGTTAGGCGGAAGTGTTTATTATGAACTGCATAAAGAAAATGGTTTGAATGTTCCTAAGATTGAGTTTGAAAAAGAGAAGAATACAATATATGCTGTGATTGACTGCATCGATAATGGATTATTTTTGAGCTGCCACGATATATCTGACGGTGGGTTGTTAACTACTGTTTCTGAGATGATATTAGGGGGAGAAGCAGACGGAAAGATAGGGGCTGAAGTCAGTTTGGATTTTAGCGGATTGAGGAATGATAAGATATTGTTTTCAGAATCATCTGGCTTTGTTTTTGAGGTTAATGATAAAAATATTGAGAATGTAAATAATATATTTGAAAGACATGGTGTAAAGATAGTCAAGATTGGAAAAACTGTTGAGAATAAATCATTGATTGTTCAGAAAGGTAGTGATGTTTTAGTTAAGTTAGAGATAGATGAGCTAAAGAAAGCCTGGACAACTGGTGTTGCGAGGGCTATGAGGTGATTAAAAATGGCATATAGATTACAAGATTTAAAATTAGATTGGGATACTCCTTTTAGGAAGGATCCAATTGAATTATTCCAACGTGTTTATGGCCAACCAAATTCTGATGAGTTGCCCAATCCAATTAGAAAACACCAGTTGCCAGTGGAGGGAGATATTGTTGAATTTCGTGGCGGGCCGAGAGATGAAGTGATAGGCTTGTGTACAGGAGAAGGGTATATTCCAGCTAATAAAAGAGGGCAGTTCACTGGGATGTATGACTCCATGCCAGGGTCACTTGGTTTTTTAGCTTTTAATTGCGGGTCAATAGATTCATTGCAATGGAGGATTCTAGGCAAATATCCTAAAAAAGCAATGGGCGATGTTGAAATCCTAGTGGGAGTATCAGAGGACAGGAGGGCAGAAATGTATCCTAATGAGGGGTACAGAAATGATGGTCCAAGCACCTATAATAATTTGGCTAGCAGGGTAGAAAGAGCAGCAACAGATATCCTATACCATAACACTATGTTATTTGCACTTGTTCATTGTGCAAAAAGACCCATACAGAGGTTATTAGAAGAAGCCTATGGGCTTGTAAGAAAAAGAATAATCTAAAATGTCAAAAATCGCAGTGATTTTATTTCCTGGAATAAATTGTGAGAATGAAACAGCTCGTGCTATAGAATCTGTTGGGATGAAAGCAGATATCGTAAGATGGAATGATACAAGGAATCTAGATTCTTATGACGGCTATGTGCTGCCTGGCGGATGGAGCTATGAGGATAGGATCAGAGCAGGAGTAATAGCTGCAAAGGACCCTGTCATGAACATTATAAAAGAAGAAGCTGAAAAAGGAAAGGTAGTTATGGGGATATGCAATGGCTGCCAAATAATAGTTGAGTCTGGAATAATTCCTGGATTACAAGATAAGGTGCAGATGGCTCTTGCTCCTAATAAAAATCCGTTTGTATCTGGGTTTTACTGCACATGGATAAAGATTAAGAATTTCTCAAAGAAAAAGAATGCATTCAATCTTAAGCTAAATGAGGGGGAAGTTATGAATGTCCCTATTGCGCATGGCGAAGGAAGGTTTGCTACAAAGGATGAGACCTTGGTTAGATATCTGCTTGCGAATGACCAGTTATTGTTCAGGTATTGTGATGAAACTGGGAATATTGCTGATAAGTTTCCTGCTAATCCTAATGGGTCCTTGATCAATATTGCAGGTATTGTAAATAAGAAAGGCAATGTTTTAGCCATGATGCCGCATCCTGAAAGGGCTGCATGGATGAGACAGGTGCCTGGGATGCATTCAAATGGAGAGTCTGCAGGGCCCGGAAGAAAGATATTTGAAAGCATAAGGGAGTATCTAAAATGAGTGCAGTAGAATTATTTGTGGGATTGAAGATACCAGATACTACTGCTATAACTACTTTTCATACTATTGAAAAGATGGGATATAAGATTGGAAAGGTTAAAAGAGAGATGTATTATAAGTTTGAGATTGATGGAGATGCTGAGAAGTTCTCTAAGAAGATTGGCAAGGTTGATGTTTTGGTAAATGCAAACAAGAATAAGTTTTCACATGTCTTAGAGAAAGATGCAGATGCTGTTTATGTGCTTGTGAGTGATACAGATGATAAGTGTGAAGGCCTGATGCATGTGCTCAAAGAAAGACTTGAGTTAAAAGAGATTACAAGCATGGAGAAAGGTGTTCTCTGGGCTTTGTATATTGATGCTGCTGATAAGGAAAAAATCGCTAAAGAGATTGCTTCTAAGCTATTGCATAATGAGAATTATCAGGAGATAAAGATTGTTTAGGAGAACATGAAATGAACAAAGAAAAATCATTGATTGTATTCCAAGATAAAAAGATAAGAAGAATCTGGCATGATGAAGAATGGTATTTCTCTGTATCTGATATTATAGCTGTGCTTACAGACAGCAAAGATGAGCTAGCTTATTGGAGAAAGCTAAAAGAGAGAGAACCGCAACTCGTGACAATTTGTCACGGTTTGAAATTGCAGGCAAAAGATGGCAAAATGAGGTATTCTGACTGCGTAAACACAAAAGACGCTTTTAGGCTAATCCAGTCAATCCCTTCTCCAAAGGCAGAACCATTCAAGCTATGGTTGGCTAAAGTGGGCTATGAGCGTATTCAAGAAATAGAAAACCCTGAACTTGCCCAGGATAGAGTTAAGGAATATTACGAATTAAAGGGTTATCCTAAAGACTGGATTGACAAGAGATTGAGGGGGATTGCAATAAGGCAAGACTTAACAGATGAGTGGAAAGGCAGAGGCATTCAAGAGCAAGAGGATTTTGTCATACTCACAAATGAATTTCAAAGGCTACTTTTGATAAAACTATTCAGGAATATAAGCAATTTAAGGGATTAAAGAAAAAAAGCCAAAATTTAAGGGATCATATGGCAGATTGGGAGTTAATTCTTACTATGGTTGGTGAAAAGGCAACAACAGATATAACTACTGCCAAAGATTCAAAAGGATTTGATGAATGCAAGGAATCAGCTGTTGAAGGAGGAACTATTGCAAAAAACACAAGAAAAGAGTTAGAGAAAAAAACAGGCAAATCTGTCGTTTCAAAAGATAATTACTTGAATTTAACGCAAAGTAAGGCTAAAAAAGAACTGGAAAAGAAATAGGAGATAGATTACCGCATAATGAGAATTATCAGGAGATAAAGATTCTATAGAAAAGTTTAAAAATAAGCTTGTATATCTGATTATATGCTGATAGTAGTCAATTTTGGCGGGCAATATTGCCATCTTATCTCTAGGCGTATCCGTGACCTTGGTGTTTTTTCTGAAATAGTTCCTTATGATGTTTCTGTTGAAAAGATAAAAAATCTTAATCCTCAGGGAATAATACTTTCAGGTGGGCCTTCTTCTGTTTATGGAAAGGATGCTCCTATATCTGATGAAAAGATATTATCTATGGGAATTCCTGTTTTGGGTATATGTTATGGGCAGCAGCTAATTGGGAAGCAGATGGGCGGAAAAGTAGTTCCTAATTCAATAAAGGAATATGGGAAGAAAAAAATAAAGATAGTTAATAAGAACACGCCCTTTAAAGGTTTAGGTAAGGAAGAATCTGTTTGGATGTCGCATGGTGATGCTGTTGAAGAGTTGCCTAAAGGTTTTGTAACATTAGCTTCTACTGATACTTGCAAGAATGCAGCTATAGGGAATTTTGAGAAGAACATCTATGGCGTGCAGTTCCATCCTGAGGTTACACATACGCCTAAAGGGAATCTTATCTTAGAAAATTTTGTATTTGAGATATGCAAAGCAAAGAAGGATTTTGATATTAAAGACTTAGCCCAGAAGATAATAAAAGAGATTAAAGAAGAAGTAAAAGATGACCATGTAATAATGGGTGTTTCAGGAGGAGTCGATTCAACAGTTGCTGCTACTTTGATAAATCTTGCAATAGGTAAGAAATTACATGGAGTATTTATTGACCATGGATTAGCAAGAAAGTATGAGATGGAAGAAGTCAAGGAAAGATATGATAGGTTAGGGCTGAATATGAAGTATGTTGAAGCTGCTGATATATTTTTAGACAGATTAAAAGGAGTTACAGACCCTGAGGAGAAGAGGAAGATAATCGGAAAGACATTCATAGATGTTTTTGATAAAGAAGCAAAATTACTTGAGAAGGAATGTGATAAGATCAAGTTTTTAGCTCAAGGCACAATCTATCCAGACAGGATAGAGTCTGCGCAGCCTTCTAAGCAAGCAGATAAGATAAAAAGCCATCATAATGTTGCACTTCCAAAGAATATGAAGCTAAAGGTTTTAGAGCCTATTAAGGATTTGTATAAAGACGGAGTAAGGAAATTAGGAGAACAGCTTAAGATACCTGCTGAGCTTCTTTACAGACATCCATTTCCAGGTCCAGGTTTAGCAGTAAGAATATTAGGGGAGGTTACACGAGAAAGGATTAAGGTATTGCAAGATGCAGATTACATATTTATTTCTGAACTTAAGAGTAAAAGACTTTATGATACGGTATGGCAGGCATTTGCTGCTTTGCTGCCTGTAAAGGCAGTTGGAGTTATGGGAGACGCAAGAACTTATGAAAATATTATTTCACTTAGAGCTGTTAATAGTGTAGATGCAATGACAGCTGACTGGGCAAAGCTGCCTTATGAATTCTTAGAGCACGTTTCCAATAGAATAATAAATGAAGTTAAGGGTGTTAATAGGGTTGTTTATGACATTAGCCAGAAGCCGCCTGCAACGATTGAGTATGAATAGAATTTAATTCTTTAAGGCATCTATTGCAGTTTTCAACGCATCAGAGAACTCAAAAGCTTTTTCGATTAATACATCTTCCCTCCTTAATGTCCAAGAATTATTTCCATCCATTTGCACAATACACCTGTACATTAATCCCCTTTCTATAAACTCTGCATTTCCCTGCTGCCCCGCAATTAACAAATAACCTCTCGGCCTAGTTAAGCGTTTTAAATCTCTCATAATTTTTGTCAATGCCTTTTTTTGAACTTCAAGGGGGTGATGAATAAGCATAAAATAAATATTATTCATTGCAATCACCATATCAAATGTTCTTCGCTCAAGATCAGTAAACGCATCTCCAACGATAAAATCTACATTTCCCTCTGCTTCTTCTGTCAAATAGCCAGGCAATATCTCTACGCCTATTACCCTGCAATGAGGATATAATCTACCTAAGTGTTTGGTTGTAATTCCCCTATTGCAACCCAAGTCAAGTATTTCACTTCCTTCCTCTAAGCGAGGAAGAACACCTCTAAAACAATAGGTTACCCTATATTTGAGAGTAACATCATCGAGGTGATAGTCAACTCCTTCAACTTGAGAGGGTATTGTTAACATAGTCTAACTGAAATAGATATTTATTTAAAAATATATCTGAGTCCTGATTAATAGAAACCTTTAAATTCTGATATCTAATTTCAACCTATTATGAAAATAGTTATATTGGGTTTAGGAGCAGCTGGTTTTGGAGCAGCTTTAGCTGCAAAGAAACAAGATAGAAATGCGGAGATAACTATAATCGACGAAAAGGATTTTGATCTTATGCACCAGTGCGGGCTGCCATGGGTTATTGATGGCGAATTAAACGGAGATGGCCTTAAGCATTCTTTGAGCCTTGATAAGATGGGGATTAAATTAGTTTCCAACACTAAAATTGATAGTATAGATTTGGATAAAAAGTTGATTAATGGCAGTATAGGTTATGATAAACTGATTATTGCAACTGGAGCTAAGCCGTTTGTTCCGCATATCAAAACAGAGAATAAGATATTTACCATACATAATATAAAAGATACTGAAGAGATCAAGAAAAATGTAAAGAAGGGTGAAAAAGCAATCGTGATTGGAGCAGGGGCTATCGGATTAGAGGCTGCAGTCGCTTTGAAAAAGAAAGGTATGGATGTTACTGTTATTGATATGCTGCCTTGCTGCTTTCCGAAGGCTATTGATAAAGACATCTCTGAAATATTAGAGGAAAAACTAAAGCAAAAAGGGATTAAGTTAGAACTAGGAAAGAAAATAGAAGAGATAAAAGAAAAGTCACTTGTGGTAATGGCAACTGGAGTAAAGCCAAATGTTGAGCTTTTTAAGGATAGTGGCCTGAAAATAGGTAAAGGCGGAATAGAGGTTAATGAGAAGGTGGAAACATCTGTTAAAGATGTTTATGCAGTTGGTGATTGCTGCGCTGTTTCTTCATTAATCAATAAAGAAAAGTGGAATTCAATATTAGCTAATAATGCTTATCGCGAAGGTATGGTTGCAGGAATAAATGCAGCTGGCGGAGATAAGGAGTTTAAGGGTATTTTAGGAACATTTGTTTCTGTAATTGATGATGTTGAGATAGCTGCAACTGGATTTAATTCATTCTTTGCAGAGCATTATGGGATAAAAACAGTTATTGGAAAGGCTAAAGGAAAGAACAGGCCTGAATGGTTTGGGCCAGCAAATGAATTAACAGTAAAGATAATAGCTGATGAAAAAGGAAAAGTAATAGGGGGGCAGGCAATTGGTGCTGGAGCAAAAGAAAGAATAAACATAATATCAACTGCAATCAAAGCTGGAATGACATTAAAAGATATTTCTGAATTAGAGTTAGCGTATTGCCCTGCTGTTTCTGACTATTATGATGTTTTAGTTATTGCTGCTGAGATTGGGATTAGGAAGATAAAGTGATTGATTTTAGAAAGTTAACCACTACATTTCTCGACTATAATACTATTTTTTTATTTGAGTTAACCACTACATTTATAAAAACAGGCTGATCATACAATGGTACAAGATTAATATATTTCTGAATTAGAGCTGGCGTATTGCCCAGCTGTTAGTGATTATTATGATATATCCTTATTATTACTGCTGAGCTTGGTTTGAGAAAGCCGCAGGGTAATCTCTCTGTAGTTTAGAAAGATAACTTGAACTAACTCCTTCTCTATATCTTAAGAGGGATAACAAACCATCTAATCCTGCAAGTGCGGATGTAAGTGAACCATGTATTTCCTCAGCCTTATCATCAGCCTGCTTTAGGTAAGATAATGCAGAATCAATATGTTCATTGTACCCCTCAACATATTCTTGTAAAGTAGGGTGGGTATATGGGTAAGATCTATCGGCCTCTTTTGCATCTTCTAGAGGTAACCTAAGTGATTCTAACTCAGGGCCTTCCACATCTAGATAGCAGGTGATATCTTCAGATGCTCTTGCAACTAATTCTGACAATGCTCCCCTTGCTTCTTTAGCTATTGGAAGATACCCTTCTACCAACTCTAATCTTCTTTTTACAAGCCTAATATCTTCAGCAATAGATTTATCCGCCATATTAATTATCGAGAAAAAACAGCCATATTTAAATCTTTCTTTTTGTAGTTATTTTGTAATAGTGAAGGTAAAGATTGTCAAGCAAGTGAGAATAGCAAATCTTTTTAATTCAACTAGAATTCTTTATTTCATGCTCAGAAAACCAGATTGGCTAAAGGTAAAATTAGGCGGTGGAGAAGAATATAACAAAGTTATAGGAATTCTAAAAGATAAAAATCTACACACTGTCTGCCAGGAAGCTAACTGCCCGAATATGGGGGAGTGTTTTTGCAGAGGAACAGCTACTTTTATGATTTTAGGGGATATATGCACAAGAAACTGCAAGTATTGTAATGTAAAAAACGGAAAGCCATTGCATACTAATCCGCATGAGCCTAAGCAGGTAGCAGAGGCAGTCAGAGAACTCGGATTAAAGTATGTTGTGATAACATCGGTTACCCGTGATGATCTAAAAGATTATGGTGCAATGACATTTGCAAAAACAATAAAAGAGATAAGAAATCTTTCAAAGGCTAAGATAGAGGTACTGACTCCTGATTTTAAAGGAGACAGCAATTCGATAAGGGCTGTGCTTAGGGCAGAGCCAGATGTTTTCGGGCATAATATAGAAACAGTTGAAAGGTTGTTTGATGATATAAGGCCCAAGGCTGATTTTAAGACATCTATAATATTCTTGAAGAGGATAAAAGAGATTGATCCAAAACAGATAACAAAATCAGGGTTGATGATAGGATTAGGAGAGACTGATGATGAGATAATGAAAACAATGAGAATTTTAAGATTAGCGAATGTAGATATATTGACAATAGGTCAATACTTACAGCCAAGGAAAGATTTAGCTGAAGTGCAGAAATATTATACTCCTGAAGAATTTAAGAAGTTTGAAAGGTTAGGTTATGAGATAGGATTCAAGCATGTTGAGTCTGCCCCATTAGTGAGGAGTTCTTATCATGCTGGGGATTATAGTTAAATTTAAAAACCAATTGATAAATACAGCTTAATATGCAACAAGATCCTAATGAAAAACCAGATGATATTGCTCAACAAGTAGATGCAGTTTTTGCTGAGGCTGGTATTCTTTCTGATATGTTCCATAATCCTAATGATACCCCCCCTGATAACCCTCAATCTTACCAACCTACCACCTACCCACCAGATCCTGAGGAAAGGAGAGAAAGTGCTAAGTGGTGGGGAGATATATATGCATATCTCAGGCCAAACAGGTATTTTAAATTCTATCTTTTGAGTGAGAGAAACGGAACAACGACATGCTGGCTTCCTGAAGGATTTACGATATAACCAATATTTATTTAAATTAGTATAGAGTTCTAAATGGTATGAAACTTAGATTAATAGATACTGGCTTTAATACACCATCAATGAACATGGCAATAGACGAAGCACTATTAACCTCTAAAAAACCAGTTCTAAGATTCTATAGGTGGAAGCCTGCTGGCTTATCGATTGGATATTTTCAAAGCACGCAGGCAATTAATGTTGAGGGATGCAAAAAAAGGGGAGTGGAGATAGTGAGGAGGCTAACAGGGGGGAATGCAGTACTGCACGATAAAGAATTAACTTATTCTTTTATTATTAATGAAGATGAAATGCCTAAATCTGTTGTTGAAAGCTATAAGATGATAAGCAAAGGATTATTACAAGGATTAAGAAATCTCAAACTAAAGCCAGAAATGAATATTGATGTTAAAAAAGAGGAAAAATCAGCTGTCTGCTTTAAAGATCCTTCATGGTATGAACTCTTAGTTAATAGAAAGAAGATTGTTGGGAGCGCGCAAACAAGAAAAAATGGAAAAATCCTGCAGCATGGTGCAGTTTTAATTGATATTGATGTTGAAAAGTATTGTTCATTATTTAATAATTGCAGTGAAGAGCTGATTAAGAAAGTAAAACAGAGGATGACTTCAATAAATGATGAGTTAAATAAAAAAGTAGATTATGAAAGGGTAAAAAAAGCGATGATAAGCGGTTTTGAGAAAGAGTTAGGCATAAAGTTTGAAGCAAGCGAACTGATTAAAGAAGAGCTAAAATCAGCAGAGGAATTAGAAAAGAATAAATACTCGACTGATAAATGGAATTATATAAGATGACAATAGTAATGTGTTTTGGAACATTTGATATCTTGCATCCTGGTCATATTTATTTCTTGAGGGAAGCTAAAAGGCTAGGAGATTATCTGATTGCTGTCCTTGCAAGAGATTCAACCATAAAAGAAGTTAAAGGGATTACTCCAAAATATGATGAAAAACAGAGAGTGGAGCATATAAGGGACTTGAGGATTGCTGATAAGGTTGTGCTCGGGTATGAAGCTGATAAGTATGAGATAATCGAAGAGATGAATCCAGATGTAATTGCATTAGGGTATGACCAGCAGGCTTTTGCAGACAAACTAAAAGAAGAGATGGCAAAGAGAAAGATGGAGCCGAAGATAGTAAGGATAAGATCGTACAAGGAAGAGCATTATAAGTCTTCTAAGTTACGCTAATGCCGGGCTTGCCTGACTAATCCTGCATAATAAGCTGCAGAATCAAAAACATCGTGATAATCCTCATCATATCCACGTGATATCACTTTCATGCATCTCTTCTGCTGCAGCCTTCTCCTCTGCCCTGCTTTTCCAATTGGAAACCTATTAAACAATTCAAACATCAGCTCTGCCCCTAACTTCACTCCATAATCAGCGGATATGATATCCAGCTTCATATAAGGATCACCTGCCAATCTAACTTCTACTGCTTTAAGCAAAAGGCTGATGTCTGCTTTAGACAAACACTTTAGATTAGGATGCCTCATACTGAATCTTTCCTGCAGAATATAACCAGGCGCCCGCATCTTAGTCTGATCCCAATAATCAGTCCCAAGAACCAATTCACGCTCGTGATTGCGAAAATAAGAATCCATCAGTCCAATAGGCCTTGCTTTTTTACGAACATGACAATGTGTTCGTATAGCTCCCAATTTACTCAAAATTTCCATATAGATCTCCCGAGTCAATCTCACATTTGGATTCTGCCTGATTATATCATATACTGTTTGCATGCGCTCTAGCTCCCAACTATCATGCGCCAAACTGGCTGCCAACCTAAGAGGGTCATCTTCAATTCTAGAATCTCCGGATGAGCTGCCAAACAACACATTAGTGTCTATCAAGAATAATCTTTTCCTGTGCAGAATAGCCTCTAACCCAAATGAATCTAGCATTTTTCTAGGGGAATAGAGTTTTATTTAAATCCTTTTGGGTGAGCGATTATATAGATTAACAGCTCCAACTGCAAAGAAGATAGAACTAGGAACTTCTAAACTAATATAGCTTTCTTAATCAAATAATGCCCGGTTATTTCATTTTCCATCTTTATTTCAAAATCTTCTACTTTAATCTTCTTCTTGAATAAAGGGCACTCTAGAACAAAGCTTTCAAACTCTCCGCCTTCACCAATCGGAGAGACATTTAAAGAGCGCATCCTATCTAAGAAAGTTAATCCTATTCTTGTTCCAAGAAATTCTTTTTTCAAGCCATCTGCTGCTATTCCAACAATTATTACATGGAAGTTTTTTATAAGTTCTGTGATATATAACTCTTCATTAGCCTGCCATAAAGGGGCTAATGATGCTAATCCTAAATCACTGCAAATCTTGTCTACTCTTTGTTTCTGGTAATTTGATTTTATTGCTCCAGAAACAATTCCCTCTATCCTATATTTTTCTTGGGCAATCTGTATTGCCTGTTTCAGATCTTCAAGCTCTTCTTCTTTTACGCCTTCTGTTTCTAAAGTAACTAAAGGTATTCCAGCAGCCTCTGCCTGCATCTCAACTAAGTGGATGTTAGGTATATGAAACATATAAGATTCTGGGTTTTTTGACTTTATTGATATTAAGCAAGCTAACTCGTGCTTCTTGCTTTCTTTGTAGGCAGCAAACCAGCTGTCTTTTCCGCCTGATATTAGAGCTGCTAGTTTCATCTTAAATGCAGAATTGCTCAACCAAATATAAATCTTTTGCAATCAAACATTTATTTACTACCTAAAATATATTAAAATAAGCGAAAAGTATTTATTCCAGTTGATTATCCTAATAAACATATGCTTAGCGCAGAAATTGATAGGCTTTATATTGATTCTCTGGATACCCCGCCTGTTAGAAATCTTCGGAAGGAGATAGCAGATTTAACAGACCCGTTGTTCAGGGAGTTTGGAGAGCCATTAACTAAAGATAGAAAACGTGAGCTAGTAAAATTCATAAAGACAAACAGGCCTGAACTTATAAAACACCTAAGCTATCAAGCAACTATCAGAATAGTTACTGGCACTCCTGCAAGGGAGTATGTGGGGTTTGCACTGACAGAAGAAAAAGAAGGGGCATTCGAATTAACTGGATTCGGAAAAAGAGCAGGAAAGTTTGAGCAGCAATATGGGATAGCTGCTCTTGTTGATGAAATGGAACATGCTTTCAAGGTCCCAATACAGCTAGAGTTTCATTCTGGGATGTGCTTAGGCTATTGCTTTTATAAAGCAGGAACTATTGATGACATTCCAGTTACATTGGTTCTGATAGAGCCTGACGACAATTCAAATCAGCAAATAATAAACCTATACTCAAGATTAAACATGCATCATAGGCAAACATACCCAAACATGGAACAATTTAGAAAGGGCATGACCGATGAAACAGGTATTGAGTTCCCTATTTCTGATCTTAAGAAGGGAAGGGGCTATGGCTCAAAGCGCTTTGTTCCAATGGTCTTTAGAGAAGGGGTTATCTATATCAAAGATAGAATGTCAGTTATAAGTACAAGGGGAGATGGTACATCATTTGTGTACCGTGGTCCAATACAGTATCCATCAGTGCAGTTTACTCCTGAAAGGGTCATAGGAATTCTAGCATACAATATTCTACCATACAAGGCAACAGGTTATGTGGAAGCTCATCCAAATCGATTTGGAGATAAGCCCCCGATTTAATCACCATTCTCAGATAAATTCGGATTATATTAATAAACTCTTTAGATAATCCTTCTTATATTTAAAACCATTCCTCTTCGCCAACTTTTCAATTGCCCTGTCGAATTTAGAGCCATACTGGGCTGCTCTTTTTTTTCTCCACGCAAATTCTTTTAAACCAAGCTGCTCAGCAACTTCTCTTAAGATCAGCTTATTTTGTTCGTTCTTCAGCTTGAATTCTGCAGGTATTTTCAAAGAATATTTTATTAAATTTTCATCTAAATAAGGGACTCTTAAATCAATCTTCATTGCTTTTGCAATAGGCAAGTCTCTTGTCAGGTCTCTTTCATACATATTTAACAATCCATCAAAGCATTCCTTGTTTATGTCTTTTGACAATAAATGGCGCTGATAGCCAGCAAATAATTCTTCTGAGCCAAGACCAGAGAACATTATTCTTATTTTGTCTTTCTTAGCCAGTTCATATGCAATGTAAAAAGGCAAAGCAACTCCTACTTTGACTACGTTAGGCTCTTTAATTATTTTCAGGATTTTTTTTATGTATTTCTCTGTTTCTTTTAAGCCGATTGTTTTTACTTTTAGCTTAAATCCAAACTTCTTAGCAGCTTTTTTAGCATACTCAAGGTCTTCTGCTTCTTTTAATCCTTTTTCTTCCAAAGCAGAGGTATAGCAGATAAAGTCTTTCTTCTCTTTTTTGCATACTTGAGCAATCAATGTGCTGTCTACACCTCCTGAGAATAAGATGCCGAATCTCTCATTAGGCAGGTTATTTTTGATTGCACCTAACACTAATCCAGTCAGCTTGTCTAATATTTCCTTATGCCCTTTCCTATGTTCTGGCTTTATAGAGAACTTTCTAATAGATAACTTCCACTCTTTCTCACTATCCATCCTATCAGCCATAATCTATAAGAAATAAGCATTGTTTAAAAATATTTGGTAAAAAAGAAGAAATAAAATAAAAAAATGATTAAAACTGGACCTGAGGCGCTTTATCTGCGCCTGCATCAGCTTCGAACATATCTTTTGTGCCAAAGCCAAACATATTAGCTACAATGTTTGTAGGGAATCTTCTTACCTTTATGCTATATATTTTTACAGCCTGATTGTAGATATCCCTTTCGACCTTTACCCTGTTTTCTGTTCCTGCTAATTCATCCTGCAATGAAAGATAGTTTTCATTTGCCTTTAAGTTAGGGTAGTTCTCAACAACAACTAACAGTCTTGACAAAGCTGAAGTCAATTGTGCATCAGCTGCCTGCAATTCAGCAGGTGAACCTGCTTTTCCTATCGAAGCCCTTGCTTCTGTTATCTCTGTCAATACACTACCTTCATAGTTAGAATATGCTTTGACAGTCTCTACTAGATTAGGTATCAGGTCAGCTCTTCTTTGGTAAGCTGTCTGGACATTTGCCCATTTCTCATTTACTGTTTCATCTGAGCTTACTAAACCGTTATAGCTGCCTACAAACCATAAGATTCCAATTACGACAATTGCACCAACAACAATAAGTGCTATCCATCCTGGACTTAGTTTATTTTTTGCTATTTTTACCACCCCTCATCTTATTTGCGATTTTTGCAAGCTTTTCAATCTCCCCCTCATCTAACCATATACCCTTGCACTTCTTACATACATCTATAATTATGTTCTCCTTTTTTAACTTTTCCATATCTTTGTTGCATCTGGGACATTTCAGTAATTTTTCCCCGTACTTTTTTTTAATCTTTTTCTTGAAAAACATGTTTATCACCACCTCTATCTACCAGCCCCCTCCAGCTCCCCCTCCACCAAATCCCCCGCCGCCAAAGCCACCAAAACCGCCACCTCCAAATCCCCCGCCGCCAAAGCCACCTCGGCCCCGGCCCCTATTGGAAAACAATAAGGCAGCTATCAGCGCAGCATCGAAAAACTTGTTTTTATCTTTGCGATTTCTGTATGCCTTAGCTACTAATATAATTGGAAGAACAAACGAAAAAAAGAAGATTGCTGATATGAATATAAGGAAAGTTATTATTTCAGATTTGCTAGGCTCTTGTGCTATAATCTCAGGCTCAGCCTGACCCCTCAGTATTCCATCAACAGCAATTACAGATTCATAGATTCCCTTGCCGTACTCCTCGTTTCTGAAGTTCTCTACAATGTAATTTCTTCCAACTCTGCCGATCTTTGCATCATTCAGAATTGGCTCTATTCCACGGCCAACTTCAAATTTATATTTTTGGTCTTGTACTGATACAACCAATAACAATCCATTATTCTTTTCTTTATCCCCTAATTTGCCCTGAGCAAGGTTTAAGGCATAACTGTCTATGTCCTGTCCTTCTAAGCTGTTTATTGTTACGACTGAAAATTCTGCGATCTTGTCATTGTAAAGAGCGTTTAAAACTGATTCAATCTTGGGTTTTTGATCAGGAGTGATTATATCTGCATAATCATTGATAAAACCATCTATCTTAACTTCTTGCGCTAAGACTAAAGGCATAGCTAATAAAAAAATTAACAATAAACTATACTTAAAACCCCTCATATAAAAGAATTAGGCAGGTCTATTTAAAAACTTTACTCATTAAAATACCTTAATTAGCAGCCCTCTCAAGAGCAGTATCATAGACAGAACGAGTATGCTCATACAAACCATGCAATTTACCTATAATGTCAGTAGATGTACCTTCAGGCAGGTACATATATAAAAAGTCAAATTTATCTACAAGATTAATAAGATTCCTTAAGTGAGCATGAAAAAAAGATTCCATATTTTTTGAATCGCCGCTGTACCTTATCTTGATAGCATCAATCGCAGCAAAAGATAATTCTCCAAGAACACGTAAATAATAATCCATAATATCCAAATCATATTCCCCTGCATTCGATAGATCATCATCTTCTGCACTATAAACATGCTCCGGTTTACCAAATCTGGCTTTGAATTCAGGAGGTGTAAGAATACCAAGAAATGCTGAGTTTAGTTCTCTATCAATAATCCGTTCTGTGAGTTCATCTATAGCAGGATACCTCTTTTTTATAGTATATTTAATAACCCTTTTCAGAAAATCATAAGTCCTTACTTTCTTATCAGCACTAATCCCTTTTTCAAAATGCCCTTCTTCAACCATCTGTACAAGTGTAGTTGGAGTAACCTCAACCCCCCATACCAACGGGTCTTCAGAATCCATCAGGTTATCTAATTCAGACATTTTAATAGAGAAGAATGAACCATTATTTAAAAATCTATTCCAGCTCCACAACATTGGTTGTTTTTAAAAAGATGCCGTACTTTTTAAGATTAACTAAATCTTCAATCTGTTTCCTGCCTATTGCCATGAATTCCTGATATGTTTTAGGGAGTAATTTCCTAAGTAAGAAGTGAAAAGTATCAATATGCGTCCTATAAACTAAACCCATTATCTTATTTTTATTTATGCATTTCTTGCAGATGATGTCAGAGCCGATTATCTCAAGCCAGGGGTCTTCTTTCTTGCAGTTGGTGCATTTCATAGTTTAACACTAAGATAGGAAATATTTAAAAATGTATCTCTTTTATTGATTAAAATAATGAAGAAAACATACAAAAATCTTGTAAAAAACATAAAACGATATTTTAAG
The DNA here is from genome assembly GCA_018813685.1 of Nanobdellota archaeon. Classification (GTDB taxonomy): domain Archaea; phylum Nanobdellota; class Nanobdellia; order Woesearchaeales; family JACPBV01; genus JAHJAV01. Next base: position 8,764 of record JAHJAV010000076.1, on the reverse strand, counting down.
AGAAATAAGATAAAAAAGGCAGTTATAGGGCTTTCCGGTGGGATAGATTCTGCATTGAGCCTAAGATTGGTGGCCGATGCTATAGGGGGTGAGAATATAACTGCGTTACTTATGCCTGAAAAAGGATTGACTAAGCGTGAAAATGTAGATGATGCTGTTGAGTTATGCAAGTTCTTAAGGGTAAAATACCGGATTATAGAGATAAATCCCATGTTGGAGAGATTTAAGAACCTAGGAATAAAACAGAATAAACAATCGTGGATAAATCTTAAGCCCAGGATAAGGATGTTAGTCATGTATAATTATGCAAATGCAAGTAATTCATTAGTTATTGGAACATCAAATAAAACAGAGCTTGCCTTGGGCTATTTTACAAAATATGGAGATGGAGCCTGTGATATAGAAGTTATAGGCGAGCTATATAAAACAGAGGTGTGGAGCTTGTCTAAATATCTAAATCTGCCTGAGAGGATAATCAATAAAAAGCCTTCTGCAGAGCTTTATCATCAGCATACAGATGAAGGAGAGATAGGTGAAAGTTATAAAGATATAGACAAGATGCTGCAGGGTAAGAAAAAGATGAGCAGAAAGCTTAAGCTTTTGATAAAAAAGAATAAGCATAAGACAGAAAAAATACCAATAATAAACAAGTGATAATATGATAGCATTATTTATCGGGAGGTTTCAGCCGTTTCACAAAGCACATCTTTCAGATATAAAACTAGCTCTAAAGGAATGTAGTAAAGTCATTATCGCAATCGGCTCTTCACAAGAATCCGGCACAAAAGACAATCCATTTACCTATGAAGAGAGAAAGGAGATGATATATAATACCCTTAAAGCGCATAAGGTAATGGATTATGATATAGTTCCTGTTCCTGATATCAATGATGATAAAAAATGGGTAAGCCATGTTAAGAAGATAATTCCTGATTTTGATGTTGCGTATACTGGAAATAAATTGACCCAAAAATTATTTAAAGAGAAGGGTATTAAAATAAACAAGATAGAATTAATCCCCCATATAAGCGCAACTGAGATAAGAAAAAGGATTCTGCATGGTAATGAATGGGCAGGGATTGTTCCTGAAGATGTTGCAGAATATATAAGAAAAATTAACGGGGAAGAAAGGATAAAAAGGATCAATGGGGAAAGATTGCTTGATTGATTAAAATTTAGGGTGTTTTGCAAACGGTTCAATAACAAAAAGGGTTAAATCATCAAATTGCACTGCCCTTCCTCTAAATCTTTCTGCTTCATCAACAAGGATGTCTGCTAGCTCATCTGCACCTTGTCCAATATTTTTTGCTAATACATCTCTTACCCTATCTCTCCCAAATTGAATATTGCCTGGATTCATCAAGTCTGTTAACCCATCTGAAAATCCTACTACCCTATCCATCTCGCGCAAAATATATTGGAAAATACTGTACTCAATGCCTGGTAGAACACCAAGGGGAATATTCCCCTCTTCCAGAGAGATAACTTCAGCACTATCACCATCCGGCCTAGCAACTAAAACTGCCTCATGTCCTGCATTAACAAAAGAAAGATTTCTACCATTATCCAATCTGCCATAGAACATAGTTACAAATTTATCGTCAGGGTATAAGGCGCGCAATGAATCATTAACAAACCCAACAACCCTGCCCATTTCCGCTGGATTTGGGTAAAGTCCCTGTCCTGCTCTAAGTAGGGTATAAACATCTTTAGTGATGTGAGCTGCCCCTAGCCCTTTTCCGCTGACGTCAAAAATCCAAAAGTGATAACCCCCATCTTTATCCTTCCAATAATTAAAGCTGTCTCCACCGCATGAACTTTGCTGTTTAATCCTATGCGCGAGCGTGTGGCTTCCAATTTCCAGGAGTTTGCCAGGATCTGCTGAGACCGAAGCCAAAATCTCTCTAGTAATCTCCCTATCTCTCATATAAACCGAGCTTATTAACCCGCTGCAAAAACTGCTAAAATCCCCTGTAATTCCCTGAAGAATTGTTAAATCATCAGCACCGACTACTCTAGAAACTACTTTATCAGGATTCATATAGTTTAAAACTAATGCAATGCCTGCTAATTCTCTCCTCACTTCTTCAAGCCCTGTCCTCTCTATTTCTATTCCAATAGGAACACAGGCTAAATTAGCAATACTTCCAACCCCGCAATATTCTGCCAATTTATCTAGCTTGCTGGTTCTTGACTCGGTTCCAATGTTGTTTATCCTTACACCTGCCCATTGATCTGATGTGGCAGCATCATACCCTATATCTGCAGGCAAACATAATCTGTCCACTAAAGGATATCCCCCCATCTGCACTTCGCTTTCTAATCCTACTATTCCTTCCCTGCAATATCCATAATGAAATAGAGCCTCTTCTTTTGGCTCGTACCTAAGTAAAACAGCCCCCCTCATACCTAATCCTTTGATCCTTTCAAGCATTCTCAATGCTGCTTCATCAAACTTACTGGTTAAATATGGATATGTTGTTGGTATCATTTTATATTAAATTACTCACTCTAGAATAGTTAATTTTATATAGTATAAAAAGATTTCCATTAAAAAGATGATAGACGAAAATGCTCAGCAGGTAATCGATTCATTTATGGAATATATACGAGATAAAGAATTCTGCCATAAAGATAACCCTGCAGTAGGTAGAGAAGCTGAAAAAAGAACTGTAATGGAGTATATTCAAAACCATCGCCTTGCTGAGATAGTTGGTGAGCCAGGTATTGGAAAATCAACATTAGCCAGAGAAGCTCGTAGTGAATTAGAAAAGCAGGGGTATAGATTTATAGAGGCAGATGCTATAGGGGGCGATGATATTCTTGCGCCTTTTGTAAGAGTAATTTCACAGGTTATTGGCCTTCCAAGAGTAAATTCAAACAGCACTAGTGAGGATAATCAAAGGTACTTAGCTCTTGTCAAAGAAGCATTGCAAAAAGTACAACCAGCTGCGGCAGACAATGCCACACAGGAACAATTTTATCATGATAAGCTGTTGGTTGAAGAGTTATTGGGTGGGGAAAGCCATTTTGGATTAGAGGGCAAGATTGATAGGATTGCCAGGACATTCAATTCTATCTTAAGATACTCTGCTGCAGATAAAAAAATAGTTGTATACTTTGAAAACGTCGAGAGAACAACAGGGCAAACTGGAAATCTAATGAAAGAAATATGCTCTGGTGATCATAGCCATGATATATCTTACCTTGTAGTTTCAAGGCGCTCTATTTTTGATAACCCTCAAATAAGGTTGGATCTGTCAGGTATTGGCTCTATAGACCATATAGTATCAATAGCAGCATATGAAACAAGAAGAGAGATCAGTGATGAGGAAAGAGCGTGGCTGCAGAGGGTAACTCAAATAAGAAATGGCGAAATGCAATTTAGCCCATTGGCAGCAAAACTGCTGTCTGGAAAGGAGGTAATGTACGATGAAAATGGGGAATTTATCGGGAATACTTTAATAGATAGCAGTACCGGCCCCCGTGATATTGTCTCCCGCATCTATAAAGAAAGATTAACTGATGATGAAAGATTGGTGGCAGGCCTTCTCTCAACCCATCAAGAAGCACTTTCTCTTGAGACAATATTTAATATGTGCGGGCATGGCTCTTTCAAAAAATATTCTTCAGGCATAACATCAATCAATATCAGGGATGCGCTTGCAGGGCTTATAGAGAAAAACTTCCTAACCTTCAGGCAGCTTGATGGAAGGGTTGAAATTGATTTTGAAAACCCATTTATAAGAGACGGAGTTTATGCAGAATTAGATGAAGCAAAAAAGAAAGAGTTTCATACTGCGGCTTTGCATGGATTGGAGATGGAATATGGGGAGGATACGGCAAAACACGCCATGCTGATTTATCATGCTGCCTCTGCAGAAAAATCTCCAGAGAATCTTGAAATGGTTTATTGCTATGCAATATCTGCAAGAATGCCCCTTTTTGAGCAGGTAAAAGAAATAAATGGGCTGGCAATAAGTGCATTGAAAGAAAGCCTAGAGAAAGATGGTTTATCTGGGGGAGTTAAAGATGCATATTCAAATGTTTTAAGCATATCCAGATTAAACAGGTTATATTTCAGGTTAATGACTAACATGGTTATTGCAGGGCATTATAATGATGTAAGTAGATTATTGGAAGAGGTTGATGAGATAAATGTTCCCTTATTTGCAGAAAAAGGAGAATTGGAAACTAAGATGGGTGGGGATAAACCCGGTTATTTTCTTGCAAGAAGCGATAGATGCAGATTTCTTATTGTCAGCGGGGCGATTGCAAGGCTGCACTCCAATTATGATGCTGCGATTAGATTGTTTGAAGGTAGGGGTGGATTTGAGGGAGCATTAAATATTGCAGAAGAAGTAGACAATAATGTTCCTGAAGGTGTTCCAGCAGAATTTAGTAAGCCCAATCTGGTTTATGTGGTAAGATATAATTTAGCTGTAGCCTTTTATCGCAAAGCCAGAGAAGAAAAAGAAAAAGCCAGAAAAAGGGAACTTGTTGATAAAGGAATGGATTACCTCATAAAATTTGAACCTCCTTCTCCCCAAGATGGGGCTACTGAAAAGCAAAGAACATCAAGGGAAAGGTGGCTTAACCAGCGTGCTTTGTTTTATGCTGAAAAAAAAGAATACCAGTTGGCAAGAAGCGATGCAGATGAAGCTTTATCATATTGTAAAGGCCTTCCAGAGATAGAGAAAGCATTTATATTAAATACCTCAGGCGATATACACTGCGCAGTAGGACAATATAATTTAGCAAAAGATGATTATCAGGAAGCATTGGAAATATGCGATAGGTGGGGTGGAAGTAGATTGAACAGATTAGATGCCTATTTAGGATTAGCAGATTCTTTTATAGGGTTAGAAAATAAAGCTGAAGCAAAAGCCAATCTTGATAAAGCTTCAGGTGTGCTAGATGGGATAGAGATAAGAAACATCCATGGTTATGGCAATAGAATAAAAGAAATGCAAAGAAGAATAGATTAAAATAAATAATATCTTTTTATAATCCTTTCTTTTGATGCCTTATCTGCTTATATAATATTACAGAAACAATTATGAGTATAAGAATATCAACAAGGCTTGCATTTGGCAAGCTGAGGTCAGTGCCTCCATAAACAACTGCGGCTCCTAGTTCCCCATCATTAGGTCCACCTATCTCCCCATCATTAGGTCCAGTAGCAACCTGGCAATCTCCACCTGGGCAGTCGGTTTCTGTCTCTGGATTATCACAGCTTCCATCTTCGCACCATTCAGCTGGCATAGGCTCAGGCTGCGAACAATCTCCGCTGCAGGCGCAGGGATCATTAGGCCCATCATAAATATCACCATCGCAATCATCACATGGATTTGACCAATCGCAGGATTGAGCCGGCTCTGGTTCAGGTTCTGCTATAGGATATTCATCTTCATAAGGCATTTCTTCTTCATAAAACATTCCTTCGGGTGGCTCTCCATCAGGGGGCATTTCATCTTCATAATAAATCTCATCTTCATAAGGCATTTCTTCTTCATAAGAAACTTCATCTTCATAAGGCATTTCTTCATAAAACATTCCTTCGGGTGGCTCTCCAGCAGGAGGCATTTCATCTTCATAATAAATCTCTTCTTCATAAGGCTCATCCCATTCATCACCATCTACTATGGTTCCACCTGTGATTGAAGGATTTGATACCATGTAACCCATAATAAAACCAATGCCCAAAAGAAGAAAGACTGCAGTATAGAGATTGATTCTTACTCTCTTTTTATGTCCCATATCTTGATTTTGGTTTAATTACTATTTAAATGTTTCTGAAAACTGAGGCATGCGGCCTGAAAAATAAAAAGGATTATATACTTTAGGCAGGTATAAACAATAAAATGAATCATTTCAATTTGTTAGAAGAAATAAATGTAGCTGAGATGGGGGCTGTTCTTTTATTGGGTTTTTTAGCCACGTCTATTATAAAATTAGCAGGAGAAGGTGGGATAACAGGAGCTGTTGTAGGCACTGTTGGAAATTCTATTGATTTGAGTCTAGTTGATTTTTTAGGTGGGGCTGTACTTTTTTCTGTAATAATGATGGTTTATGTCCTTTTGATAAAAAAGATTAATTCAAACAAAAAGGTTTAAATAAAAACATAGATTTGCTTAGAACATGGAAATGAATAAGTTAAGTATAAAAGATGAAATCAAGATGGTTGCAAGAGATGAAACAAGGTTAAGTTCTGAGCTGCATCCAGAACTTTTTCATGAGATGTCGGTAAATGGAGAAGAGCCAAGGTTAGGCAATATTCCAGAAGATAAAGAACATGTAATGCTAAATCTAAGGCCGGATGAAATGTTCAATAATCTTGAAGAAGAATACAATAAAGTAAAGGATTTTGATTTTAGCAAAGTAGATGTAAAAGAAATAAGGAAACATATAAAGACACTATAATCAGTCAAAAACTTTTCCAAGAAATCCCTTTTTATCTTCTTTCTCAAACTGTTTCAGCAATTCTTTCTGTTTGCCTGTTAATGAGTCAGGAACAGTTATTATAACTTCTACTTTTTCATCCCCTCTTCCAGAGCCATGCAGATAGTTTATGCCCTGATTTTTCATCTTAAATATGGTATTTGACTGTGTGCCTGAGGGAATCTTTAGCTTTGCCCCCCCTTCTAGAGTGGGAACGTCTATTTCACCGCCAAGTGCAGCGATTGTAAATAGCAAGTTTACTTTGATATAGATATCGTCGCCATGCCTTTCAAATGTCTTATGCTTTTTCATGTGAAGCACTATGTATAGATCGCCTGAAGCAGCTCCTTTCTGTCCTGCTTCTCCTTCTCCAGAGATTCTTAGATTAGTGCCTTCTTCTGAGCCTTTTGGAATCTTTATCTTTAATTTTCTTCTTTGATGGACTGCTCCTGTTCCGTCACAAGCAGGGCATTCTTCTTTTATGTATCTGCCTGTACCGCTGCATTTCCTGCAAGGGGCTGTTGAAGAAAACATTCCAAAAGGGGTTCTTTGTGTTCTTCTTACAGCACCTGAGCCACTGCAGTCAGGGCATTCAATAACATCATCTTCGCTTTTTGCTCCTGTGCCATTGCAGTCAATGCATTGCTCGTTTCTTGGTATTATGATTTCTTTTTCTGTGCCAAAAGCAGCTTCTTCTAAAGTTATTTCCATGTCATACCTTAGGTCAGCGCCTCTTCTCTGCTGCTGCCTTCTTCTGGATGAGCCGAATGAAGTTCCGCCACCGAAAAACTGGTCGAATATGTCTCCAAAGTCAAAAGAAGCAAAATCAGTAAAGTCAGAGCCAAAGTCTCTTGAATTAAATCCTCTAAATCCAGATGCCTGCTTGAATGAGTCTGCATCTCCAAATTGGTCATATTGGGCTCTTTTTTCATCATCGCCTAAGACCTGCGCTGCCTCGTTTATTTCTTTGAACTTCTCAGCAGCGCCAGAATCCTTGTTAATGTCAGGATGGTGTTTTTTAGCTAAGTTCTTGTAAGCTTTTTTGATATCCTCTTTAGTTGAGTTCTTGCTTACTCCTAATATTTTGTAGTAGTCTTTAGCCATTTTAATTTATTAGTTTCTTTCCGATATCTTCAAGCTCTTTAATAACCTTTTGATTTTTACAGTATACGTTTTTGCATACTAAAAACGCAAAATATTTATATAGTCCCTGATATCTATGTAATATGAGGAACAGACCCTGACGAATCCTGCCTCTAAGGCAGTTAGTAGGTTTGACGGGTCTACTTACTCATTTCTTTTGATGTTTAACAGTGTATCAATTATAAGGCTTAATCTGTACTCTGCACTTCCTTTCTTCAGTTCAGATTCTTTCCTTACTATGGTATGGCATTTATCAGGAATCATACTAATCAGCTTGACAAATGCCCTGTATTGGTTATCATCGATAGACGCAAAAATTACGCAGTTATCATTTGTTTTTATGAATTCTATAACCTCTATGAAAATGTAAAGATTTTCCCTAAGCTCCCTAATCTTGTGTTTTAATAAATCTTCTAAAATCTTTTTTGACTCTATTGTCTTCTTAACTGCAGAAAGATATGATTTTTTATGTTTTAAATCTTTATAATGGTGAAATTTAGAGATTTTTGGCAGTATTATGCCTACTTTTTCGCTCTTAACAATAATATAACCGACTAATTTTTCAGAGTAGTCTAAATAAATGTAGTAGTCTATGCTTTTCATGTTAGTTTCTTTCCTAGATTCCTCAAATCAGAGATAACCTTTTGATTCGTTTCTAATTCACCTATCTTGTCTGCAACAGCAGAGTAAGAGCCGATTGATTTTCCATGAACTCCTTTAACAAATCTTTCCATTGCTGCTATCGCATATTTGATAGGTGGTTTGCAGCCCCCCACAGATAATAAGAAGAATTTTTTGCCTTTTAGCTTTTTGCTGTAATAATATGGATTGCACCTGTCCATGAAGTTTTTCATCCTTGCTGTAACATTGAAGAAATAGCAAGGAGAAGATAATAGGATTATATCTGCATCTTCTAATTTAGGGTAGATTTTCAGCATGTCATCTTTAATATGGCATTTGAGGTTTACAGGGCAGCAGTTGTCTCCTCCGCTACAATAACTTATGTCTTTTTTCCTAAGTTCAATGAGTTCTGTATCTGCGCCATTTTCTTTAGCTGTATTTAGAATTATATTTAGCATAAATTCTGTATTGCCTTTTCTAGGGCTGCTGTTTATTGCTAGAAGTTTCATTTAGCGTTGAATACAATTAAATTAATAAACTAAAATAAAAAAATAAAAGT
>JAHJAV010000075.1 GCA_018813685.1 Nanobdellota archaeon | reverse complement strand
TGAATAAGGTTTAGTTTTATTAATTCTGTTTAGTTAATTTTTGTGATTTATTATAGGATGATTTTTTCTGTTATTTCTTCGATTAAGCATTACAAAAGTGAATAGGGTTTTGATGGGTGGTATTTTTTACCCTTTGTTATCATTTCGTTTACTCCTGAAATCATTAGTTTTTACTTATCTGTGGTGAAAATAACATAATGTTTATATATTCATATACATTCTTGAAGAAATGCAGTTGATTCTAATGCCCCAAGAAAACAGTGAAGAACAAGGAATTAAAGGAATAATAGAAAAAACAGCAGCAAGACTAGGCTGGGCTGCGATACCAGAATTCGAATTCTCTTTAGACTATACAGAAAGAGGAGTTTTTGAGCAAGGGGGAGCATGTTGGTGCTCTTTACTTAGTTTAGGGGAGGATAATTTGAGATAGCGTGAGCTGAGCAATAAAAATGAAACCAAGAGCTAGACAATTATATGATTTGTTACATTCAAACCAGGGCGGCAACTATACTATGTGTGATGCTGCCAAAAAGGCAGTTTACCATAGGGGAAACTTTTCTGCTTTTTTAATGGGCAGAGATGAAGCTATCCAGCCAGTTAGTGTAGAGGTTGTTCCCTCCCTCGAGTGTAATTTTAATTGCAAAGGATGCACTTATGCGCAAAATGGCTCTAAAAGAAAAGACATAAGTAAAGGGGGCAGTAGATTGATGAGCCAGCAAACATTTGATCAAATCCTCCAGGGGTTAGTAGACATGGAGTACACTAAATCAATCATCTTCACAGGGGGCGGTGAACCTACGATGAACCCTGAGTATGTCCATTTTATAAGACAAGCCACTCGTGAGAAATCTGGTGATCAGAGAAGATTTGATGTAGGACTGTACACCAATGGCACCCTAATTGGGGAACACATAGGGGAGCTTGCAAATATGGGGCTTACTTTCATAAGAGTTAGCCTTAATGCAGGAAGATATCAAACCCACCGCCAAATTTGCAGATACGGGAACACTGGCTCTCACATATTTGATAAAATAACCGATAACATAGTTAGACTTGCTAAAGCCAGAGGAAACCATGAAGTTGAAACAACAATTGGCATTGGTTTTATTATGGCCCGTGAAAACTCAGATGATGGAGAATTAAGCTCGATTAAAGACCTCCTGCTAAAACTTCATGAAGCTTCTGATGGAAGGATAGACTATGCTGCCTTTAGGCCAAAAGTCCAATATTTTGATAGCAGATTTCAAGTTGTAACCTCCCAGCCAGATAAGGATACATTTGGGGGCATAGTAACTCGTTTGATTGAGCAAGTTAAAGACCCCCTAAACGAAGCTGGAATGGATGTTCTCATAAATGCAGCAGCATTCAATGAATTAGCAGAAGATAACCCCAATACAGGTAATATAGCAAGCTCGTGGTCTGCAAGTTTTGATTATGATGGTGGATTCTACATATCTTCAGAGCATAATGGAATGGATGGCTTTTGCATAGGGCATGTAACAGAAGGCACATCTGTTGGGGATGTTTGGGGTGGAACTGAGCGAACAAAAATCAGAGAAGAAATAGAACGTGGTGAGAAAGGAAAACCCGACAGAAGAACACTTCACTCTTTCAAATTGAAGAGCTTAAACGATTTGTTAATGCATATCAGAAAAGAGATTATGGGGGATGAAGGATTCTCTGATGAAGAGGTAAGAGAATTCTATAGTCATCTTGATGAAGATGGTTTTGAAGTTCCTGGACATATAAATTTCATTTAAAAGTCTGTAAACGCTTTGATGGACAGATTAGGGTACTGGATTTTTAAGCAGGTTTTACTATAACCAAAGAGAGATTTATTTACCAACAAATTTGGATTTATGAGGCTTTCAATTTAATCTTAACTTTTCTTTTATTTTTTGTTTATCATATTGATTCCAATTTTGCGTTAGTGCTATCTTTTTTGCTTCTGCCATTATAATCTCTGAATCTTTTGCATATTTTGCTGCATAGAGCTCATCCTTGTTTACAATTGAGCCAATCTTGTGGCGCAATGCACTGCTCATAAGATTAGTCAGCTGGTCAATATCATCGTTTTTGCCCATCTAATAACCTCTTTATTTCAGTGAGCTTTTCTTTTATTATTTTTCTTAGATGTACTGTCTCTTCCTGAGTTATAATCCCCTTGCTTTTTATTTTATCGAATAATTTATTGGTTATTGCCTTTTCAACCTGATTATTTATTATTTTCCTATCTATTTTTTCGTTTTTCAGGAAATTCTCAATGGTGATTAGCCTCCTTATCCCATCATAAAATGATTTTGAAGGAAGATTTAGTTCCAGAAGGTCTTCAGGCATCATCAATAAAAATTCAATGTGTGCCTTATCGATTGTTCTTTTATAGTTTAAGCCAGCTTTCCTATTTGAAGCATAACTTGTTAGCATAGAGCATGTTAAAGGGTCTTTTTCCATCAGGCTGTTTAGTTTTTCTTCACTTAATGCGATTATGTGGAATTTTTGGCTGAATTTTTCAGCCAATAGTGTTTCAATGCCTTTTTCTAGATCTTCTTTTTCTGAGATTATAACCAGGTCTATATCGTTATAGGCTATTTCATCCAAAAAAGAGCCGACTATAAAAACAGACTTTATTTCAGTGAATGGGATTAGGGCTGAAAAAATCCCGGTTATGAGATATTCCTTAAACTCTGAAAGCTTCTGCTGGTTTTTGTAATAGATCTGAAAGCTTTTTTGCAGCAGCCTTACTTCAACCAAATCACCTACCCCTAAAGATTTTTCCATCTCCTTAGGGATATATATCTGGTTAAACCTGCTGCCTTTTGATATCCTTTTTTCAAATATTATCTCCTGCATAATACGTAGTAAGTACGTACTTGTATTTAAAGATTATGGTTTTTGAAAGGATTATATCAAAAACTATTTAAGCTCTAATTATTAATTATTGGATATGACTAAAACTATTGCAAAAGATACTGCTCTTGCTGAGATTACATTAAGGCGTTATGAAAAGCCAGAGAACTTTAAGGGAAGGGATCTAGCCAGGAAGCTATGCCTTTCTTTAGGATTATTGCAGGCAGGTGATTCAAGAGATGTGATTGTCGATGTGCTTTCTGTTGTCTTGAAAGCTAAGAAAGAGTTAAGCTCTGAAGAGATTGAAAAATTAGTCATTGAAGAAAGGAAAAAACATAAATTGCCATTGTTAGGGATTGCTTCATCTAACATAAGGAGGCAGCTAAAAAGATTGAGAGATATCCTTATCTTAGAAAAGGTTGCAAATAATTATAGGATGAATGAAAATGCTTCTCTTTCTGAGCTGTTTGAAGAGAAGATCGAAAGGTTTCTTATCCCGTCTATAACTTCAAGGATAAAAGAGTATGTTAAGAAAATTGATGAAGAATTCTGAATGTATGATTGAATATAAGTGATATACAATAGCAATCTTTATAAAAAACCACTTTACCCACTGAATAGGCAAAAAATAGAAAAACGATTCAAAAAAGGTGATCCTCATGCGAAAAATTTGTGTCATAAACCAAAAAGGTGGAGTAGGGAAAACAACAACAGCGATAAACCTTGCAGCAGGTCTTTCAAGAAAAAATAAAAAAGTCTTGCTTATTGATCTAGACCCTCAGGGAAACATCGATACTTCTTTACAGGTAAAGGCTGAAGGGGATATGTTTGATGCTATTGTCGGCAATCAAGTTGTGCATCAGTGCATTTCAAACATTGCAACTAATTTAGATGTGATAACTTCTAAGCAATCATTGAGAGAAGCTGAAGAGCATATTGCTCAGCAGGAAAAACCAACTTTATTTTTGAAAAAGATGTTTGCCAATGTGAATGGATATGATTTTATGATAATAGACTGCCCGCCATCAATGGGGTTACTGAACCAGAATGCACTTGCTTTATGCCAGGAAGCGTTTATCCCGGTATCTACAGATTTTCTTGGATATGAAGGCCTGAAAAGGATGATTGAGTTCATACAGAAATCCAACAGGAAGAATGGAACAGATATCAAAGTGAGCAGGATAATACCTACGCTGTATGACAGGAGAAATAGGATATGCAAAGACACATTAGCTGAGATACAGACAGAGTTTTCAAGCTTGTGCTCTTATCCGGTGCATCTCAATTCTAAACTGAAAGAAGCGCCAAAATACGGAAAGTCAATATTCAGCTATGCCAAATCAAGCACAGGAGCAAAGGATTATGAGCAGTTGGTTGAAGATACATTGGCGATGTAATTTTATTTTTATTATATTTATTCTTAAATTTTAATGGTAGATAGTATAAAAACCTAACAGAAAAATTGATAATTTTTCTTACACGAAAAAATTCTTATAGAATTTTTTGTGTCTCAGAAATGATTTCCATTTCCGAGAGTTGAGTAAATTTTCGCTTCACTCAAATTGTACCAACAACCTTTAAAAATAGAATTCTATTAGCTAGGTTTATGATTAAAATCATGGAAGAGCCGTATAAAGCAGGGCAAGTAAGGAAAATACTCAATCCGATCATTGAGAAATGGTTTTTTAGTAGATTCAAGACTTTTTCTTTGCCTCAGCTCTATGGTGTTATGGAGATTCATTCACGAAATAATATTTTGGTAAGTGCTCCAACAGGCGCTACAAAGACACTGACTGCCTTTCTCTCTATCTTGAATGAGCTTGTTGATTCTTCTGTTAAAGGAATTTTAGAAAATAGGATTTACTGCATCTATGTAAGTCCTCTGAAGGCATTGTCGAATGACATACACAAGAATTTAGTAGAGCCTTTGAAAGAGATGGAAGTTATTGCTGAGAAGGAATTAGGCATTAGAGTAGCTGTACGTACTGGAGATACAGAAACAAAAGAAAGAACAAAGATGTTAAAGAATCCGCCCCATATCTTAATCACAACTCCAGAGAGTTTAGCAATACTCTTAAGTTCACCAAAATTTATAGACCATTTGAAATCAGTTGAATGGTTTATCTGCGATGAGGTACATGCGCTTGCTGAGAATAAAAGAGGAGTTCATCTATCATTATCTATGGAAAGATTGTCTGCATTATCGCCGCATATGACAAGGATAGGGTTGTCGGCTACTATCTCACCATTGAATGAGATTGCTGAGTTTTTAGCAGGGTATGAGAATGGAAAGCCAAGACAATGCAAGATCATAGATGTGCAGTTCATAAAAGAGATGGACTTACAGGTTGTGAGTCCTGTAAAAGACCTTATAGGAGTTGAGCATGCGCTGATGCACCATGAGATGTATGTGCTGATGGACAGATTAATCCAAGAGCATAAGACAACTTTGATATTTACAAATACAAGAAGCGCAACAGAAAGAGTAGTTCATCACCTCAAAGAGAAATTTCCTAAGAATTATACTGAAGTTGGAGGAGAGATGGGGAGCCCTGAGGAAAGTGAAACCAAAGGTATTGGAGCGCATCATGGCTCACTGAGCAAAAGATTAAGGCTGGATATTGAGACAAGATTAAGGAATGGTAAATTAAAGGTTGTAGTGTGCTCTACTTCGCTTGAGCTTGGAATAGACATTGGGTATATTGACATGGTCATTTGTTTAGGCTCTCCAAAATCTGTTGCACGAGCTTTGCAGAGAATAGGAAGATCAGGCCATAAGCTGCATGAAAAAACAAGAGGAAGAATAATAGTATTAGATAGAGATGATCTAGTTGAATGCGCTGTTCTTTTGAAAGATGCAATAGAAAGAAAGATTGACAAGATTCATATTCCTACTAATTGCTTAGATGTTCTTGCACAGCAAGTAGACGGAATTGCAATACAGGATAAGATTCATTTTGATGACCTGTTTAAGTTAGTAAAGCAATCCTATTGTTATAGGGATCTCAGCAAACAGGATTTTACAGAGGTGATTGATTATCTATCTGGGAAATATATCTCACTTGAAGACAGGCATGTATATGCAAAGATATGGTATGATGAAGAAACAGGAATGATGGGAAGAAGAGGTAAGATGGGCAGAGTCATTTATATGACTAATATAGGAACAATCCCTGAAGAAGTAAGAGTAGCTGTAAAGGTTGGAGAGCAGACAGTGGGATATATTGAAGAGGCTTTTTTAGAGAAGATGAGGCCTGGTGATATCTTTACATTAGGCGGAAGTGTTTATGAGTTTAAGTTTGCAAGAGGCATGGTCGCTCAGGTTAAGGCTTCTGTGAGCAGGCCGCCAACAATACCTTCATGGTTTTCTGAATCATTGCCATTAAGCTATGATCTTGCTGTAGATATAGGCAAGTTTAGGAAGTTATTGGGAGAGAAGTTTTGCTCCAACAAGCCAAAGCAGGAGATATTGAAATTTATCAATGAATATTTGTATGTTGATGATAATGCTGCCAGTTCACTTTATAATTATTTCTTTGAGCAATATCATTATGCGGAGATTCCATCTAATACCCGGATAGTTGTGGAGCATTTTACAGATGAAAAAGGATTTAGGTATACGATATTCCATTCGCTTTACGGCAGAAGAGTAAATGACTGCTTATCGAGAGCAGTTGCTTTTGCAATTGGAAAGACTCAGCACAAGGATGTTGAGATAGGGATAAATGATAATGGATTCTATATATGTACTACCTCAAAGATTGATGTGATGAAGGCATTCAAGCTGATAAAAAGCAAGGATATGCAAAAGGTAATGGATATGGCTATTGACAAGACAGAAGTGCTTAAAAGAAGGTTCAGGCACTGCGCTGCAAGGTCTTTGATGATATTAAGAAATTATAAGGGCCATAAAAAAAGGGTAGGGAGGCAGCAGGTCTCTTCAATGATACTTATGAGTGCTGTAAAGGCAATATCACCCAACTTTTCCATACTTAAGGAAGCTAGAAGAGAGGTTTTAGAGGATCTTATGGATATAGAAAATGCTCAAAAGGTTATCAAAAATATTGAAGATAAAAAAATAAAGATAGATGAGATACATACACCGATGCCATCTCCGTTTGCGCTTAATCTGATTACTCAGGGAAGAACAGATATAATGAAGATAGAGGATAAGATGGAATTTTTGAGAAGAGTGCATAATAATATCATTGCTAAGATTGGCTCTAAAAAAGGCATGAAGAAAGAAGACCTTGAGGAATTCAGCTATCATGATGAATGGAAAAAGGCAGAGGATAAGCTGATTGAAGAGAAGGATGAAGCTAAAGAGAAGCTTAAGTTACAGGCGCTTAACCTTAAGAGAGTTCCTCGTTTTGCAAAAGAGGAGATGGCTGATGAGATAGATGGGGGAAAAGATTTTTCGCAGACTTTTATCGATGCTGTTCATAAGTATAAGAAAGAGATTGAAAAGAGCTGGCCAAAAGAGATAAAGGAATATGTTTTTGGAAAGGTTTTTGGATGAAATAATAAATGTTAGTGGAATGAAGTGAATATGTCATCTCAAAATTAAAGGGCTAGTGGTTCTTGAGCATGAACTGAGAAATTGGCAAAGCCAATTTCTGGTTTGTTAAAAATCCCAAGGGGATTTTAAACACTCAGAAATTTTCCACATTTTAACGACCTGCCACAACTTGGACTACTTCATCAATATTATCTACATAATAACGTGGAGCTGATCCTTTTGAAAACCTTTCGCCTCGGTCATATACCTTGAATAAACCTTGACTACTCAGCTTTAGGAGTGTTCTAGTATCCATCCCAGTCATAATAGCTACTTTATGCAAAGAATTGTTTAATATTTCTCTTTCAAGCTCAATTTTCGCAATTGCTTGTTTATCTACAACCACATACCTAGGGATATGTCCTTCGCCTATATCTTCAATTTCAAAAACACCCCTTTTAGCCCATCTTTTCAAAGTAGAATAAGGCTCTCCTGTAACACCAGAAACATAATCAAGCGTATTTCTTAGTTCTCCTTTTCTTTGTCTTAGTGATCCTATTGCTTTGTCTGGTTCTGGCGTAAAATTTAGGGGATGATATCCCCTCGGAAGTGTTGTAACTCTAAATCTACCCTCTGCCCAGGCTAAAGCTGTAGTTCTTTCTATTCCTGCTTGTCTTGCGACGTAATTTATTGTTTTATATTCATATCCGTAGATACTTGACAATAAGACGAGTTCATTAGCATTAAAACCATTAATTCCGGCTAAATATAACAAAAAGTCATTTTCTTTAGCCTTTTGAAAAGATTCTGGATCAAAATCTAAGAGAAATTGAAATAATCTCCTTCCTTTTTGACCAAGTAACCACGCTTGAGATTTTGAAACTCCCATTCTTCTTGCAGCATCTCTATATTCAAGATCACAAATATGAACAAAGTACATAATATCCCTATATTCATTGGGCAGTAAACTCCACTCCCCCTCAAAAAGACTTAAATCATCTAGTCTACCCCCATGATGCTCATCATCAAAAGTCCTTTTTTGCC
>JAHJAV010000009.1 GCA_018813685.1 Nanobdellota archaeon | reverse complement strand
GTCTAATTTCAATTTATCAAGCAATTCTTTATATCTGTTTCTAATTGTGACTTCTGTTACACCAGCAACATCTGCAACTTCTCTTTGGGTTCTTTTCTCACCATGCATCAAAGCAGCAACATAAAGCGCAGCTGCAGCAATCCCTGTTGGGCCTCTTCCAGATGTTAATTCAACCTTTTGCGCCATTTCCAGTATCTCAATGCTCTTGCTTTGTGTTTCTGCTGATAATTTTAAAGCAGAAGCAAACCTTGCTATATAATCAGCTGGATTTGAAGGTAATATTGTAATTCCAAGCTCTCTGGTAACAAACCTATAGGTTCTTCCAATCTCTTTTTTCTCTATTCCAGAAGCTTCTGACAATTCATCAAGTGTTCTTGGAACATCATGCCTTCTGCAGGCAGCATATAAAGCACCAGCAACAACAGATTCCATAGAACGGCCTCTGACAAGCCCTCTCTGTACAGCTAAGGTATATATCCTAGCTGCTTCTTCTTCTACAGATTTAGGTAATTTAAGATAAGAACCTACTCTTTTAAGTTCAGCTAAAGCTAGTTTTAGATTTCTTTCAATAGCTGTAGAAATCCTATACTGCCATTTCTTAAGCCTGAAGAACTTATTTCTTTCTTTGCCGCCTAATTTCATCAAATCGCCTTTAACTCCTACTTCAGTGCCTAATCCCTGGTCAAATTGAGTGTAAGTCATTGGAGCGCCTGTTCTTCTTTTGCTCTGTGCTCCGTCACTGTCAAATTCTCTCCATTCCTGGCCAAAATCGACCATCTTGTCTTCTATCACTAAACCGCAGTCTTTACAGACTATCTCTCCTTTTTCTTTATTCCAGAATAAGTTTATACCACCGCACTCCGGGCATTTCTTAACCATATCTTGTCTAGACATAAAACTCACCTTTTGGTTTTATTTTCGGAAGTTCTCCCCCCTTCTTCCTATTATGATGATTACAATAACTTTATAAATGTAAGATATAGGTTATATTTAAATCTTTCGGTGTTTTCAGACGAAAAGTTATAAACAATAAGATTTTTAAATTGTGCGCATCTATCATTTAAATAAGATTATTGAAAATAAATAACTTGGATTATATGGCAAATTTTATAAACAACTGTGAAAATACTACATTTATGCCGCGGTGGCACAACCTGGTACATGGCGAAGGCTTTGCCTGAGCCTCGCCTGCAGGAAACTGCGTCAGCCTTGAGAATTTAATAAAGTCTGGCTAGCTGATTTCCGCAAGGATTTCCCAGTTCAAAAAAGCAATCAACTGCATTGAAAGTCTGGGCCGCGGCGTTTATTCTATTTAACCACAACCCCATCAAGCTTTTCCAGCGCATACTTCGCAAAATCCAGCTTATGTTTAGAATAACAGTAAATAGTAAATAATTTCTCTCCTTTCTTAATCTTATCTCCAATATGCTTATACAAGTAAATACCTGCCCCTTGATTTTCAGGAGCTCCTGCAACCCTTGCAATCTTGGATATTGACCTGTTGCTTATCTTTTTTACAACCCCCTTTTTCTTAGCGACAACATCGTAAGTGATTTTGCCTATCTTAATATCTTCTGGATTTATTATCTTTTCGCCTTGCGCTTTGATTATTTCAACCATCTTATTATAAGCCTTGCCAGATTTTAATATCTCTTTGGCTATTTCTTTTCCCTTTCCTTTTGCGCATTTACCTGCCATCTCAAGCATTACTCCAGCAATCATCAGACATTTCTTTCTTAAATCAGCTGGGCCCCGCCTATCATTCTTCAATATCCATAAAACATCGCGAGCCTCTAAACATGGCCCTATGCCATTTCCAATTGGCTGTTTTCCATCTGTTATCAGGACTTTTGTTTTTATTCCCATTCTTTTTGTAATGTCTTCAAAATCCTTTTTCAACTGCAATGCCCGTTTCTTATTGCTTAGCTTTGCTCCATTTCCACAAGGTATATCTATAACTAGATGGGTAGCAGATACAGATGCCTTTTTAGCTATCACAGAAGCCAATAGTTGAGATTCAGCATCTATAGCCAATGGCTTTTCAACCTTTATTATCTTATCATCAGCAGGAGCAAGGTTCAAAGAACCTCCCCAGATTATACATCCATTTGTTTTTTCTACAATCTTCTTCATTCTTTCTATAGGCATAGTTACATCAGCCAAAACTTCCATGGTATCTCCTGTTCCTGCAGGGCTTGTTATTGACCTTGAGCTGGTTTTAGGGATTGTCAATCCAGCAGCTGCTATTATTGGGACAATTACCATAGTAGTCCTGTTTCCAGCAACTCCTCCAATGCAATGTTTATCTAATATAGGATATCTGTTGAGCTTTAATTTTTCTCCATGAGCTACCATTGCTTTTGTCAGCAAGGTAGTCTCTCTAGAATCTAATTTATGTGAATAACAAGCAGCAACAAAATAAGTTAACTCTATGGCACTCAACTTATTATGCACAATATCCCACACTATCTGGTCAATTTCATTTTTTGATAACTTAAATCCATCTAGCTTCTTTTTGATGAAATCAAGGGACAATGGTTTTCTTGCAGGCATTATCTCTATAGTTTCACCATCAACAACATTAAGTGAATCAAGAACCTCTTCATAAAGCCCTATTCCCCCAATAGGAACTGCTTTTTCGCTTTTACCTATATCTATCACTACAGTCTCTATCTTTCCCTGGTAGATCACCTTAATCCTATCAAGGTGATGGAAATCCATCTTTTCTGCGTCCTTTTCATTGATTATGGCTACTAATGGGCCACCGCTTGCGATATCCATATCTTTTACTTTAAGAGTTATCATGCTTCTTCCTTGTAGATGTATCTTTTTCATATGCCTGGACAAATGTAACAAACAGAGTTAGTATCAATGGTCCAACTACTACCCCTATGAATCCCAGCATATACAAGCCGCCTAAAGCACCAACTAATACTAATATAGGGTGAATCTTTGCCTTATCCCCTATTATTTTAGGCCTGATAAGATTGTCTATACTGCTTATTATTATTGCCCCATAAAGTATAAACAAAATCCCCCCTACAATCTCACCTGCACTGTTTGCGACAATCCCGTTCAGTAATTTAGTTAATGCAAGAGGTAACCAAACTATGCCTGTTCCTATAACTGGAATCAATGCCGCAAATACAACAACAATCCCCCAGATTATAGGTGATCTGACACCAAATATAAAAAATCCTATTGCAGCTAATACTCCCTGGATTATTGCAACAACCATATATCCATAAACTATAGAGAAAGTAACATTCCCAAATCTTTCAAAGAGATGCTGCTTGTATACGTCCCTTAAAGGCAAAACTCTTTTAAGGTTATCCCCCATACTTGCACCATCCTTGAATAAATAAAACATGGTGAACAGCATTACAAAAAAACTTAACAGGAACTTAGGTATTGAAAAAAGCAGATTAGAGACGCTGTCTACTATATATCCACTTATCTTTTCTACATTATCTTTGAGATGATATTGGACCTTGGGGTCACTGAGAAAATCACCTATAACATTTATCATACCACATAATGAATTAGTAGATGGATCACATTTCTTTAAGGTATCCCCTAGACCTAATATCTTTTGCTTAGACAAAAGATAGCTTACATAAGCTTCCTGAGTCACAGTATTTAGCACAAAAAACAAAGGAAGCAGTATTATAAGTATTACAACAAATAAAACTATTGATGCAGATAGGTTTTTGTTCTTAACTTTTTTATTTAGCCATAGATATAAGGGATAGAATATATAAGCTAGAAAAATACTTGTCAACAGCACAGAAATAAACGGCTTTATGACAAAAAACACCAATATGCCCATAATTAGAGCAAATATCCAGAAAAATCTCTTTGAATAATCCTGTTTTCTTATCAACCTATTCACCTTCTTTTTTATTGGTTATTGCACTATATAAAACTTATGAAAATAATGGGCCCGGAGAGACTTTCTTAAGCTTGATGCTTATTTCGAACTCTCGACCTCCACCGTGTCGAGGTGACGTCATAGCCACTAGACTACAGGCCCTTAATATTGGAGAATAGGTGAAGAGTTTAAATATTTTTGGGAAAATGGAAAATCCATCCTTGTTAACTTAATCGGTTTAAGTTTTTCAATTTTGTAGAGCAAGAAATGCCTAGAAGGAAAATCTCTATTATTTAATCCCCATTTTAAAATAGTAACATTTTTAAAGTTGGGATTATTTGTATTTATATAGGGGGATTGATAATATGAAATTACAAACTGATGCAACAGCAGATATTAGTGATTGGATGTACGATGGAAAACGTGAAGAATGGGGAAGAATTCCAGGAGTGCGATTTCCAGAGATTGTTTATGATTTAAAAGTTGACCCTTTGAATGGCAATATTTGGGTTGTTGCACCTAGTCATCCAAATAAAGTTCTTGTTTTTGATGGGAGGTTAACCCCACTATCGCCATCAGGAGAATATCATACCTTAAAATGTCCATGTTCAATAACATTTTCTACACTTGATCAAAAAGTTTCTGTTCTTGTTGGTGATGCGAAAGCAACAGAAGCAGAGATAGTAGAGATATCAGAGTTTAGAAATCCTTGGGATATGAAACCATTTATGGACCTATTGACTCAATTTGAAAAAGTAACTTCTCCCGAATATAAACCGCCAAGAACAGAGAGAATAGTTAGTTTTGATTATCATACTGGAAAAAGAACAGAATATATATCAATACCTGCTATGCGTACTCCACGCAGAATTGAATTTACCTGCGGCGCTCTTTACGTTCTTAATACAACAGGTACAAAAGGCGAAAATTGGATTGCAGGATACACCGGA
The DNA here is from genome assembly GCA_018813685.1 of Nanobdellota archaeon. Classification (GTDB taxonomy): domain Archaea; phylum Nanobdellota; class Nanobdellia; order Woesearchaeales; family JACPBV01; genus JAHJAV01. Next base: position 6,719 of record JAHJAV010000009.1, on the reverse strand, counting down.
GATGGATATCAAGATGAAAATGTTCTTGCAAGAGACAGATTTAATAGTATAGTTGCCCGAGATAATGTGATTTATGGGCTTCAATACGTTAAGGACCAAGGGATTTTGAGAGTCTATAGATTTGATGGAGCATCAACTGAACCAGTTGAAATTAGTAATACTAGGCTGCGTAGGAGAATGGCAGTAGACTCTGAACATAATGTCTGGCTTTGCGGTGGAAACAATCAGCATTTAGGCGTTTATTCTCCAGAAGGCCAGCATGTTGCACAATTGGATTTGCCCCGCGTTATTAAGGCAATGCATTTTGATACTCAAGGGAGGCTTGTTACTGTTGAACAGGTTCCTCAGCCAGGGAGAGATTGTATAAATCAACTCGGAGATATACATCTTGTGAGATATTTAGTAAATTAACTGCTTCTTTCTTTTTATTATTCATACAGCCATACCCAATTAGAAAAGTTTTTAAAACAGATTGGTTTTGCTAACAAAAGACATATAGATAAGATAAAAAATGCCTCCGTAGCATAGTAGCTATTGCGCCAGGTATAAAGATTCTTTATATCCGCAAAACCTTGGTATTATGCTGACCAGACAGGTGGAGGTCGCGGGCGCACATCCCGTCGGGGGCTTTTTTTTATTTTTTAGGTTTCTTAAAAGCAAACTTTATAAATGAACTTCAAATCCTACTCTTTATTAGGAAATGTGGGTAGTTGCTTACCTGAATCCTATGTATCAATTATAAACGGAGGCTAAAATGGGAATGTATAAATATATCAGAAATCTTTGGAAGCAGCCTAAAGAGAACTTAGGCGATTTATGGCGAAAAAGGCTTATCGAGTGGAAAAAAGAAAACACCACTGTTAGGATTGAACATCCAACTCGAATTGACAGGGCTCGTTCTTTGGGTTATAAGGCAAAGCAAGGGTATATCCTAGTCAGACAGAGAGTCACAAGGCAGAAAAGGCAAAGGCCAAAGTTTGAAGGCGGAAGAAGAAGCAAGCACATGAGAAGAAAAAAAGTGCTTGGTATGAACTACGGCTGGATTGCAGAGCAGAGAGCTCAAAAAAAGTTTGTCAACTGCACTGTCCTTAACTCATATTATGTCGGAGAAGACGGCGGAAATTTCTGGTATGAAGTGATACTTGTAGACAGGGCTCACCCAGCTATAAAAGCAGACCCTAACATAAACTGGATCTGTGATAAAAGGGCAAGGGCGCAAAGAGGCCTTACAAGCGCAGCCAGCAAATCAAGAACAAGAAAATTATAATTTTCTTTAGTTTAGTAAAATTTTCTTTGTTCAAATTTTATAAACTAACACAACCAATTAAATCTGACTGACAGCCTGATTTGCTGAAAATCCGAGCTCGGATTTTCTTCAATTATATTTTTCAATTTTTCTTTTTATTAATTTTTCTCTGTTGAAGAACATAATAATAGCTGAAATCAATGCCAAAAGAGCTAAAGAAGCCATCCATGGCCTTTTGACAATCATATCAGCTCCAGCAGTAACACTTCCTGTAACCCACCCCATTCCAATCTTATAGAATGTTTTATCTACATTTACAGGGGTCTCTGAATCGTTCAGCTCTGTTTTTATGGAATATGTTCCAGCAGGCAGATCTTTAGTTAAATCTATAGTAGTTTCCTCGCCCACTTTCAGCTTTATCCTCTTCTCCAGTACATAAGTTTCACTGTCTTTCTCGAGCATTATGTTTGTCTTATTATTATAATCTATATTGCCGGTATTCTTTACAAACAACGTATTTCCCTCTAATTTTATCTCTATCTTGCTATAAGGTAATATGGTTATAATATCTTCCTTATCTAAATCACCATATGTTAATTTTAGTTTATAATTATCTGGGGCAGTATCAGGGGCAAATGTAAAACTAAATGACTTGCCTGATTCTGCACCTGTATCAAATAAGATTATTTCCTTTCCAAATAAAGTCTTTTGCTTGTACAGTTTTATTCCAATATTATCATTTATTAGATCTCCCCCCTGGTCAAGTATTCTTGCATTGATCTGAAATTCATCGATTGGGCTAAACTCTTTTGCATTCAGCCCATAATCCAGCAGAGTGGGGACTGCATTTACATTAATTACAGCCTTTTGCTCGTTTGCATTCCCATATTTATCATTTGCCAGGATACTTATCTTATGCTCTCCTGACTGTATTTCCATTGCCAACTTAATACTATAGCTGAATTCTCCGCCTTTTAATTCAGCTTCTTCCTTTTTCCCATCTAGAACTATGAAAACGTTTCCTTTCTCAACCTTTTCGTTATGCTGAGTTACTGTTCCATCTATCTTTATAGTATCTCCAGGAAGCACGCTTGTTTCATCAACAGTAAATATAATCTCAAGATCACTTGAAATAAAAAATTCATCAGAATAAACTCTTCCTAAACTATCCCTTTCTAATGTTTCAGCTTCTGCCATTATCTTGCATTGCCCCTCAGAAAATGTTTTTATCGGGGGGATATCTATGTTAATCTCTATATCTTTCTCTACAGTTATTGGTGAAATATAATAGAGCATATCTTTATCATCACATCTCAGGGTGCACTTTACCAATGCATTTGCAGACTTGTCAGACACTATCTTGACAGATAAAGAAATATCCTCTCCAAGATTGTATTCCCTATTTAATTTAGAAGTTACCTCAACAGAAGCAAGCGCAATAGGCAAAACCATCAATAATATCAAAACCATAACATAAACTCTCATAATCCCAGCCTCCTGTCGATTTCCTCTGCAACCTCCCTTAAATCCAAGCACGTTCTGTCAATATCTTTCCTTATTTCTTCTACTAATTGCTTTAAGTTATCAACTCTTAATAAATATTTCTTTTTTTCATACACTACAATGCCTGATTCCATCAATTTGTTTATATGGTGGATGACAGTCCCTCTTGTAAGATTAAGCCTGTATGCAAGATCATCAGAGCTTACTGCCTGTTTTCTCTTTGTTGATTTTAACAGCTCAATAAAAACCCTAAAGCATGATTTATCTTTATCCCTTAAATTAAAAAGCCCTAAAGAATCCCCGAACCACTGCAGCTCTTCATTGATTGCCCTCTCAACTGGCTTTCTTGAAGTTACTATAATTATCTTCTGCCTGTATATTCTCACCATATTGTTATATTTTATAATTAACTATATAAAACTTTGGGCAAAGTATATACTAAAGTATAGAAATATTTAAATACTGGTTAATGATAACCTAATCCTGTTGACTTAAAGTCAACGAAAAACTAAGAAATCAAAAACAAAATGAAAAGCGAAGAAACAAAAGAAGCAAAAGGAATTGACAAATTAAAGCAGAAACTTAAGGACATGAAAAAAGATTCTGAAGAAAAAGGAGAGCAGCTTAAGGAATGCAAGTCAGAGATTAAATCAGAAACAAAAAAAGAAGATGAAAAAGAAAAAAAGATAGAAGAACTCACAGATACCTTACAGAGATTACAGGCAGAATTTGAAAACTACAAGAAATATGTTGATAAATCAAAATCAGAATTCCAGAAATATGCAAGAGCAGACATGATCATGAAACTATTGCCTACTCTAGATTCATTTGAGATGGCTCTAAAAAACACAGAAAACAAAGAAAAGTTCATCAAAGGAATAGATCTTATCTTCAGCCAGCTTTTCCAGCTGCTTGAAAATGAAGGCCTAAGGCCGATAGAATGCATCGGTAAAACAACTGATCCTTACAAGCACGAAGTATTGCTTATGCAGGAATCAGACAAGGAAGAAGGTCTTATCCTGGAAGAGCTTCAAAAAGGCTATATGCTTGGCGATAAAGTGCTTAGGCACAGCAAAGTAAAAGCAGCAAAAAAGAGGAAGACAGATGCAGATAACAAAGCAGACAAAGCTAAGTGAAGCGCTGAAATTAGGCACTAAATGCAGCAGAAATAATAATTGCTGCAAGCACGGCTCAGGCTGCCTGATCAATGATGATATAAAAAAGATTTCAAAATTTTTAGGAATAACAGAAGAAAAGCTAATCAAAGAATATTTAGATGAAAAAGAGCTTTTCAACACAAAAGTGCTTAAGCCAAAGTTAAATTCAAAAGACAAGCCATACGGTGAATGCATCTTTTTTGACCAAAAAGGATGTAAGATACACGAAGTAAAACCACTTCAATGCAGGGTTGGGAACTGCAGCGAGCATGGAGAAGGCCTAAGCATATGGTTTATGCTCAATTATTTTGTGAATAAAGACGACCCGGAATCAATAAGGCAGTATCATACTTACCTTAACTCAGGAGGCAAGACAATAAAAGGAGGAAAGCTCGAAGATTTAGTTCCAGACAAGGAAAAACTAAGCAAGATATTGAGCTTTGATATATTAAAATAAAGAGGAGGCAAAAAAAATGGTAGATGAAAAAATAAACCTAAGCATTAATGATGGAGACGCATTTTACGCTCACGAGCTCAGCATCAATTTCAACCCATTGCAGTTCGTTTTTGACTTTAAGAGTGTAACTCCGAGAGTAGACCCAAGGAGCAAAGACAGAGCTTCAATAGTGATGAAGCACAATGTGGTATTAGTAGATCCTTATCATGCAAAAAGAGTCTATGGGCTGTTAGGAGATGTAATCAAAAAATATGAAAAAGAGTTTGGAAAAATAGAAAAGCCAAAAGTCCTTCAGATATTAGAAAAGAAAAACAAGAAAGACAAAAAAGAATCCGGCAAACAAATCCCGGCAAAGATAGAAGCTCCAAGCTATATTAGTTAGACAAAAACAATTAACAAGGTGGTAAACATGACTGAAAAAAAAGCAAAGAAAGAAAAGATAATCGGAATAGATTTAGGAACATCAAACAGCGCAGCTGCTGTTCTGCAGGCTGGAAAGCCTACAATAATACCTTCTGCTGAAGGGACTACTCAATACGGAAAAGCATTCCCCAGTGTAGTTGCCTTTACTAAAGATGGCCAGCTCCTAGTAGGGGAACCTGCTAGAAGGCAGGCTGTCTCTAACCCAGAAAGGACAATAACAGCTGCAAAGAGAAAGATGGGTACTAATTTTAAGTACAATATCAACAGCAAGGAATACACTCCACAGCAGATCTCTGCATTTATCCTTCAGAAGATAAAGAAAGACGCAGAAGAGTTTGTAGGGGAGCCAATAACAAAAGCAGTCATCACATGCCCTGCTTATTTTGACGATGACCAGAGACAGGCAACTAAGGATGCAGGAACTATCGCAGGCTTAGAAGTTGTAAGAATCGTGAATGAGCCAACTGCAGCTTGCTTAGCATATGGATTAGATAAGGTCGAAAAAGACATGAAAATTCTTGTCTTTGACTTTGGCGGAGGAACATTAGATGTTACAATAATGGAATTCGGCCAGGGTGTATTTGAAGTCAAATCAACTTCAGGCGACACTCAGCTTGGCGGAACAGACATGGATAACACTCTGATCAATTACATAATCCAGGAATTCAAGAAAAAAGAAGGGGTTGACTTAAGCGAAGATGACACAGCAATGCAGCGTTTGAGAGAGGCAGCTGAAAAATCAAAGATAGAGCTTAGCACTGTAACAGAGACAGACATAAACATACCTTTTGTTACAGAAAAAGACGGTTCTCCATTACATCTTCAGATGAAGCTTAACAGGGCAAAACTTGAAGAGCTTGTTGAGCCGATCATAAAGAAATGCAAACAGCCTCTTGAGCAGGCGATAAAAGATGCAAAACTAAAAGCAGCAGACATCGACAAGATCATCCTAGTAGGCGGACCAACAAGAATGCCAATAATGAGGAAGTTTGTCGAAGACACAATTGGCAAGAAAGCAGAAAGGGGGGTTGATCCGATGGAATGTGTTGCTCAGGGAGCATCAGTACAGGCAGGGGTTCTTGCAGGAGAAGTCAAGGACATCTTACTGCTTGATGTTACACCATTGACATTAGGCATAGAAACATTAGGCGGAGTAAGAACCCAGCTTATTCCAAGAAACACTACAATTCCAACAAAAAAGTCACAGATATTTTCAACAGCTTCAGACAACCAGCCAGCTGTTACGATAAATGTGCTTCAGGGCGAACGTCCTATGGCAGCTGACAACAAAGGGCTTGGAAGATTTGACTTAGTCGGACTGCCTCCGGCTCCAAGAGGCATACCTCAGATTGAAGTTACATTTGACATAGATGCAAACGGAATATTGCACGTAACAGCTAAGGATTTAGGGACTGGAAAAGAACAGAGCATAAAGATAACTGCTCCAAACAAACTAAATGAAGCAGAAGTTGAAAAGATGAAGAAACAGGCAGAGGAGCATGCAGCAGAAGACGAAAAGAGAAAAGGAGAAGTAGAAGCTATTAACCAGGCAGATGCTTTGGTCTATTCAACAAAGAAACTTTTCAAAGACTTTGAAGGCAAGGTTGACAGCAAAGAGCTAGAGACAGTAAAAGGAAAAATCATGGAATTAGAGGGGCTGTTGAAAGCAGAGAACAAAGACCCTGCTGCAATCAAAAAAAAGATGGACGAAGTCAATGAAATTGTACAAAAGATGTCAACAGAGATGTACCAGAAAGCTGCACAGGAGCAGGCAAAGAAGCAGCAGGCAGGAGCAGCTGGAAAAGGCGATGATAGCAAAGAAGGAAGTAACGAAGGCAACGGCAAAAAAGACGAGAAAGTTGTTGATGCAGACTTTGAAGTAGAAGGCGAAAAGAAAGGGAAAAAGAAGAAATAAATTTTAATTTTTTATTTT
>JAHJAV010000074.1 GCA_018813685.1 Nanobdellota archaeon | reverse complement strand
TTTAACACAAAAAACAGGCATGAGTTTGTGAATATAACTGATCAGGTAGAAGAAGCTGTGAGAGAGTCTGGAGTTAAAGAAGGGTTGGTGTTAGTAAATCCTATGCATATAACTTCTTCTGTTTATATAAATGATGCTGAGTCTGGATTGATACAGGACTTTGAGAAATGGCTTAATAAATTAGCTCCTACTGATAAAAGCCTTTATGAACATAATCTGACAGGAGAGGACAATGGGTATGCTCATCTGTGGAGAACTATGATGGGAAGAGAGGTTGTTGTTGCTATCACTAATGGTAAATTAGATTTTGGGCCCTGGGAGCAGATATATTATGCTGAGTTTGATGGTCAGCGTAATAAAAGAGTTCTTGTCAAGATTATTGGAGAGTAGGTAGAAAATTATTTAAAGACCTGATTTAATAATTAGGTATATGATAGAGTTTATAGTATTCATTATCCTTGTGCTGTTCTTTGTCTATCTACTTATGATGCTTTTTTCAAGCGCAGTCATCTTTATTGTGAATATTGTTTTATTGATACTGATACTGCCTCAGGTTATCAATGATATAAAGAAAAGGAATATGTATATATTCTATCTTTTATCTGCTATAATAACTACTATCTTGTTTATAGCTAGTGAAAGCCTAGGATGGATGTTTAATTTTATGGAAAGGGCTATGATACTGCCTTTGTTTCAGGCTTTATTGACCATATTCATACTGGCGCATGTGCTTGCTTTGAGTTATTTCTCAATTAAGGATATTGTTAAGAAAAAGAAAAGCTAGACTACTAGATTAGTATACTAGCATAATTTTGTCACATTTTCCAAACGGAAAGTATATAAATGACCATTTCAAAAAGAATAGATGTGCTGGGGGTGGCAGAAAGGGGCCACAAAGCGCAAAGGGGGGTGGTATTCATTTTTTTATCAGATAAAGATGATTCTAGAACTATAGATATACTTAAAAAGGAAACTAAATTCTATACCCATAAACAGATAGAGATTAAAGATGGATTAGTGTTCATGAGATTAAAGAAAAGGTTTTTTTATAATCATGCCTAAGAAGTGTATCATCTGCGGAAACGCAGCAGAATTTTGCATCAAGAACTCCAGCGAGAGCTATTGCCAGGGGTGTGCTGAAGAGAGCTTTGATGATCTGGAATGTTTGCAGAAGATATAGCTTAAATATAATTTAGAATTAATAAAAAAAAGCCTTAAAATATGTGTTGAATTAAGGACTATCTGTAGTTAAACCAGTTCCTACAAAACATCTTATTCTTCTAATCCCAAACATAGAGTAAGCCATTGCCCTATGATTTCCATCTTCAATATCAAATTGGGTTACTTTGTATCCAAAACCCAAATTTTCTTTAGCCCACTTATTGGCATTGACTCTTCTAGTTCTGGGTCCTTTTTCTGTTAAGATGATTGGAAAAAGCTTATAGATTATATCTGCATGCTTTCTTATTGAAATAAATTTTGCAATTCTCTCTTCCGGAAGATTTGGCTTGGTTGTTTCCGGCCATTGAAACTTATGAGTACCATGTATTAAATCATTAATCTTGGTTCCAGTTTCTAAGAGATTACCGCATGTTGTAAAATGATCTATACTCCCAAACTTAGGCCAAACACCCATGTCTTTTGTATCCACCATTTCAACTGTCCACCTACATAGATTTATTCTTTTCAACCGTATTTTATCTTTTATCTCCCTATCCAACTCCAACTCAGAGTATCCTGATATTTCTCGGTATACTTCCCTATATGCCCTTATAAAAAGGCTTCTGTCTATATCAAAGCATTTATCCAACCCCAATTTATCTTTTAATCTATCCGCCATAACAAAAGATCGTTTTACGGCAATCAATTGGGGTTCTCTTTTGTTATAGATAATTCCTGAGTTTTCGATTCTGTCTACTAAATCTCTATGAAACTGCTCAATTTGATCATTGAAGCCAGAAAGATTATTATCCCAGGTTATATCTTTACTAATCAATATCTTAAATCTTTCTTTTAGCTGTTTTAGTTCAGCTAGTTCTTGCTGTATACCATACATTTCTGCAACTTGGTTAAATGCATGGATATAATAATCGAGCAGGAATAATCTTTTTGCTTGGAGTTTTGAAAGCTGTATCTGGATTCCTTCTGAATACTCCAATATTTGCTCTAATATGACCAATAGAGAGATGATTTCTGCCTCTACTTCTCTTCTGCTTTGTTTTGGCAGATTAACCAGTAAAAACATTATATATCGTTCAAGTTTTAATTCTTTCTGAGCCTTCATTTTTTGTAATCCTGCATTACGTACAATAAGTCTCTCCACATGCCCTATGTCTACTATAGGTTTTAAAAGATGAAATATGCCTTGATGATCCAATTTTTTTTTGCCTCTTATTGTTACTTTAATATCTGCACTAATTTGATTGATAATCTCTTGTTGTCTTTTTAAAAATTGTGCGCTAAATAAACCACCTGATTTCATCTCTTCTAAGACTAGGTTTCTCAGATCTTTCAATTTTTGAAAATCCTGTTTCTGTTCTTGTCTTATTATTTTTTCAATATCATCGAGAATCTGGCGGACAGCAGCAATATATACTTTTATTTTTTTAGCTATATGAAATCCAATGTTAGTTTCTATTTCTTTAAGAAATCGTTGAAATTCTTCCTCTATTGATTCGACTGATTGCTCTTCTCTGAGTAGCTCTTCTGGATGGAGAGTAAGTATATTTCCTGCTAATGTTGTTTTTATAAGTGCCATTCTAAATTTAAGCTAGATATAATAAAGAAATATATAAACTTACTGATTGTTGATTGTATTAAAAATTGGAAATGAAGATAACCTGCGATTATTTACAAGTTCCACCCTATTTCCTCTTCTCAACACCCACTTTATAACACAATTTTTCAATAGAACATTTAGAGCACCATGGCGAAATATGACTGCATATCGTTTTGCCGTGGTTTACTAACACATCATTTACTAAGAACCAATGCTTTTTTGGAACTATCTTTAAGAGTTCGAGCTCTGTTTTTTCTGGAGAACTTGTCTTTACTAAGCCTAATCTGTTAGAGATTCTATGAATATGTGTGTCAACTGGTATAGCGGGGACTCCAAAAGCATAAACCAAAACGCAGCCAGCTACTTTTCTTCCAACACCCGGACATTTCATTAATGATTCGTAATTCTGTGGAACTTTGTTATTGAATTCATCCACTATCAGTTTAGAGGTTTCGATTATGTACTTAGCCTTTTGGTGATAAAATCCAATCTTTTTAATTATCTTCTCAACGTCTTTCTTTTTTGCTTTCGCTAACTGTTTTGCATTTTTGTATCTTTCAAATAAGGATTTTGCAATAGGCTCTGTCTGCTCGTCTTTTGATCTTGCTGAAAGGATTGTAGCGATTAATATTTTCCAGGCGTCCAGATTAGACAAAGAAGCGAGCAGAGTATTGCCGTAGTTCTTTTTTAGGATAGAGATTGTCTTTTCAATCTTTTCCTGTTTTTTCATTTTTTCTGCTTTTTCATAAAAAAATCGCTTGCAGGACAACATATGCTGCCTTGTTTGCAATGAGGACACGCAATTTTTCCATAAACAATTGGATTAACAATAAACCAAGACAATAAAGGGTAGATTAAAGCTAATAAGATCAATATGTTAAATCCTCTTGAAATCAAAAGAGCTATACCTACTACTAAAGGAACTAAAGTGACTAACAATTGAGGTATAAAATTCTTAAAGCTTAGCTCTCTTTCGCAGAATTTTTTAGGGTCTCCCTTTTTTATAATAAACGGAGCGATAAGACCTTTTGCTGCAACACACCTTTTACCATAGTAGAAACAATACTTGCATCCTTCCCTATATACTTGAAGTTCAATGATAAGTACATAGAGCATATACAGTATACCTGTTAATTGGCTCAGGCTAAACATGATATAAGCTCCTGTAAGATAAACCAACAGCATTGCAAGGTTATAGACCAAAACCATCCATAAGGGATATTTTTCAAATAGTTTTTTCATTTTAGGTAAAACCTCCTTTTTGTTTCTTCAAACTTTTTGATAGCGTATCTTGAGTTAGTATACTAATTTGATTATAAATCTTTTCCTTAACTGAATAAAAAGGTTTAAATATATATTAAATTATGAGGTAAAATGAGGTGATTCTTAATGAAAAAAGATATGTGCTGTGAAAAAAATCCATTTGTGGCCATAGGCGCTTCGCTTGGAGGAATCTTTTTGGTTATTACTGCATTATTCCTCATATTTGCAAAGGAACTTGCAGGAATTCTTGTGCCTATTGTATGGGGGTTTGTAGTGCTTGGCGCAATGTTAGGTATGTTTGCCTATAAAGCGCAAAAGAAGAAATAATTTTCTTTTTTTATTTAAATACTTTTCCAGTTTCTATGCTCCAGAACAAAAGATCTAATTCGTCCATAGGTATCTTAATCTTTTTTGAGAATTTATAAAATCTGTCTTCTATTAATAAATAGTTCTTTTTATTTAAGGTTTTAGGAATTTTATTTATAACTTTAAGTTTTTGAAGGTTTTTTAATATATGCCTGTCTAATATTGCAAGATTTCTGTGGCCTATGTTCCTCAGAAAATGAGATGCTTCTTTGTAGCCAATACCCTTAACATTTGTTACTATAAATTCCCTTATAATTTTTGCATTTTTATTAAAAATATTCTTT
>JAHJAV010000008.1 GCA_018813685.1 Nanobdellota archaeon | reverse complement strand
TTATATATTTAGTATATAAAGCTTTTGTTTTGATTGTGAGTAGTTTAACCATTTTGGCGACCCCGACAAAATGGTCTTTTACTAACTTCTAATTAGTATATATTAACTAGGAGTTAATATTGAAAGTTTCAGTTTTTTGCCTCAAGACTAATCTTGACCTTTTTGCTGACATCAGCAAAATGGTTTTGTCATTTCTGTCATCTTTGTCATTATATTAATCAAACAATCCTAAACAAACAGGACAAGGCTCAGCTATACTTCCATCTTTTGCAATTGCCATAAAATACAATCTGCCACATTTAGGGCAGATGTTTCTTTTCAAATTAGCTTTAATCTTATCTTCTGCAATTATTATTCTGTTTATTTGTTCTTCCATCTTTTTTATATTAAACTATCCTTTATCATAATCAAAACCAAATCTATCTAAATCTTTTCTTAAATATTTTTCTTGTAGATCATAAACAGTGTTGTGCAAATATTCTTTATCCCATTCTCCAAAATTACTCAGGTTATTATGTATTGATTCAATCAATTCTTTTGGTTGGGTCATGGGTTTTGTCATAAAGAAAAAGAAAAATATTGAATCATATATCTTTATTGCAACATCAATCAATTCAAATTTTTTAGCAATTGCATCTAAAGCATTTCTTAAGCCTTCTTTATTTTTTATCAAGGTTGAATTTAATGTTTTATGAGAATAGAAAAATCCACCTTGGTGCACAGAATGGTTGAATTTATATAATTTTCTTCCCCTTTTATCAATCTCAATTTTCATCATAAGAGTGAATTTATTATTTATTCTGTTCTTGAGACGATTGTTTTCTTTCCTCTCTTCTCTTAATCATATTATCTATTTTAGCGACAACTATATCCCTTGCTTTTTCATCAAGCAAAGGCACAACAATATCTAATCCAAGCCTAATCCCATCAACAAATGTATTAAAACCAAAGTTCTCTTTTGAATCTTTATTTTCAGGATAGTTTTCAATAATAGAATCATAGTATGCGTGAGCTAGTTTTTCAGAGTATCTTCCATTTTCTTTCCATATTTTATTCACTTCATCATTACTTAGCATTCTTTTAATTGTTTGTTCGTCTGCACCATTATCCAGAAGATATTTACAATTCTTACATTCCTTTTCTTGAGACTTATGTCCGCAGATTCTGCAATAGGGCATTTTATCTATCCTCTTCATAATCTTTTATTAGTTCTTTAAAATCATCATAACCTAAAATAGGAGCAAACTTCTTTGCCAATTCAATAAATTCATTTTCATTCTTCTCTTTTTTCTTAGCAATATCCATCAAAAAGGTCAAAATATCATGCATAAAATAATCCTTCTCTTTGATGTTTTTGGATTCTAATAAAAGCATATTCTTAAATTTAGCAAAATCTTCAGCATTTAATGTATCCATAATAGTTTTTTCAGCTGCCTCAAAATAATACTCTTGTTTTGCCTTCAGGTATTCAAGATACTCGTTAAATAGATCTTCTACATTATGGAGAACAATTAAACATAAGAAATAATTTTGAATAATCTTTTCAAAGTCCAATTTAGTTCTAGCAATTATATCTTCATAACCAAAACAACTGTATTTATATCCTTCCTCAAATAATAAAGATAACAATTTTTTATAACAAACCTTGCAAATCTCAAAATTCTTTTCATCAAATTCCTTCTGAATAAGCTTAAAATACTGCTTGATTATCCTTAAACCTTCCATTCCATGTTTATAGTCCCACGTATAAGCTCCTTTCCTCGCTTCTAAGATAAATTGTTCAATATCTTTATCTAAACTTCCTTCTGTAAGCTTATAGTCATATTTTTTAATTATTTTCATCTTCCATATAAGTACCGATAGGTAATATTTATAATTTTTGAAAATCCGTTCGCTAAGCTCACTCTCACATTTTCAACTTTGGGAAAAAATTATCACCTATTTCTTCAGGGCTCATTCTCCGGTTTGTTTCAAGTGGATTATTGATAAAACGGCTTAGGTCATTCCATTCCTCCAGCCTACATCTAAATAGCATTATTTAGTTCCACTCACGGAAAAATTCTTTCAGAATTTTTCCTAGTTTAGTAAATTACTTCGTAATTTATAAACCAAAACAAACGGACTTTCGCTCGGAACAAATTTTTTCTTACGAAAAACCGGCTCAATTTTTTTACATAGGCATGTGAATAGAATCTTTAAAGGGTGGAAATTAGTTAACTCTTACGACCAAACTCTGAAGTCTAATAGACTCCAAAATAGCCGAATCTCGCCTCTTTTTCTCCGTCCGAAATATAGTCAGTTATCTTATTATCACCTCCTTCACATAATGTATGAATATTACTTATGCAGGCATTGTATGAACTTGTTGAGCATCTTTGCTATGGATTCTAACTGCTGATTAAATGCATTAAACTTACAGATATCTATGTAGTTTAGATCCTTCGCTAACAACAGAAAGTGCTCTATTTCCTTAATTGAACCAGAGCTAAAGTATAAAGCCCTAGCAAAGTCCTTATTTGTCTTTCTACCAGCCCCTTCTGCGATATTAGCGCCAATTGATGATGATGCTCTTCTAAATTGCTGTGTCATTCCAAATCTTTCGTCTTTTGGGAAGTTAGCTGTTAGTCTATAGATGTCTAATGTAAACTGATGTGCCAGCTTCCATACTTCAAGTTTTTTAAAATCTTGCGTCATAAAAAACACCTCTTTCCGTCGATAAATAAGATGTTGTTATTTAAATACTTCACGCAGGTCCGTGACAAGTGGCAAGTGAAAATCACCGTCTGAGATAGCAAAATTTTGGCAATACCAGGCCTCTCTTCCACTTGCCATTTGATTTGGCAAGTGCTTATTTTCTATATAGAAAATAAATCTCACTAAAAACCACGAACCAACCAAGAACTACTCACCACTAACTAACTACTAATCATTCCCCAGCCCCCCGATTATTATACACGTGCCTCTTCTCAGTGTTTCTGTAATACTAGAAAAATTCCAAAATGGGAAAGCGTAGCGGATTTTGGGATTTTGTCGGCAAGCTACTAATAAAGGCACATTGTAAAGCCGCTTGGTTTTTATGAAGGTTCAAATTAGAAATTTGATAGTTAGAATTAGCATTAAGAATGGAAATATCAAAGCACCCCAAAATACTACAATAGTAATTCTTCTATTTCCTTTGAGATACTTATCAGCATATCTTTGAAAAAAGTCAGGTTCCTTGTTCATCTCTTCGTCTCTTTCCCAATATCCCCTAAAACCCCTTCTCCTTTATTAGTTATTTTAAAAAACTTATTCTTCCTTCTTTCAGAAGTCAAACACTCAACTAATTCCTTGATCTCAAGTTCTTTTAATGTTGTACTGATATGACTAATTGGAGAATCAAGAATCTTGGCAAGCTCTGTTGGAATCTTATTTCCTTTTCTAAGTTCTGTGAGAATTCTAAATCTTGGCTTACTGCTCATTACATAGCTCATTAAATCCCAATCCACAAACTACTAACTACCAACCACAAACTAAATAAAATAGCCCCAGGCAGATTCGAACTGCCGTCAGAGCCTCCAGAGGGCCCTATCCTTGACCACTAGACTATGGGGCTGTATAAAACAGAGAAATAATTCACACTTTAAAAACTTTGGTTTTGTTTATAAAGTTTGAGGCAAATTTACTAGACTATGAGAATTTATTTTAAATTTTCTCGTTATTCTTTCTTGACTGGCTCTTCTTCACCAAAATCTTCAGTAGCCTCTATCTCTTCAGATTGCTCTTTAGAAGATTCTTCCTGTACATCTTTAGGCTTCTCTTGAACTGGCTCTTCTGAATCAGTCTCAGTCTTCTTGCTCTCTTCAACTTCTTCCTCAAAAACCTCTTCCTCTTCCTTAGGCTCTTCACTTATTTCTACAACTGTTTCCTTACCTTTCTTTACCTTGTTCTCGATATAGAACGCAGAAATGTCAACAACCCTTATAGGATAAACTTTCTTAAGCCCATCTTTAAGGCTTCTCTGTAATTTTCCACCTATAAGTTCCCTTACAACATTATCAAAAGTAGTCTTAGAAACAAAAGGCACAACCAAATTTATAGCTGTTTTCTTCAATAAAGCAGAAACAGAACTTTTTAATTTGACAGGAGGTATCATCAATGGCTTTATCCTGACTCTCTTACCATCAGAGGTCTTGCAGATAAAGGACATATCGATTCTTTCTTTTCCCCTTCTTACAAGCCTTCTCACACTTGAAGCGACTAAAGTATATCCTACAAGCTCAGTAGTTGCTTTATCTCCCTGAACATCATTTATAATAAATTTAAGAGTAGTATTCTGTTTCTTTATATCCCTTGTAAGGTTCATAAGATTAATAGTGATAGCCTTTCCAATCAATGATGTTGGCTCATTAACAGGTATCTCACCTAGAAATTCGCTGTTAAAAGAAGCAGGTGTAACTATTGTAACCCATCTCTTTCTCTTCACCTTAGATAATTTTGAAGATTTTACAGATTTTGGTGCTTTTTCTTGTTTTTCTTCAACCATTTTATTTTAGAATTGAGGAAACGAGATTGGTTTATAAAACTTTGTTTTTTGCAAAGCAAAAAATAAAGCTAAAAATCTCTGATTTTTTATGCTTTTGAAATTACAAAGCAATTTCAAAGGCTCAACAAAGATTAATTTTTTGTTGCTTATTGTTTTATTTTATTCCCTAGAAATCCAGATTAACAACCTCTTTTGCATGCTCTTCTATAAACTTCCTTCTCGGCTCAACATCATCTCCCATCAATATTGAAAATATCTCATCAGCCTTTACAGCATCTTCAAGCGTAACTCTCAATAATATCCTATTTGCAGGGTCCATTGTAGTTTCCCAAAGCTGCTTTGGATTCATCTCCCCTAACCCTTTATACCTCTGTATATTAGTCCCTTCCTTGCCCATAGAAGAAAGAAGTTCCTTCAGCTTATCATCATTATATACATATGTCTCTTCCTTGCCTTTCTTGACCCTATACAAAGGAGGCTGTGCAATATAGATATATCCTGCCTCGATCAACTGTTTCATATATCTGTAAATGAACGTTAAAAGCAAGGTCCTTATATGCGCTCCGTCAACATCTGCATCTGTCATTAGGATTATCTTATGATATCTTGCCTTAGCAATATTAAACTCGTCTATTATCCCCGTCCCTATCGCAGTTATCAAAGATGTTATCTCATTATTATGAAATATCTTGTCTAATCTCGCTTTCTCTACATTCAGGATCTTTCCCTTAAGCGGAAGTATAGCTTGAAACTCCCTGTTACGGCCCTGCTTTGCTGACCCTCCAGCTGAATCTCCCTCCACAATATATATCTCACATTTAGCAGGATCCCTATTGCTGCAGTCAGATAATTTACCAGGCAAGCTCCCATGGCTTAAAACACCCTTCCTCCTTGTTAACTCACGAGCCTTCCTAGCAGCCTCTCGTGCATCGGCAGCATTGATTGATTTTGAAACTATTGATTTTGCAACAGCTGGATTCTCTTCTAAGAAATGCCCAAGCTCAGTGTTTATCACAGACTCTACAATACCTTTTACCTCTGAATTACCCAACTTTGCTTTTGTCTGCCCTTCAAACTGAGGCTCTAAAACTTTTACAGAAACAACAGCTGCAAGACCTTCCCTTACATCGTCTGAACTTAGCTGAGTATCACTTAACTTATTTTTCCCTATATAAGAATTAATTGTCCTTGTCAAAGCTGTCTTAAATCCAGAAAGATGAGTTCCCCCTTCAATAGTATTTATATTGTTGACAAAAGAAAATACATTCTCCTGATAGCTGTCATTATACTGCATAGCTATCTCCACTTCACAATCATTTTTAGACTTATTAAAATATATTACATTATGTATCGGATGTTTTGTCTGATTAAGATACTCAACAAAACTTTTTATCCCACCTTCATAAAAAAACTCATCCTTTTTTCCAGATCTATCATCCTGTATCAAAATATTTATCCCTTTATTCAAGAATGCAAGCTCTCTTAACCTGTTTACCAGTATATCATAATGAAATACAGTCTCAGAAAATATCTCTTCATCAGGATAGAATGTAACTGACGTACCTGTTTCTTCTGACCCCCCAATCTCTTTGAGCTCAGTAACTGTAATTCCCCGCTCATATTCCTGAGAATATATCTTATTATTTCTCTTAACTTCAACAATAAGCTTTTTCGATAACGCATTTGTAACTGAAGCTCCTACTCCGTGCAGTCCGCCGCTGACCCTATAGGATTTCTTGTCAAACTTTCCTCCTGCATGTAATGTTGTAAATATAACTTCAACCGCAGACTTGTTAAGCTTAGGCATTATATCAACAGGAATTCCCCTACCATCATCAATTACTGTAACGCTTCCGTCCTGATTAAGTATAACCCTGATATTTTTGCAGAAACCAGCCATTGCTTCATCTATAGCGTTATCAACAACCTCATAAACAAGATGATGCAGTCCAGCTAACCCAGTGCTGCCTATATACATCGCTGGCCTTTTTCTTACAGCACTCAATCCGCCAAGAACTTGAATGTCTTTTGCTGAGTATTCTTCTTTCTCCATTTTGATTAAGTCAAGTCTAATTTAACAACAATTTTTTAGATGATATCCTAGTTTTAGAAAGTATAGTCCTTTATAAACCTTTCTAAAAAAACTTAGTTTTTTTAGAGACTCAGAAATGCCTTTGGCATTTCTTTTGTTTCGATAAAATTTTGCCCCTAGAAAGGCTATAGGGCATAAATTTTGCCTTTTCAGCCCCTCGATTAATCCATTAAATCGTAACGATTACAACAAATAATAATTCAATCACAATAAATCTTATAAACCTTGAATCTTAAAATCAATTTTATGGGGGACTTAAACATAGTTAGCTTAATTTTTAGTATTATTGGCGGATTAGGCCTATTCATCTTCGGAATAAAGATGATGGGAGATGGCCTTCAAAAAGTAGCAGGCCAAAAGATGAGGGAAATTCTAGCCCATTTGACAAAAAACAGATTCATAGGGCTAGGACTTGGAGCATTTGTAACCTCAATAATACAAAGCAGCTCCGCTACCACAGTTATGGTTATCGGTTTTGTCAATGTTGGGCTAATGAACTTAGTTCAATCAATCCCAATAATTCTCGGCGCAGATATAGGTACAACAATAACAGCACAATTAATTGCTTTCAAACTCACTGATTACGCATTGCCCATTGTAGGTATCGGCGCATCCATGTACTTATTTGCCAAAAAAAGAAAAACAAAACAATTAGGTGAATCGATACTCGGATTTGGAATATTATTTTTAGGATTAAGCATAATGTCAGGCGGAGTAAAGCCATTAGGAAGCAGTCCAATAGTCCATAACACTTTTGTCAGGCTAAGCTACAATCCTTTTTTAGGCGTACTAGTTGGCACAATAGCGACAGGCATACTTCAAAGCTCATCAGTTACCACTGGAATAATACTTTCATTGGCAAGCGTAGGCCTATTGGATTTGAGGGGGGCAATCCCCCTTGTCCTTGGAGCAAATATAGGGACATGCATAACTGCCGTCTTAGCAAGCATAGGCGCAAATCTTTCAGCAAAGAGAGCAGCGTTTGTCCACGTAGTATTCAAGGTGATAGGAACAATGATTGCATTATTATTGTTTCCAATCTATATATTGGCAGTCACACACAGCTCAACAGATATAATGAGGCAGATTGCAAACTTCCATACTATATTTAATGTAGTCAATGGCGCAATCTTCATTGGGTTCACTCCCTTATTTGTAAAGCTCATGAAAAAAGTAGTTCCTGGAAAAGAGCAAGTGATAGAACGAGGCCCAAAATATCTCGACAAAAACCTGTTAAAAACTCCGACCATAGCTATAGAAGCTGCAAAAAAAGAGATTCTAAGAACACTAAAATTCACAAAAGAGATGCTTGAAAACGCAATGAATGTATTCTATGAAAACAATAAAAAGAAAGTCCAAAAAGTCTGGATGAGAGAAGATATTGTTGATGAGCTGCAGGAATCAATAACTAATTATGTTCAGAAGATAACAGAAAAAGAGCTGGATGAGAAAGAGTCAGCTATGATCCCTTCATTGTTTCACTCGATAAATGATATTGAAAGGATAGCAGACCATGCAACTAACCTTACAAACATAGCAGAAAGAAAGATTGATGAAGGAATAGTTTTAAGCAAAACAGCAGTAGAAGAGATTAGGAGAGCTAATTTAGTCATAATGGAGATGATGGATGATACAATAAAGGCATTCCCTGACCTGGATAAGCAGCTTGCAAAAGTGATACTGGACAAAGAAGAAAGAATAAATAGGATGGTGATAGAATTCAGATGTAATCATGTAGACAGATTAGGCAAAGGTATCTGTAAACATTTGTCTGGTCTTATCTTTGTAGATATCCTTATGAACATGGAAAAAGTAGGAGACCATCTTACAAACATAGCTCAGGCAATACAAGGCAGGCTCCAATGGAATGGCGCTAAAAACCACAATTAAACAATAAGTTTTAAAATCAAAGATTTTAAACCGATTGAAAAATTAAAGATTTTTCAATAGTTTTATTAATAAGGAATTCTTTATGGTTGATATGAAACAGATAAATAGAAGAGTTATACTGAAAAAAAGAAACGCACTAAGCAAGGATGAAATCATAAAGAAATCCAGCATAATAAAAAACAATCTCTTCAGCTCACAAGAATACAAAAAATCAAAAGTAATAATGTTCTATGTTTCATTCGGCTCTGAAGTAAACACAATGGAAATGATAAAAGAAGCTCTAAAAGAAAAAACAGTCTGCGTTCCTGTTGTTGAAAAAGACAGGATGATTGCTTCGATAATAGATAGAATAGATGACTTAAACAAAAAGAATGAATACAAAATTCTAGAGCCAACAAACATACAAAAGATAGAAAGCAAAGAGATTGATCTTGTAATTGTCCCAGGAGTTGTCTTTGACAAAACCGCCCATAGAATAGGCTACGGCAAAGGTTATTATGACAAATTCTTAAAAGATTTCAAAGGAAAAAAGATAGGTTTAGCTTTTAACATGCAGATAATGGAGATTATCCCTAAAGATAGATGGGATATAGGATTAGATAAAGTGATTAGTGAAGTATAGAAATGTATTTCTTCTCTTGGATAATTAGTATTATCTTCAATCGAAGGGTTTATATTTAACTTCTGCTCGGATTCTTACGCCTAACCAAAACAACCATTTTTACCAAAAAATAAGTTAACCATCTAGACGATAAACCCTGAAATATCCGACAAAAATAGAAAAATTTATAAAGATTTGACGCCTAACTGTTTTCTATGCAATATATAAGAAAAAAGGTAATCAAGGGCATAGAGTATTACTACTTCGAATTCCCATTCAGAACTACAGAAGGAAAAAGGATACTGTTCACACGGTACTTAGGAAAGAAGCTTCTTTCTCAGGAAGAGCTGAAAGAAAAGCTAAAAGGCTATTTCGAGGAGATTGGTAAAATAGCTGCCCAAAAAATGGGTAAAGAAATATTAGATTATTTTCCTCCGAATGGCATACAAAGAATTGAAAGCACTCGTGCTTGGTATCACTTCATCAACCATGAATTGAACGAAAATGAATTCAAGCTATTTAAAGACTTATTTGTCACCCTTTTCGTTTTAAACTCGAATCGCGCTGAAGGCTCCAGAGTAACACGGGGGGACATTGAAAAAATAATAAACAAAAGAAAAAAACCTAGGACTAAAATAGACATAGAAATTGTAAACTCACTGGATGCAATAAACTTTGCTTTTTCAAAGGATATGAAATGGAATTCTGCCTCACTGAGAAAAATCCATATGCTGTTGTTTAAAGGGATTGATGATGAAATAGCTGGAAAGTACAAAGCGGCAAATAATGTAGTAGGCGCAGGCGGAATAGCATCAATAACAACACCCAAAGAGAAAGTAAAGGAAGAGATTAATATGCTTATATCTTGGCTTAAGGGCAGAATGAAAAAGGAATACACCCCCATTATATCGCTTAAGTTTCATTGGAAGTTCGAACAGATACATCCATTTCAGGATGGCAATGGTAGGGTAGGCAGGATTTTGCTCAACGCTTTGCTTATGAAGTCTTTTTTTATGCCAGTAATATTCTTTAGCGAAAATCACAGGTCTTACAGCAATGCTCTCGCAAAAGCTATTGAAAGAAGAGAGAGCAAGCTTGCAAAATACTTTGTTGAGCAGCTAAAGAAAACAGGAAAAATGATTGATGAATACAAGAAAGAAGGAATCATAAAGGGCGGCTCCTCTAGCATCGGCAGGTGGGAGATACAAAAAGGAAGGATTAGGATTTATTAGTTCGACCAAATAGAAAGTGATTAGTGAAGTATAGAAATGTATTTAAAGCACCTATTTCTCAATATTCATGGGTGGTAATATGTTAGAATCATTAAAAAAACAAGACAGTGTTGTTTATAATTTAGTCAAAAGCGAGATTAACAGGCAAAAAAACGGTTTGTGTATGATTCCCTCTGAAAATCATGCTTCTGTTGCTGTTTTAGAAGCAATGGGAACCCCATTATCTAATAAATATTCAGAAGGCTATCCTGGAAAAAGATATTATACAGGAAACCAGTTTATTGATCAAATAGAGAACTTAGCTATTGAAAGGGCAAAAAAACTCTTTAAAGCAGATCACGCCAATGTCCAGCCAAATGCAGGCTCTACAGCCAACCAAGCTGTTTACTTTGCAATGCTAAATGTAGGGGACAAAGCAATGGGCATGGACTTAAGCCATGGCGGGCATTTAACCCATGGGAGCCCTGTTAATTTCTCTGGCAAACTCTACAATATGATTCATTATGGTGTTGAGAAGGATACTGAAAGAATAAATTATGATAAGTTAGCTGAACTAGCTCATAAAGAAAAGCCAAAAATGATTATTTCAGGAGCAACAGCTTATCCAAGAGAAATAGACTTTGACAAGTTCACAAAGATTGCCCATGAAATAGGTGCAGTTCATCTGGCTGATGTAAGCCACATTGTAGGTTTAATTCTTGGAGGAGTGCATAAAGACTGCAGTTCTGCGGATATTGTAATGACAACAACGCATAAAACTCTTCGTGGACCTAGAAGTGCAATCATATTATGTAAAGAAAAATTTGCAAAACAGATAGACAAAGCAGTATTTCCTGGCTTGCAGGGTGGGCCAATGGAACATGTTATTGCAGCAAAAGCAGTCTGCTTTGAAGAAGCAATGAAACCTGATTTTAAGCCTTACCAGGAGCAAATAAAAAAGAATGCAGCAATATTGGCTAAAGTTCTTGGAGATAATGGGATCAGGATAATATCCAGAGGTACAGACAATCATTTAGTCCTGATAGATGCAACCTCAGTTGGAATAACCGGGAAAATAGGTTCTACAGCCTTGGAAGAAGCAGGGATCTATACAAACAGGAACACAATTCCTTTTGAAACCAGAAGTCCGTTTGACCCTTCAGGTATCAGGATGGGAACTCCTTCTCTAACTACAAGGGGAATGAAAGAAGGAGAAATGGAACAAGCCGGAGAATTTATCACAAGTGTGCTAAAAGACCCTGGCAATGCGGATCTAAAGAAGGGAATAAGAAAGAACGTAGAAAAACTAACTGTAGAATTCCCTATTTACAAAGAATTCGATTAAGAACTAACCACCCATAACAGTCGTCACAAGCAAAGCAGCACTCACGCCAATTATCAAAACACAACCTGTCCAGGCAACAATATTCATCCATCTGCTATTTCTGTAATCCCCCATAAGTTTCTTGTCATTTACCAGTTTAAGTATCACTATCAATATTACAGGCAGTAATATTCCATTCATAAACTGCGCCAAAAGCATAAGATAGATAAGGTTGATATTAGGTATTAATATTGCAGCTGCAGAGACAAATATCATCAAAGATAATAATATATAGAAACTTTTTGCCTGTTTAAATTTCTTATTAACTCCTGATTCCCACCCAAAAGCCTCACACACATAATAAGCAGTAGCTATAGGAAGTATAAAAGCTCCAAACAAAGCAGCTGCAAAAAAACCTATAGCAAAAAGCATAGTAGCATACTGTCCGGCAAACGGCTGCAGTGCCTGAGCAGCATCAACAGCGCTTTCTATGCGAATTCCCTTAGTGAATAAAACAGCTGAACAGGTAACTATTATAAAAAATGAAACTACATCTGTAGTTATAGACCCTATTATCACATCCCATCTTGAATATTTATACTCTTCTTTCCTTATCCCTTTCTCAACAATAGAGCTCTGAAGGTAAAACTGCATCCATGGAGTTATAGTTGTTCCGATAACAGCAATCAGCAAAAATAAGTATCCCTTACTGAAATGTATTGTAGGCATCACAAACTCCTTTAATGCAGTTCCCCATGGGGGTTTAGCCATGAATCCAGATATTATATAAGCTATATAAAGGAATATCACGACAAAAAAGAATTTTTCAAGAATCTTATAATCCAATTTCAATATCAAAAACCATACTAAAAATGCCGCTATAGGGACTAAAACAAACCTGCTTATCCCAAATAATTCACCAGCAGCTGCAATCCCTGCAAACTCAGCTAGTGTAACAAACAGATTAGCAAACACTAATCCTATCATGATAAAAAAAGTTATCTTTATCCCAAAATTCTCCCTAATCAGGTCAGCCAATCCTTTTCCAGTGACAGCGCCTATCCTCGCTACCATCTCCTGTACAATAACAAGCAATATAGTTATAGGTATCAGGCTCCACAACAAGCTATAGCCAAAATGCGCTCCAGCTACAGAATAAGTAGTTATTCCCCCAGCATCATTATCAACAGTGGCTGTAATGATACCCGGCCCAATTATCCCAAGAATAAATAAGATATGCTTCCAGTTAATCTTTTTTACTGATTCCATTGTGTATCTGCCTTAACCTTAACGGAAGAAATCTCTCTCTTTTTAATTTTTTTGGAAGATATTCATCTATCACGTCATCTGCTTTTACTATGCCCCTCAAAACTCCATCTTTATCTATAACTGGAAGAACCAACAGATCATATCTTGCCATCAGCCTGCTCGCATTCTCTTTTGGGCTGTTAGTCCTTAAATAAATGATTTTCCGACTCATTACCTCAGTTATCTTTGTTTTAGGATTGGCAATTATCAGGGCCCTTACAGAAAGAACACCTACAAGATGATTATCTTTATTTACAACATAAAGATGATACATCCTATCAGACTGAGGCTTTACCTGCCTAAGCCATGTAATTGTTTTCTGGACAGTAAAATCCTCTGAGATAGTTATAAACTCTGTTTTCATTATAGCCCCTATAGACTCAGGATAATAATTAAGGACCTTTCTTATCTTCATAGCAAGTTTAGAATCCATTGCAGTCAATATCTCCTCCCCTTTTTTAGTTGGCATCAAGCTTATTATGTCTGCAGCCTGGTCAGAAGGAATATTCTCAAGCAGGTCTTTTATCTTGCTCATCTTAAAGCTCTTTAAAAAAGAATCCTGAACATCTTCATCTGACTTAAGCAAAGTCTTGGCTGCTTTTCTCTCATCAAGTGTATTAAAGAGAAGAATCCTCTGCGAGTATGAAAGGTCTTCCATGATATCTGCTATATCCTCTGGATGAAGGTCTTTTAGTTTTTCTTTTTGTATCTTTAGGTGAAGGTCATGAAATTCAGAGTCTAATCTTTCAACAGACTTCCACGGAATTATACTTTCCCTCATTCTTGAAGAAGCAGCATCAGACAATCTCCACAATCCCAATCTTCTGACAAAACTTGTCGCCCCAACGCAGACAGCAACAATATAAAATTTATTTTCAACCTTTCCCAATATCACATCATTAACTCTTACTACTTTAACGCCGTTTATATCGATTACCTGCTTATCCAATATGTCCCCTACAAGAGTTTCATTATCTTTCATGAAAAAAGGAGTTATATCCTGAGATTTAGAATTCAGGCATATGCTGATCTGTTTCCCCTTGCCGTCTGCCTCATCCTTAAATTCCTTTACAAAAGACCAGGGTATCTTTTTCTTGTATTTGATTTCATCCTGGAATATCAGATGGGTTATCTCTGCATAATTCGTTCCGTCTACAAAAACTAAATCTATCAATTTACCTAAACAAAGATTACCAGAATCATACACGCAGTTATTTTTCAGCTCGCTAAGGTATACCATTTATGTTACAATTATCAATTTTATATAAATAAGTTTCGCTTCTGAAAGTTTAAGTATTCAAAAACAGAATCAATTCAAGAACAAAAACCCATAAAACAGTATGTGCATAGCGTCCTAATGTCAAAATTCCTTAAATCAAATATTATCGACGAGCGTCGCGAGGGGTTGCTCCTCTCGAAAATGCTATGCATTTTGGAGATCTCAGAAATCTCTGATTTCCGAGACTACGGGAACGCAGCTCCTTTGCCTCTTCCGTCAAGAATTTTGAAGATGCTATGCACATACATAAAACAACAAAATTTATATATAAACATAATTAAACTAAACATATGACAGCAAAGATAATCGATGGCAGGAAAGTAGCTGATGGCCTTCTTAATAATCTAAAGAAAAAAGTAAGCAGGCTAAAGTCTAAGCCAGGCCTTGCTGTTGTATTAGTTGGAAATAACCCTGCTTCTCAGGTCTATGTCAACATGAAAGAAAAAAAATGCGCAGATATAGGATTTTATTCAAAAAAGATCATCCTGCCAGAAAACACAACAGAAGAACAACTATTAAAAACAATAGATGATTTAAATCAAGATTCTAAAATACATGGCATGCTCGTCCAGCTGCCTCTGCCAAAGCATATTGATGAACAGCTGATTATAGATTCTATCTTGCCCCATAAGGATGCAGATGGATTCAACCCCATAAACATGGGAAACTTATTTATCGGAAAAAATATAATTGTTCCTGCAACACCTAAAGGTGTAATTAAGCTTATAGAATCAACTGGCATTAAATTAGAAGGAAAACATGCTGTTGTTGTAGGCAGGTCAAATATTGTAGGAAAGCCAATTGCAATGCTATTGCAGCAGAAAAACTGCACAGTCACGATGTGCCACTCTAGGACAAAACCATTGGAAGAATACACCAAACAAGCAGATATATTGGTAGTTGCAATAGGAAAAGCAAGGGCAATAACAAAAGACATGGTCAAGAAAGGCGCAATAGTAATAGATGTAGGCACAAACAAAGTCTTTGACAAATTAGTAGGAGATGTTGACTTTGATTCTGTAAAGGAAGTAGCTGGTTACATAACTCCAGTTCCAAAAGGCGTAGGTCCGATGACAATAGCCTGCCTGATGGAAAACACATTAGAATGTATGGAATTGCAGAAAAGAGTTCTAGAGTAATCTTTTTCTAACCCTTAAGTGCATCCTGAAGCATCTTCAAGCCGGAAATAACTTCCCCCTTTGCAGCATCAGAAGCTGGATTGTAAAGGGTATCTGGACTCCCTATTCCCGCAGAGTTAAGTGCAAATGTCAATCTTTGCACAATCTCAGAATTGCTAGGCCCATTAATTAGAGGCAAAGCCTCAAGAAGTGTATCACCCAATCGTCTGGATCTTTCTAAATTGCCTTGCGCATAAGCATTCCACAACTCGCCCATGAATTCTGCCGCAGCATTTCCAGTGCTTCCCACAACCCCTTTAAATTTTCCTTGATAATTAGAATCTGGAAATAACTGAGCTGCAAGAGCCTCTGAACCTAAGTATACATCAAACCATCCCTCGGACAATTGCAGAAGGCTGTCAAGAAAGCCTAAATCGCCTGAACTGTCTTTATAACCGCCAAGCTCAACAGCACTGGCTATATCCAAAGAAAGAGGCAATGTCAAAGGATTATGTGTTAATCCGGGATTATTATATACGATCTTTCTAATATCTCCGAATAAGTTATCTATACGAGAATAATATTGTAATATATCATTAGCTCCCAATGGAGTTTCAGTTATTGGCGGAGGAATCACCAAACTATCTACCCCTCTTGCTTTCAAAACTCCTGCATAATCTTCTCCCTTTCTAACTATAGGTTGCGAGCATGAGAGAGGTACTTCCCAAATAGCGGCTATAACTGGCTTCGGATTAAATACGCCTTTTGCAAGTTTAACAATGTCACCAAGATCTTGAGGATCCAGCATCCATCCCTGGCCAGTGCCGCCGCCAACAAAAGCTGCATCCACAAAAGGAGCAGTTGCCTGAAAAAGAGCATACATAGCTTTATAATCAACATTACCACTATGATTAAACAAAGTAACATAAGGCACAATATTCCCACTAATTGGTTTTGTTGATGGCATAAAAAAAGGATTGCACCTTCTTTTTTAAATATACCTATCATGGAGTAAATACAAAGATTTTCTAGTAACATTTATAAACTATATAGATTTTCTTTGTATACGGTGGTTTGAATTTTAAAGATTGCCGTACTAGGCTCGACAAAAGGAACTGATTTGCAGGCAGTAATTGATTCTATAGAATACGGCAATTTAAAAGATGTTGAGATTTCTTTTGTTCTTAGCAATAAGGAATCAGCTTATATCCTTGAAAGAGCTAGAGCCCATAACATAAAAGCAATCTTCCTTGACCCAAAAGGAAAAACAAGAGAAGAATACGACCAGGAAGTCGATAAGCTCTTACAAGAACACAAAATCAACTTAGTTCTGCTAATAGGTTATATGAAATTGATGTCTTCACAATTCGTCCAAAAATGGCTTAACAAAGTCATGAACATACATCCCAGCTTATTGCCAAAATACGCAGGTGGCATGGACAAAGGCGTTCACGAAACAGTATTAGAAAATGGAGACAAAATAACAGGAGCATCTCTGATATTCATAGATGAAGGCGCAGACACTGGCCCAATCATCCTACAGAAAGAAGTTCCTGTAGAAGAAGATGAAACAATAGATTCATTAAAAGAAAAGGTTCAGAAAGCAGAGCAGAACATCATAATAAAAGGTATTGAACTGTTCAGAGATGGAAAGATAAAAGTAGAAGGGAATAAAGTGGCCATATTAGCATAATAAAAAACAAAAAAAGGAAGGTAAAAAAATGACAATAAAAAGAGCATTGATATCAGTTTTTGACAAGACAGGAATTGTAGAATTCGCTAAAGAACTCGATAAGTTAGGAATCGAAATCCTATCAACAGGCGGAACAGCAAAAGCATTGAAAGATGCTGGCATTAAAGTAAAAGATGTTTCTGACTACACTGGCTTTCCTGAGATGATGGATGGCAGGGTAAAAACACTGCATCCAAAAGTACATGGCGGATTATTAGCTTTAAGAAACAACAAAGAACATATGAAGCAGGCAAAAGACAACAAGATAGAGATGATTGATATGGTTGTTGTCAACCTATATCCATTTGCAGAAACCGTAAAAAAGAACCTTAGCTTTGAAGAAACTATCGAGATGATAGACATAGGCGGCCCTTCAATGATAAGAAGCGCAGCTAAAAACTTCCACGATGTTATTGTGCTTACAGACCCAAAAGACTGCTCTAAAATTTTAGACAAGCTCAAAAAACAAGAAAGTATCTCAATAGAAGAAAGAAAGAATCTGGCTAAAAAAGTCTTTGAAAAAACAGCTGCATATGACAGCATGATTGCGAAATACCTTGAAACAGACGAATTCCCAAAAGATATGATCATTCCTTTTGAAAAGCTCCAGAACTTAAGATACGGAGAAAACCCTCACCAGAGAGGAGCTTTCTACAAAGAGCTTATGCTAAATGAAACATCTATCGTAAATGCAAAGCAGTTATGGGGCAAGGAACTAAGCTATAACAACATATTTGACGGTGATGGTGCTTTGGAATTAGTAAAAGAATTCAAAAATCCTGCTGTTGCAATCATAAAGCACGCTAATCCGTGCGGTGTAGCTGAAAGAGAAACAATCGAAAAAGCATTTGAAGATGCCTATAATGTTGATCCTATGTCTGCATTTGGCTGTGTAATAGCTATGAACCGAAAATGCACAATGAAAATAGCAGAGATGACAAAGGGAAAATTCATAGAGCTATTAATAGCTCCAGACTTTGACAAAGACGCTCTCCAATTCCTTAAAGACAACAAAAAAAACTGCAGGATCCTGGAAGTGGGTAGATTAACAAGATCAGACAAAGGCTATGACATGAAAAAAGTAGTAGGTGGAATATTATTGCAATCAAGAAGATGGCCAGATATAGAAAAGCTCGAGCTTAAATGCGTAACAAAAAGAAAGCCAACTAAAAAGGAATTAGAAGACTTAAGGTTTGCCTGGAAAGTAAACAAGCACACAAAATCAAACTCAGTTGTATTCGCTAAAAACAAGACTGGCTACGGTATGGGTGTTGGCCAGATGTCAAGAGTGGATGCTTCAATCATAGCAAAAAGAAAATCCACAGGAAGAGCCAACGGAGGGAGCATGTCCAGCGACGCTTTCTTCCCTTTCCCAGATGCAGTCGAAGCAGCTGCTGAAGCAGGAATTAAGTCTATCATTCAGCCAGGCGGCGCTAAAAAGGACGAAGAAGTTATTGCCAAGTGTAATGAGTTGGGGATAGCAATGGTTTTTAGCGGCGTCAGACTTTTTAAACATTGATTGCCAGGGCATTTGAATCCGAAGGATTCCTTACTTTTTCCCAGGTTTTTTTCGTAAGAAAAAAAGCTGATAGCTATGGTTTTCTCTGGTGTAAGGTTATTTAAGCACTAACTTTATTAATATCTTCTTTTTTATTAGCTCATTATGAACTACAAACAAACCCTAAACTTCATCTACAACTTAAAAGGCTCTGAGCATAAGGGCAGCTTTAACCTTAGCCTGGAAAATATGAAGATTCTTCTTAAAAAATTAAACAGCCCAGAAAAATCCCTAAAAATAATACACGTCGCAGGAACAAACGGAAAAGGCTCTGTCTGTGCAATGCTCTCATCAATACTAAAAGAAGCAGGATACAAAGTTGGAATGTATATATCCCCTCACCTAAAAGAATTCAGAGAGCGTTTCACAATAAACAAAAAGATGATATCAGAGCAGGAGTTAGTATATTATCTTGAAAAGCTCAAGCCATTCATCACAGATCAAACCTTCTTTGAGGTTGTAACAGCATTAGCATTCCTCTACTTCAAGGAAAAGAAAGTAGATTACTTAGTTTGTGAAGTCGGCTTAGGAGGAAAGCTAGATGCAACAAACATAATCACCCCATTAGTTTCAATCATCACTAACATAGGTTTAGAGCACCAGGATTATTTAGGAGATACTATTGAAAAAATAGCCTCTGAAAAAGCTGGAATAATAAAAACCAACATCCCCATAATAACAGCTGCAGAAGGCCCTGCATTAAACGTAATCAAAAAAGCAGCAAAAGAACGAAACTCTGAAGTATTCACTGTCAATAATCCATTAACTGAGTTTCCCTTAAGATTAAACGGAGACTTCCAGAAAACAAATGCTTCTATAGCATCAGAAACCATCAAAGTATTAAACAACCATTATAACTTAAAAATAAAACAAGAATCCATAAAAACCGGACTATTAAAGACAACATGGCCTGGAAGATTGGAATTCATATCTAAAAACACCCTTGTAGATTGCGCCCATAATCCTTCAGCAATAAAAGCACTTAAAAAAGAACTGTTAAAGATAAAAAAGAACTACAAAAAAGTCTTCTTAATTTTTGGAGTCCTAAAAGACAAAGACCATAAAAAGATGTTAGATGTTTTAACACCCCTAATAAACAAGATAATATTCGTAAAGCCAAAGATACCAAGAGCACTAGACCCAGATATCCTGGCAAAAGAGACAGAAAAAGAAAATATAGTAATCCCAGATATAAAAAAAGCATTGGCCTATGCAACGAAACAAGCAGGTAAAGACGACCTAATACTGATCACAGGCTCTATCTATTTAGTTGGTGAAGTTATTTAACATAAAATCCGTATAAGGTAAGCGCCATAAGGTCAAAATTCTATTAAGTGATTGTTATCGACGAGCGTTGCGAGGGGTTGCTCCTCTCGAAAATGCTATGCATTTTGGAGATCTCAGAAATCTCTAATTTCCGAGACTACGGAAACGCAGCTCCCTTCACAACTCCATCGAGAATTTTGAAGGCGCTTACCTTATACTAAAATCCAAAAAGTATATAAACTAAAATGATTGCTATTTCCTTAGGGGTGAAGTATAATGCCAGATGTATTGGTTGTTTTCGGTTCTAAATCAGATGCGCCTGTATACAAGGAGATAGTAAAAGGCCTGAAGAAACGCAATGTCAGTGTTGAGATGCGCATTAGTTCTGCTCATAGGACTCCAGAAGAGCTTTTCGAGATAATAAAAACAGACTGCAAAGTAATAATTGCAGGTGCTGGATTGTCAGCAGCTTTACCCGGAGTAGTAGCTTCTAAAACAATAAAACCGATTATAGGAGTTCCATGCCATGGCAGCTATGAAGGCCTAGATGCCTTATTATCAATCATGCAAATGCCGCCTGGAATCCCTGTATTAAGCGTAGGAGTTGGCCAAGTAGATATAGCTGTAAAAAACGCAGTAAAGCTGCTAAAACCTTATCTGTCAATAAACCTAGTAAGCAAATCGCCTAATGATGCTCTAAAAAAAGCAAAAGAAATACTAAGTGAATTTGAAATTGCCCCAAATGAATCAGAATCATGTGACAATGACAGCATCAATATACAATTTGTATCCTTAGATGAAAACATTCCTGAAAAAGACCAGCTAGTCATCTACTGCCCATTATCAATGAAAGATGATGACAAAGCAGAAGCTGCCTTAAACGTATTAAAGCACAGCAGGCATGGCTTGTGGGTAGGCCTAAACAATGGAAGAAACGCCGCTTTAGCTGCTATAGAAATAATGAACACAAACGACAAATACACTCTAAAACTAAACAGATACAGAGAAAGACAAAAAGAAAAAGTAAACCAAAGCGACATGGAAATCAGATCAGTGTAGAAAGCTTTAAATACAAGTACGTGTACACATACACTTATGGCAACAAAAACTATAACCATAATGGAAGACGCCTATAATATGCTGAATAGGCTGAAGAAAAAAGATGAAAGTTTCTCTGATGCAATTAGAAATCTTAGTAAAAACAGAAGAGGGGGTAAAGAGGCAGTACTGGAGTGTGCAGGACTGTGGGATAGCCTACTAACTGATAAAGAAGCAGAAGACATGAAAAAAGAGATAATAAAAAACAGAAAAAGCAGCACTAAAAAATTGTTAGAGAAGGTAAATGGATTATGATATGCTTAGATACTTCTTTTTTAGTGGATTTATTAAGAAATAAGAAAGAGGCAGTTAAAAAAATAGAAAACCTCAACTCAAACAATATTGCCACTACAAGGATAAACATATATGAGATATTATTAGGTGCTTTTTTAAGAGGGCAAAAAGATCAACAAAAATTCTCTGAAAAAGCTAAACTTATCCTAGATAGAATAGAAATATTGGATTTTAATGAAACAGCCTGTATTAATTCAGCAAGAATAAATGCAAATCTCATTCTTAATGGAAGAGAAATAGAAAGTACTGACTCTATGATTGCAGGAACCATGATTGCAAATGGCTGTGATACAATTATAACCCAAAATAAAGATCATTTTGAAAGGATAAAAGAAATTAAAGTGGAGGGATATTGATGTTATCTGACGATATAATAAAAGAACAGATAGAATTTACACTTAAAGAAACTGATCTTCCAAAACTAGGCAATAAATATAAGGGCAAAGTGAGAGATGTCTATGTCGGAGAGAAAAACCTTTTCTTGATCTCAACAGACAGGCAGTCTGCTTTTGATAGAAACTTAGCGAATATCCCATTCAAAGGACAAGTCTTGACACAGACATCTGGATTCTGGTTTGATCACACTAAAGATATAATTCAAAATCATGTCATAGAAATGCCGGACCCTAATGTAGTAGTCTGCAAAAAACTAAAAGTATTCCCAGTTGAGGTTGTAGTAAGGGGTTATATCACAGGCGTCACAAGCACAGCTGCATGGACAGCCTATGAAAAAGGAGAAAGAAACTTCTGCGGAAATACTCTGCCAGAAGGCCTTAAGAAAAACCAGAAGTTCGAAAAGCCAATCTTAACTCCAACTACAAAATCAGATGAGCACGATGAAAAAATCTCAGCAAAAGAGATTGTAAAAAGAAACCTGATGACCCAGGAACAATGGGACTTTGTCGCAGACAAAGCTTTAAAACTATTCCAAAGGGGAACAGAAATAGCTGAAAAGAACGGATTAATTTTAGTAGACACAAAATATGAATTTGGCCATGACGAAAAAGGAAACATCTACCTCATAGATGAGATCCACACCCCAGACTCAAGCAGATTCTGGATAAAATCAACTTACAATGAAAGATTAAACAAAGGAGAAGAACCAGAGAATATTGATAAAGAATTTCTACGCTTATGGTTTAAGAAACATTGCGACCCTTATAAGGATAAAGAATTGCCAGAGGCTCCTAAGGAATTAGTAGTTGAGTTAAGTAAAAGATATATTAAGTTGTATGAGATGATAACTGGAAAGGAGTTTAAGGCTAATGTTGGGGATGTTTCTGGAAGGATTGAAAAGAATCTAGAGGGAAATGGATATTTATAATGGCTGATGAGTTTTATTTTGACACTTCAATTTGGTTAGATTTTCATGAAAAAAGAGGGAGGAATGGAGAGCTAGCTTTGAGATTGATTATTAAGATTATTGAAGATGATTTTAAGATAGATTATTCTGATTTGAATGTTAAAGAATTCAAAAATCTTGGATATACTAATGACAACATCAATTCAATTCTAAGCATAGCTAAGCCAAAAAACATAAAACATGCCCATATTTATAGAGAACAAATTGAAGAAGCGAGGAAATTAGCTAGGCAAAGAAATATTCCTAAAAAAGATGCACTTCATGCGGTATTGGCTAGAGACAATAATCTGCAATTAATAGCAACAGATCCTCATTTTGAACAGCTAAAGGACATTACAACTGCTAAAAAACCAGAAGATTTTATTTAAGCTCTTTCTCTAATTCTTCGAAAGCTTTTTCCCCTGATTTATGAAGCTCTTCATCAGTTGTTTTTCTTTTTGATGCGCCATATAATTTTCTCACTCTAAGCAAGGCTTCCTCTTTTTCCAAATCCCTTATTTTATCCCTTATTGCC
Source organism: Nanobdellota archaeon (assembly GCA_018813685.1). GTDB lineage: Archaea > Nanobdellota > Nanobdellia > Woesearchaeales > JACPBV01 > JAHJAV01. The sequence goes on along the minus strand of JAHJAV010000008.1, from coordinate 10,808 downwards.
TCTCTAATAAACTCTGTTTTAGTTGTATATCTATTCCTTTTCATAGACTTTTCTATGTCTTTCAAAAATGTATCCTCTAACTTTAAGCTTACTGCTTCCATAGTATAACTAAGTAATACTAAGTAGTATTTAAATCTTATGTTTTTATTTTAAGCCACAAAAAGGGGTGAAGATAAATGCAAAAACTAAACATTTAAATAATTAGTTCTTTGTTCTTTGATTATGACTTTCAGACAAATAGCGCTAAAAGCAGCAAAAGCAGCAGCAAGGATACAATTAAGATATTTCTGTAAAGATATAAAGAAAAAAGAAAAAGCAGATAACAGCTATGTCACAAAAGCAGACATAGAAAGCACCAAAAAGATAAGAAGCATAATCCTAAAAGAATTCCCTAACCATGATATTATCTGTGAAGAGATGGGGAGCAGCAATAAACACTCTGATTACAGATGGATTATAGATCCATTAGACGGCACTCACAACTTCATAATGGACAACCCCCTGTTCGGAAGTTCTATAGCACTCCAATACCAAAAAGAGATTATCCTGGGCGTAGTCTATATGCCTGCATTAAAAAGACTTTATTATGCAGAAAAAGGCAAGGGTTTCTTCTGCAATGGAAAAAAACTAAGGGTAAATAATGAAACAGACCTAAAAAAATGCCTTCTTATATTCGACGCTAAGCTAAGAGAAGATACAGACATGAAGATAAACATCCTAAAAAAACTTGCAAAATCAACATGGAGAACAAGAAGTTATGGAGTTGCAGTATATAACAACATTCTGATAGCAGAAGGCAAAGCAGGCATCAATATTGATTTCAAAAGCAACATATGGGACCACTCTGCTGTTTTACTCATGGTCGAAGAAGCAGGCGGAAAGGTAACTGATTTAAACGGAAAGAGATGGACTCCAGAAATAAAGGACTATATTGCAACAAATGGAAAAATTCATAACAAGATTCTAAGTGTTCTTAAATAGTAAACATTACATACTAAAATATAGAAAAGTTTATAAATAATGAACGATTTATTCTTACTGAGGTGGCTAAATATGGAAATAACTAAAATCTTTACAAAAAAGAACATTGAAATTCTAAACCTATTGGAAAAAGAATCATTGCACATAAGAGAAATAGCTGAACGATTAAAGATAAGTCCAGCAAAAGTCCATCAAACAATCCAGATATTCAAAAAACATAATATAATAAATGAAATACAGGATAAAAACAGAAAAATAATAAAATTAAACAAAAACAACAACCTCCTAAAGAACATAGAAAACCTCATGGAAACCAAACAACCAGAAGAAAAAGAAGAAACGATCCCATTATTTGAAAACATCTCCCCATTAGACTACAGATATTATGGAAGAGATGAAAAGACAAAACAAAAGCTAAAGCCTTACCTGTCTGAAGAAGGCGCAGTAAGATACTTAGCAAGAGTAGAAGCAGCATTAACAAGAACACTAGCTAAAAAAGGCATCTGCTCAAAATCAGTTGCAAACGAAGTCCAAGCAGCCTCTACTCAAGTAACAGCTCAGGAAGTCTACAAAGAAGAAGACAGGATAAAACACAACATCAGAGCTTTAGCAAACTCAATAAGAAATAGAGTTTCTGACAAAGCAAAGCCATATGTTCATTTCACAACTACATCTCACGATATAATCTGCACAGCAGATGCTGCAAGATTCAAAGAATTCTCCAATGACACCCTAATCCCAGCAATAACTAACCTAGAAAGAACACTAATCCATTTAGCACTAAGAGAAAAAAACACATTGCAGATAGGAAGAACCCACGGTCAGCACGCTGAGCCTATCACATTTGGCTTTGCAATCGCCCAATATGTTTCAAGATTAGGGACAAGGATAAAAGCAATACAAAGAACAGCTAACAACTTAAGGGGAAAAATAGCAGGAGCAGTAGGTGCTTACAATGCATCATCATTATTCTTTGAAGACCCAGAAAGCTTTGAAGCAGATGTATTAAAGGAATTAAAGCTAAAACCCTCTCCAATCTCTACACAAGTAGTTGAAGCAGAATACATGGCTGACTTCATCCATTCAGTAACAAGCTGTTTTGGCGTCCTGGCAAATCTAGCAGATGATATGAGGCACTTACAAAGATCAGAGATAGGTGAAGTTGGTGAATTCTTTGAAGCAAAACAAGTAGGCTCTTCAACAATGCCTCACAAAAGAAATCCAATTAACTTTGAAAATGTAAAATCTATGTGGAAAGAATTCATGCCCAGGATGAACACCTTATACATGGACCAGATATGCGAGCACCAGAGAGACTTAACCAACTCTGCAACATCAAGGTTCATCCCAGAAATCTTAGCAGGGCTCTACACCTCAATAAATAGGCTAAACAGGACAATGTCTAAATTAGTTGTAGACAAAAACAACCTAAAAAAGAATTTCGACATGAACAAAGAGATGATAACAGCAGAGCCAGTATACATATTGTTAGCTGCCCACAACCACCCGGATGCTCACGAATACACCAGAGAACTAACCCTAAAAAGCCAGCAGACAGGAAAACCATTCAGAGAACTTTTGTTCAAAGACAAAAGCATAGAGCCATACTTAGCCAAATTCACAAAAAAACAGATTGAAATCCTGAAAAGCCCAGAGAACTATTTAGGCATTTCCAGCAAAAAAGTAGAGAAGCTCTGCAGCTTTTGGAAAAAGGAATTAAAGATAGATTGATTTTTAGCAACTTTTATAAACTCCCTTTATTTTTATTTTCCTATGGATAAAACAAACTATCAGCAGAGAGAATCAAAAGCAGTTTCTGCTATCAAGAAAGCCATACCTGCTAAGCTAAAACAGAATATGTTGCCGATTTCTGACGGAATGTTTGCTGAGCTTTTCCAGAATGATGAAGTGTTTCCTAATCACTATATGGCATGTTCTATTGACGGTGTAGGCACAAAATTGATACTTGCTGAAGTGATGGAAAAATACGACACAGTGGGCATTGATCTAGTTGCAATGTCTGCCAATGATTTAGCTACTTTGGGTAAGGTTGCTCCTTTCCTGTTTATCGATTATTTTGCAGTGCAGTCTGATTTTGCTGAAAAAGGATTGGCTGGAGATTTGATGAAAGGAGTTGTAAAAGGGCTGGAGATGTCTGAAGTTGGAGATATATTAAGAAATGATATCCATATCAACATAGGAAAAGGCGAGACAGCTTCTGTTGATGAATTGATATCAGGCACTAAGGCAGGGATGGGCTTTGATATTGCAGGGGGGATGATGGGTTTTGTAAGAAAAAAAGATGTTCATAGTGAAGTCAAAGTTGGAGATAAGATAATTGCCCTAAAAAGTTCTGGCCCACATTCAAATGGTTATACTGATTTAAGGTTAAAATTATTAAACGGAGATTTTGAAACAAGGCTCAAGCATAAAAAGAAGTATGCTGGAAAGTTTAGAGTCGATGATAAGTTTGACGGAGCTACAATCGGTGAAAGATTATTAGAGCCGACAAGGATCTATTGCAAAGCAGTCGCTGCAATTGCTTCCCAGATGAAAGCAGTCTGCGCCAATAATACAGGTTATGGGCTAAAGAATCTAAATAGGATTAAAGGAGTGCAGTTTGAAATTAATAATCCAATAAAGCCACTGCCTATTTTTGACTTGATGCAAAAAGAATCCGGATTTAGCAATGAGAAGATGTACACAACATTCAATATGGGTCAGGGTTTTTTTGTGATTGTGGATAGGCATTATGCTGACTCAGCTGTTTCTATTGCAGAAAAATTCAAAGAAAAAGCCCAGGTTATCGGTGAAGTTAAAAAAGGCTCTGGAACTGTCCTGATAAAAGATAAGAAAAAGATTGTTTTCGAAGGTTATTAACCCAGGATGATACGAACAAAGATAATATGCACAATAGGTCCTGCTTCTGACAGTGTAGATATGATTGAAAAACTTGCAAAAGCAGGAATGAATATTGCAAGGCTTAATTTCTCACATAGCAGCTATGATGAGCACCTGGATAGGATAAAAAAAATAAATGATATCAACTCAAAGCGGTTAGCTCCTGTAGGGATCATGCTCGACACAAGAGGTCCTGAGATAAGATTAGGCAATTTCAAACATCCGGTCATACTAATAAAAGGAGATGAAATCACTATAACTACAACTGAAACAATATGTGACGATAAGATTATCTCTGTAAGTTACAAAAACCTCCATAAACAACTAAAAGTCAATGATTTAATCTATATATCAGACGGAACAATAGAGCTAAAAGTAAAGAAAATAACAGGAAATGATATATTATGTGAGGTCATAGAAGGCGGAGAAGTAAACTCAAGAAAAAACGTAAGCGTTCCAGGAGTCATAGTTGATCTTCCAAGCATAGATGAAAAAGATATAAGAGACATCGAGTTTGGAGCAAAAAACCAGATAGATTTCGTAGCTCAATCATGGGTAAGGTCAGCAAAAGATGTAATAGACCTAAAAAACCTTCTAAAGAAAAACAACTCAGGTGCCCTTATAATTGCAAAGATAGAATGCCTGCAGGGAATTAAGAACATAGATCAGATCATCGCAGCAGCAGACGGCATAATGGTAGCAAGAGGTGACTTGGGAGTTCAAATTCCGATAGAACAAGTCCCAAATGCCCAGAAGATGATAATAAGAAAATGCAACAGGGCAGGAAAACCAGTAATTGTAGCAACACAGATGCTCGAATCAATGACTAAAAACCCAAGACCTACTAGAGCAGAAGTTACTGATGTTGCAAATGCAATAATTGACGGCACAGATGCAATCATGCTTAGCGGTGAAACAGCAATAGGAAAATTCCCATTAAAAGCAGTTGAGATGATGCAAAAAATTGCTAACCAGATAGAGCCAAGGATGGACTTCAAATCTGACCCATATTCACGCAGCAAACTTAGCATAGAAGATTCACTAAGCAAAAACGTCTGTCAGACAGCGCATGAAGTAAAAGCAAAAGCTATCATAACCTGCACCTTATCGGGTCATACTGCAAAAGTCATATCAAGGAAAAAGCCTACAACAACAATAATAGCAGTAACCCCAAAAAAGAAAGAGATTAAAAAACTAAACCTATGGTGGGGAGTTCATCCGCTATTGATTGAAAAGCCAAAGAGCGCAGACAGCCTTATGGAAAATGCAATAGACCTTGTTCTGAAAAGAGGCCTGATAAAAAGAGGAGATATAGTTGTTATAACTGCAGGCATTCCATTCACTACACCTGGAAACATGAATATGATGAAAGTCCAGATAGTTAAGTGATTAATCAGACCTTACTAGTTCTTGTGATATGTTTGATTTCTGAAACAAGTGAATTATATGGATAAAGTGATGGATAACTCAGAAAAGAAAAAGAAATGAATTTGTTTTTTTAAAAAAGAGGTGATTTTGATTTTTTTCAAACAAAACCTTTATATACTAGGGGTATATAATTATATACTATAGGTATATGAAGGTGATTTAATTGCAAAGCTTAACACAAAACGAAGCAAGGGTAATGGACTTTTTGATAAGGAATTTCCAAGAAAGGAACAGCGTAAATGAGATAGGAAAAAGGCTAGAGCTAAGCCCTATGGGAGCATACAAGATACTAAAAAAACTTGAAAAAATCAATGCAGTTGTGCCTGAGAAGATAGGCAATGCCCTATATTACAAGCCAAACTTGAATGAAGAGATTGGAGCAAAGCTTTCAGAGTTGGTGTTAATACAGAATAATTTGAGTCCTTACGCACAGATACAGGCAGAAGATCTTAACCCTTTGAAAGATAGTACCCTATGTTGCGTTTTATTTGGTTCGGTATTGACTAAAGGAAAGGAAGCTAACGATATAGATATATTGGTTATCTTAGAAAAAAAAGATTTCAGCAGGGTAAGCAAGGAATTAAGCAAAATAAAGTCCCTTAAGCCAAAGAAAATACATGAATTGATGCAGACTAAAGAAGATTTGCTGAAAAATATCCAAAAAGGCGATAAGGTAATCCTGGACATAATAAAAACCGGCAAGATTTTATGGGGGGCTGAAATAATAGTCGAGGCGATTAAAAATGGGTCAGATTGAAAACAAATTGAGATGGTGCTTGAACAAAGCAGAAAAAGAGGGAGAAAAGCATAGGGGGCTTAAGAAGGTGCAGCCCTCTGTTGAAAGTGCAAATGACTACATAAAAAAGGCTATTCACAATCTTACTGTTATGCAATACCTTATGAAAGGCGGCTTTGTGGACTGGGCCGTTAGTGCATGCTTCTACACAATGTATCATTGCCTGCTCGCTATTCTGGCAAAGAATGGATATGAATCTAGGAATCAGGAATGCACTTTTGCAGCTGTCGAGGTTTTGATAAAAGAGAAAAAATCAGGAATAAGCTTGGAGCAGCTCAAGAAAATAGCCTCATTTGATGAAAAATCAGCAAGCGATGAAATAATAAATCTGAGAGAAAAATTCCAGTACGGCACAGAAACAATACTGGATACATCCATAGTAAAGAAACTGGTTGATGAAGCAAAGGAGTTTATAGAGGCTGTAAGAGAAGATTTAAAGAGATAATGCAATTCAGTAAATTCGTGGCTTTAGCCTAAGAATTGTCAAAATGCTTTGCATTTTTTCCAGATTAGTTTTTCTTCTGGAAAAATAATCTTAGTAGAAAGTTTTGCGTGGTGCTGGAGCGGTGAGGTTTAGGAAGGTTTAAATATTCCGCTCATTAATAGCATGATATAAAAGAAGAAAGAATAAAGTTTAAATAAATTATTAATTTTTAATAGGTTGAGTTAGTGTGAGGGGAAGATGCCTAAAATTTACAAAAACCTACAAAAGATAAGAAGGATTGAAGCACAGATAGAATTGCTAGAAGAAAATGCCAAACGAACAGGCAAGAGCAAATGTATATCTGCAATAGAGAGAAGGAAAGAAGCTATCGAGTTCTTGAAGAATTACGGGGGGTTCATGACATGGGAAGATATACACGAGAGATTTGGTTTTAAGTATAATTCCTATAATTATAACCAACAAGGATCATCTTTAAGCCCAAGGGGCAGGAAAAAAACATTCTAAGACGTTATTATGCTAAAGCTATTCATAACAGTACTGCTTTATTTTATAGCAGCATGGAATATAAGGAAGATAAAGAGCCATAATCTAAAAGTAGTGGTAAGGATATGCATAGTTATTATTGGCGCTCTATTGCTGTATGCTGCTTATTTGAGCTTTAGGCATGATCTGTTATACTCTGCAGAGTATATAGAGCAAAGTATGAGGTATGGATTTATATGAAGTCTATGGTTTAATATTTATTAGATTTAGAATATGCCCTAACATAAATCATAATAAGTGCAGCTGATCCAAAAAGCAAATAATATATCCAAGGTGCTTTTCCTTCTATTTGTTGTCCTCCCATAAACCACGCAACTATTACTCCAGAAAAAATACTTATACCTAACATACCAGCAAACTCCGCAAATATATCTTTTGTCATTCTAAAATAAAAGGAGTTTAATCCTTTATTTAAACTTTTCTTTAATAACTAACCCTAACAATTATATAGTCAATCGTTATAAAGTGTTTATCGTTAATTATATATGGTGCATAATGTTTTTATACTTCCCCTATATTCCTATTGTAGAAAGTAATTATAGGATGTTATTAACTGGGCAAAAATAATTCTCAATTCATTTCTTCTTAGTCATCTTCATAACCAGATCCCATGTAATCTTAGTTATCTCTTTTGTCTTGTCTATGACTTCTTCTTTAACAAACTCACTCAATGTCCTGTTATTCTTTATTGCCTTATAGCTTACTGGTTTTGCTTTGTTCTTTCTCATGTTATATTCATAAGTTGAATCATTATAAATATCTTTCTCCACAAATCAAAGAATATTCCTAAGCCAGCATGGGCTAAGGAGCATGATGAGTTTCATAGTAAAACCAAGTATCCTTACTGCAAAGGTACTTTTCCTGATTGCCCTGCTGAAATTAAAGAAGGAGAAGTTAATAGTTTATGCAAGGTCTGTCCGATTTATAGGAAATAATTCTATTATACCTCCAAAGACATTATAAATATCTGCAGGGCATCACACTCTGCTTCATGCACCCTATCCTTAAAAGAATCAAAATCATCCTTATCTAATCTAGGAACTTCTTTCTGCAACTTCGAATATGACCTATACTAGTTATTTAACCTCCCCCGATTATAGTTCTTGCAATATATCTCACACAAGAAGCCATCTCTTTCATGTTCTCTATTATCTTCGCTGTTGCTCCGCAAGATCCCCTAAATCCGCATACACCTTTCCTGATATTGTCATCAAACTTTAATTCCTTATGGTCGTGCTTAACAAAAAATTTATCACACTCCCTGATTATCTCTTTATTATCTTCCTCTATTTTAAGGGCAATCTGCACATCATTTGTATAATATGATTTCATAACATCCAAATAGCTTTGTTTGATATTTTTTAATGCCCTCTTAAGCTCACTTCTCCATTTTTCATCCAGCTTAGTTTCATTAGAAAATCTGCACACCCTCTTAGTATTATCAGCTATCCGTTCTATCTTATTTGTAACAGTGTGATCTGAATGTAATTTAAGTGCATTTGTTCCCAATGAATTTGCAATCCTCACATCTTTTAATCCGCTTCTTATTATCCTATAAGTCAAAAAGTGCAGCCTATTAACCTCTTCATCAATATGGAATACGCTTTGTGCATGATCAACTCCATCAAAACACTCTATTGCATCCTGCATCATTGACCTAACAATAGTGTCCATCCTTCTTATCAATGTCACTATAGAAATCTCTTTTATATTAATAAGATCCTTTGCAACAATCCGGGTAGAGCTCTGGTTTATTATCTCCATCCCCGCCAGATCCTGCAATATCTTTTTTATCTCTGGAGAGTTTGTCTTCAGGTCTTTAGACATAACCTCAATTAGGTCATAATTATCAAGATACGCAGAAACAATCTCTGTCTTTAAGTGGACTAAACTTTTATCTTCTGAGTTTATCACAATAGATCTAGGTTCCTCCTTTTTAGGCTCTTCCTTGTTTGTCCTTATCAAAAGCCCTTCTTTATTCTCATCCATAGAAATCAGATCGCCCTTACCTACCTTATTCCTATCTACCAACTGCTTTGGCAGTGAAACAATCAAGGAATTCTTTCCAAAACTTATTACCTTTCTAAAATCGATTTAAACCACCCCACTTATAATCTTTAATTTTTATATAAAAAAACATATACCATAAACTTTACATATATACTATATATGGTATATAGCAAGGTTATATATAAAACTTTTGCCCATAGTGAATTGGTGGGATTAGGGTGAGGTGATAAACATGTTAGAAGGATTTGAGCAAATGCCTGGCTGCGAACCTATAATCCTGACAAAGGTTCCGGCGCTTCTTTACTGCAGAGGATGTATGAAAGAGATGAGGTGTGTTCATGGCAATCATTTTGCATGCCCCTTATGTGGGATGGGTTATGAAAAAGAAACGACAATATAGGTAAAAGATGGCAAAATGGATGGAAAACAGGCTAGTTTTCAGAGACAAGTGGGACTTTGTCTACTGCAATAGCTGCAAAACAGAGATGAGCTTTAACGGCAATAGTTATGAATGCCCTGTATGCGGCTCTGTATACCTGGAAAAAAGCGCTGTATGAGGTGAGAATATGAAAAAGACAAGATGTATTAGGTGCGGCCTTATGATAAAGAAAAGCGCAATAAATGACCCCTACCTATGCAGGGACTGTGAAAAAGATATGATGCCAGAAGAAAGGTTTGCATATTTCGACAGCTAAAGGGGAGTGGTAAAAATTATCAATTTTGAAAACCCATTTGAAGACCAACATTATGAATTTTTCAAAAAGCATTTTGATCTTAGATGCAGAATGTCTGAATTTGAAGAAAAATAGAGAAGAAAATGAACTTAGAAATGCATAGCATTTCCGGTTCATTTTATTGAAAAGGAGGATTTTCAATCAAAATGAAAACCAAAATTTGCAGGTACTGTAGAACAGAATTCAAAGAGATAGATTTCCCAGCGCAGTTTAAGCGTATGATTACTTGCGGAAATCCAGAATGTATGGAACTGAGAAGATGGGAAAGATTAGGAATAGATATTGAAGATAAAAAAGATAACATAGATTCGCAAGAATAGTTTATTCTCAAAAAATAGATTAAACATTTAGAAATTCATCAGGTTTATTAATAAGGGCTGATTATTTTAAATAATGTATTTCGAAAGCAACTGTAAAAACTGCAAAAAACACGAGCACTGCTGTATTTTTGATGATCAGTTAGGATTTGTCTTTGTAGGCATCAAAAACGCAGAAAATATCAAAAGAACAACAAAAAAAGATTATAGTTATTTCTTAGATTATTCTCCACTCCCTAAACCATTAGCCAGTTCATTGAAAGACGAAGACCCTGTTCTTGAAGGAAAGATGAGATATCACCAGCTGGACAAAAACAGGATCCTAAGGCTAAAGACAAAAAAGAATGGAAAGTGCATCTTTTTAGGCGACCATGGTAAATGCGAAATTTACAATATAAGGCCAAACATATGCAGGATATTCCCTTTCTGGGCTATTAGGCTCACAAACAATAAGCTCAAAGTTATTGAACATGATCCCTGCAGTGATTGCAGTGTTGTAAAATCAATAGCTAAAAACGGCAGTGTAAAAAAGAACGTTTCAAAGAAAGAAGCTGAAAATATAAAGAAGATATTCAGGAATATAGAGAAAGAAGATATTTATTATAAAAAGAATATTAAGAAGTTTGTTAAAAGGTTATAATAAAATGCTCAAT
>JAHJAV010000073.1 GCA_018813685.1 Nanobdellota archaeon | reverse complement strand
TTCAGCAGCTGCTCTTTTGTTTTCATCTCCATAATCCATTGTTTTTGCTAGAGATGACTCTATCATTTCCTTATTGTTAAAATTATTCAATTCAATTGTTCCAGGATATAACCTGCTTATGTTTTCATCATAAAACCATAAGCCGTTGTTCGAATATAGGATTCTATCTGCCAAGATTTCGCTTTCTATAGGAAATGTGTCTATGTTCTTTTCAAAGTGGATTATAAAGAATACAAATACCCCTACAGATATTATGAATATTATCTCCAATATGTGGTTTATCACATTGAATGAAATCAAATTTGCTGTTTTGCTTTTTAGGATGTTATTCATCTTTTTCGTAATACTTCTTTAATGAATCATATATGCTGCTTGATACTCTTAGTATAACTTCCTGATCCTGCAGCTTGTCTGTTCTTGGGCTTTGGATATTGCCTAGTTCGATTACAACTGCTGTTTTTTCGTTATTTAGGATTGTTTTATAATCATCCTGCAGGTATTCGGGATTTACAGCAATTACATTGCCCCCATCAAATAAGCTGCTAATTTCTGGGTAGGATAATAGTTCATTAATCATGCAGCAGCCAAGCTTTTTTCTTTTTTTTGCCAATTCTTCGTTTCCTGCTGAAGAGACATAGGCTTTTAGGTTGTTTGCGCTTTCTGAATAACTGCCTATGTGTATGCTTATTATGATGTCGCTTTCTTTGATAAGTTTACTTACCTCGGGTTTGCTTTTTCTTGTCTGATCCTGTATCTGGCTGCCAATATTATCTCTAGTAGTTTTTTTGTTGTTAAGGCAGGTTGAAAGAGAAAAACCTATTGAGCCTGCTATCAATCCTTCTTTTTTATCGCCATTGATTAGTCCTGTGCCATCTCCATGGCCAGGGTCCATCAAGAAGAGATTTTGATTCCATAAAGGGTCTATCGTGTCAATATTAGGGCAATCGATCAGCTTTGTTTTATCCTGCAGGTATGGCTTTATCTCAACTGTGCCAGAGGATTTTTGGAAATAGACTTTAGGGAGCTGCCTTACTTCTTCATTCTGGAATTTGTAGTTTAGGTCAGAGGCATAATAATATATAAAAGGAAGGCCTTTTGTTTTTTCATCGTATTCTAACAGGCTTGCTTTCGGATTGCTGAATGTGACTCCAAATTTGCTTAGTTTTTCTCTGTCATATATGTTGTAGATGCTGCCAGGAGCAAAATAGATTGTGTTTGCTGTAAAAGCGAGGTCTCTTGATAAATAGGTTTTTTCAAAGTATGTGTCTGTGGCTATAGAGTAGACATAAGCAGACATTGCAATTATGGCACTCATTGCGAGAATAAGCTTAATAGCTACAAAATAACTTTCTATGTCGCCCTGGGCTTTTTTGCTGGAGAAAAGTTTCATGTTTTCGCGCATTTTTGAAGAATGCTGTTAAGGCTGTATGTGTGGCCTTGGTTTTCTATTTCAGGGTTATATTCATCTGCTCCATAATATATAGCCCCTATTGTTATTGTCAATTCATCCTTTTTATCGCATTTAACTAAATCATAGTCTTTCTTTAGTTCATTATACTTGTATATTGAGATAGTTGCTTCTTCTGCCAGCTTTACTTTTTTGACTTTGATTTTGTAATTGTCTATTCTGAACTCTTCGCCTTCGCCGGCGTAAACAAGTATGTGGGTTATATCAATTCCATTATTCAGCAGGTAGCTTGAGCATTTAAATAAGAGCGATTGGTCACTTTTTCCTTTCATCAATCCGGAATCATAATCACTGCATTTGGACTCACTATTGGGTATGATTTCTTTCTTATACTTGTCTGGATTGCTCTCTACCATGCTCTGCATCTCAAGCAGAGCGATTCTTGAGCTTTGGGCTGTGCTTTTCATGTATTGCAGCCTTGAAAGGAAGAACTGGGATTGTAATTTTTCATCATCACTTGATGAGCTTTTTAAGATGCTCATAGATTGAATTATTGGGTCTAATTTTGGCCTGAATCCTGTTTGATGCCTTAAGTAAAGCACAGCTATTTTCATCAAGTGGGGCTTTAACTCATCTACAAACCCATAGTAGGCAAAGAGATTCACAAAGCTGTTTATTGCTTCCAGCTGTCTTTCATAAATTACCTGATTGGAATCTTCATCTTTTAGAACCTCGTTAATCTTTTTTATATATTCTCCTTTTGCCAATTTTCCGTATTTTTCATTCATCTTTGTGTATCTTTCATCTATTGCAGGTGAGCCTTCTGGCGCAATGAAGATATAATTTTTGTTTTGAGAATCTGTGAATTTTTCAATGTATAATTTTCTGCTTCCTGTATCCTTATCAAACCA
>JAHJAV010000072.1 GCA_018813685.1 Nanobdellota archaeon | reverse complement strand
TCAACAGCACAAGCATGCACTGCACCTGCTGGATACGTAGCTGACAATACAGACTGCAATGATCAAGTTGCTGCAATAAACCCAGGCGCTACAGAAATATGCAACGGCATTGATGATAACTGCGCAGGCGGAATTGACGACGGAAATGTTTGCCAGTCAAGTTATTATTGTGATAAAGATGCAGATACTTATGTAAACTTATTGATTGATGGAATCTGCAATACATTCAATTGCATACCTGCAGGATGCCAGGCTGTACAAGGAAATGATTGTGATGATACTTTCTTAGCAGTAAACCCAGGCGCTACAGAAATATGCAATGGCATTGATGATAACTGTGATGGAAATATTGATGAAAATGCTTGTTATGTCAAGATAGTTTCAAGTCCTGTAACTTCGTTTACACCTTCAGATCAGAGATTTAGGAGTGTTTACAATTATGATGTTAATGCAGTGACTCATGACGGGGGAGCAGCTAGTTATGCTCTTGTCGAATCCCCTGTTGGGATGAGCATCGATACATCTTCTGGATTGATATCATGGGTTCCAGGGTCAGCAGGAAGCTATACGGTAAAGGTAATGGCATGGTATGGATTATTGAGTGATTTACAGGAGTATTTATTAAAAGTTTCAAATTCACCTGTCGACAGTTTGCCTAGGGAGAAGTTTTTTATAAGTAATATAAGAAGCAATTATGAAGTTTATGCTTATGTAAATCCAGGTGATCAGTTATTTACAGACTTAAATTTTGAGAATATAGGCAGATATAACACCAGATATGCTACTATAAGGGTCACTCAGGCAGAGTTAGGGATATCCAGAAAAGCAGGCCCTTTTACAGGTCCTGAGATCGATGAGGCTATGTCTCATGGAGTTATCTTAGACATACCTGAAGATGCTAAGCCTGGCGTCTATTCATTGAGGATTTCACTGTCTGATCTAAATGGAATAAGGAGGACAAGATACAGAGATTTCAGAGTAGTTACCCAATAGTAACTTTTTAATAGTTAACTTTAGTAACTACTCTTGTATACTAAAACACCGAAAAGTTTATATATAAGGGGTGTTTTACAACAGTTAAAATCATATTAGAGATTTAATGTCTCAATTATAAACAAACTTTGGGGGTAAGAAAAATGGAATTAAAAAGTGTGAGTGTTTTGATATTGTTTTTAGTTGGTGTTCTTGCTTGCGCAGGATTTGCAAGCGCAGAGCTGGACGTGAATGTGCTGTCAGTTGATGCTGATGATGTCGAGGTAAATTTAGCAGGTACTCCGACTTATATTGCTGGTCTTGAAAAAGGAGATCAGATTGATGTTGAGGTTCAATTCATCTCTAATTTTGATGGTGATATAGAGGTTGAAGCTTCTTTAAGTGGAGATGGTTATAAGGATAAAGTAAGTGATTCAACTGATGAATTTTCAGTTCATAACGGAACAACTTACAAAAAGACGTTAACTCTAGAACTACCCCAGAGAATGAATCAGGACAAGAGTTATCAGTTGAGAGTTACAATATCCAATAAGTATGATTACAAGACAGTTATCGGAACATTAGACATTGCTTCATCTGAGCATTCAATACAGATAAAGGATGTTGTTTTAAGCCCAGAGAATGAAGTTAAAGCAGGAAGAGCTTTGCTTGTCACTTTAAGAGTTAAGAACAGAGGAACAAGCGCTGAAGAAGATGTTAAAGTTAAGGCTTCTATTCCAGCATTGGGAATTTCAGCTTCTGATTATATAAATGAGCTTGATTGTGAAGGTGGAGATGATGATTCAACTTCTTCAGAAGAGCTTTATATGAGGATACCAGATTGCGCTGAGCCAGGCCAGTATACCCTTAAAGCTTGCGTTGATTATGATGATGGTGATGAAGAAGAGTGCGCAACTGCAAAGATAACTGTTGTTGAAAGCGATACATGCGTTGTTACTCAGGATGAATCACCAGTAACAACTGGAAAGACAATAATCACAATAGGGCCAGAGACACAGGATACTCCTAAGGGGGGATCTGCAATGTATCCAGTTACAATCGTTAACCAGGGCAAGGAGTCAAAGGCTTATTCAGTAAGTGTTGATTCAGCAGATTGGGCTGATTTCGCAGTAACCCCTTCAAATATAATGGTTGTAGGAGCAGGCGAGTCAAAGTCTGTCTATATCGTAGCTAAACCAAAATCAGGATTTACAGGCCTTCAAGTATTCTCTGTAACTATAAAGAGCGGAGAGACTGTATTGAAGCAGGTTCCATTAAGAACAAATATAGTTGGCGGAACTGCAGCAGTTGCAAGCTTAGGCGGAGTAAAGAGGGTTTTGGAAGTAGGCTTAGTCATCCTGGTAGTTTTGCTTGTTATCTTGGGATTGATAATCGGATTCAACAAGCTAAAAGGCAGTGATGACGAAGAAGACAAAGACGAAAAAACCTATTATTAATTTTTTATTTTAATATTTTCTTATTTCTTATCTTTTATATTTCGACCATAGAATCTCCCTAGGGGGGGTATCGATGAATAAAAAAAGCCTGATTATTTTCACTGCATTACTCTTATTGATGTTGCCTGCTGCTTTAGCAAAGGTTTCTATGCAGTTAGGTGAGCCTTATGTTAATATAGCTGATGTTTCTAAGATTGAGTTTTTATCCCATCCTGATTATTATGAGCTTTGTTCATTGGATAAGGTTACAATACCTGTGCTTATTAAGAATGAGAATACTTATTCAGATACTTTTTCGTTTTCAGTCGATAAGAAATATGCTTCTCTGCCTGTGAAGTCTGCTGTGATAGGCAGCGGCAAGAGTGCGGTTCTTCCTCTAACACTCCAATTGCCTTCTGGAATGAAAGAAAATACTACGGTAGTGTTAAATGTAGTTACAAAGAAAGAAGGCCTTAAAAGAAGTGTTGTAATCAAGACTAATGTGGATGAGTGTTATCTTTTTGAGTTGAAATTAGATAAGGGCCAAGATGAGATATGTTCTTGTGATAGTTCAAATTATGCATTGACATTACAAAATAGGGAGTTATCCTCAGATTCCTTTACTATTGATATTGATGTGCCAGGGTGGGTAAATTCAACATTAACTGATAGTGTAATCCAGATTCCTGATGGGCAGAAGAAAGTGATTAATATCGAGGCAAATCCCCCTTGCGATACTTCTGGATCATTTGATATATCGGTTAAGGCTGTTTCAGGCAATTCAAATTTAGCAAAGCAAGTTAGCTTAAAACTTGATGTGATACCTAATGATAAATGCTATGATTCTGCGATAAGCGCAAGTGATGTAAAGATAGATTATCTTGGGAAGAATATTCCTGTAACTATCAAGAATAAAGGGACAAAAGATGCATCTTATTCATTGAGCGTTGAAGGGGTTGATTGGTATAAGCTTAGCCAGACTGAATTTGAGATATCTGCAGGCAGTGAAAAGACAGTCAATTTGGCATTGTATCCTGATAAAAGCGTTGTTGAAGGGGAGTATAGTTTGGATATAAAAACAGAATCGAGTGGAAAAGAAACTGTTAAATCAATAAAAGTTAGTCTTACAAGCGAGAGCAGTTCTTTTGACAAGTTGAAATTTTACATAAATTATTTTAGGTATTCTATTGGATTAGCATTTGTTCTTTTGATTGTTCTTATAGGATTGATTATTTTATTAAGGCGAAAGAAAACTAGCAGGGCTGTAAAAAAGAAAGTAATTAATGGGGCAAATGGAGAGAAGAAAATTGGATTAATCAGTGATCTGAAAAAAGTTTTAGGGAAGATAAAATGGCTGCCTTGGATATTAGGTATTTTAATTGTAGTTATTTTAGGTTTGATTATCTATTCGTATTTTAAGTACCATTCTTATTATTTAGCGTTTTTAGCTAAATGCATTCAGCTGTTTAAGGTTTATCTGGTTCCATATTTTATTTATTGGAAGTATGCTGTTATAGCCTTGCCAGTGATCATAGTTTTAGCTGTTATAATCTTTTCTTTAGCCGGATGGATAAAGAGAAAGAAGAAAAATGGAATTAAGAAGGCAGCTAAAAAAGAGAAAGGGGTTATTGAGAAGAAAGAGATTGTGAAAGCTGTTGAGAAAAAGGTTAAGGGAAAAGGACTTAGTGTTTTTGAGTATGGTTATCTTACATTTGTAATCTTATTGTTTTTGGGGATTATTGGTTATGTTGTTTATAAGCTATGGGGCAAGCCAGTAGATTTGGGCATCTTTGCTTCTTTTTTTAGTGTTGCATTGAGTTTTGTGAAGGAATATTACTTATTTTTTGCTGGAGGATTAGCCGCTACCCTATTGATACTTTTGATTATATCCTTATTCAGGAAGTTTAAGAAGTCAAAATCAAAGAAGAGATCAAGTGAAAGAAAGATTACTAAAAAGTCTAAGGGCAAATCTTTTAAGGCTGTTAGAAATATCCTTATTATAATAGTTGGCTTATTATTATTGGGCGGGCTTGCTTATTATTTGATATATTATAACCCTATTGTATATATACAGGAGTTCTTTGTTTTGTACTATCCATCTATTCTGATGGGGGTTGGGATATTGTTGATATTGATAGTTATACTGCATTTTAGCGGAAAGAAAAAGTAAGAGTTATTTTTTGTATTTGGATTTCTTTTTGAGTTTAAACTGAGTAAATAGAATAAAGTGGGGACATGAGGATTTGAACCCCAATCAGCCGCTCTGGAGGCGGCCATACTAAGCCAGATTGTACTATGTCCCCTTTGAATGATTTAGAATCATTATTCCTTTTTAAAACTTATGGTGTCCCCTATACCTGTTTTAGTTTGTTTTATTGTGCCTTTTGGGAGCTCTATTATATATTGTGCTTTGTTTTTTGGGTTGTGCAGTGTAAATGGCTTGAAGTTCTCTTTAATTTCCACTATTTTTTTGTTTTTGTCTAGGAATAGAACATCAATCGGGTAAAATACAAAGAACATATGGAGGGGAACTATCTTTTCTTTGTTAAATGTGAATATCAGGGTTTTTGGCTTTATAGAAAACATCAGGCCTATGGCTTTTGAAAGGTGACTTTTGCAGGGTTTTGATGTTTTTGCTAATACTTTATTTCTTGTTTTGTTTTTTAACATGTTTTAGATATGCTATTAATGATAATGATTTTACCATTGTTTTGAATGTTGAGAGCTCATAGATTATGTCCATGATCAAGTGCACTATTATTCCCACTACTAACATCCATAGAAATGTATAGTAGAAAGAAAGGATTATGATTATTGCTATAAATTCTACTGAGTGAAATAACATAAACACTTTCTTTTTCTTTTTGAACTCTTCAGTTTGCGCAATGTTTTTGCAGTAATTGTAGGCGTTTTTAAGGTTAATATCCTTAAATCTAATCCAGTAATAGATAACATGGTCAAGATCTATTAAAACACCGCCTACTATTATAATCAGGCTGTTTATGCCAACAAAAGGGAATAAGATAGCAGCTAAGATCAATGAAACAATAAGGTGGGTTGAAGGGAACATTATTTTCTGGGATAAACTTATCTTTATTAATCTTTTCTTTAATATTTATGGGTTATTTTGTCACTGTCGGGAGAAACTACATCTTTAAATATTACTGGATTTTGTTGTTTGTGGGGTGTTAAGTTTACTCTTTTGATTAGAGTCTGTTAAATGGTGATAATTTCAGTAAGATATTGAAAATTCAAGCTTTTAACGAGTAAATCGAAACATTTATATATATGTTTTGGGAAAATCCATTAAACGAGGAATTATTTTGAGGAATGATTATTAAAAAAGGGGATAAAAGACTTTCTTTTATCCATCATTTTATAAAAGACAAAAACGAGGTTGATAAAATGGTAAATATATTTAAAAAGGAAGGGAGTCTATATACTAATAAATTTTTGTTGAGTTCTGTGCTGGTTTTGATTGTTGCAATGTTGGCGATTTTTGTTATTGGCCAGATTGATGTCACATTGACTAATCCTGTTGATGGAACTAATTACAGTAGCCGGACTGTTGTTTTGAACTGCAGTGTTTTATTCGTGGGGGATACAAACACAAGCAATATAACTTTGTGGACTAATGTGTCTGGAACATGGGCTCCAAATGTTTCTACTCCACTTGGCAAT
>JAHJAV010000071.1 GCA_018813685.1 Nanobdellota archaeon | reverse complement strand
GGTATGGTCTGCAAAGGATATAGGTGTAGATCCAACTAAAGTAGGATTATTAAGTTCACCCACTTCTGTAAAGAAATCTTTTACACCACCTGCAAAAGGCCAGGGACAAATGATAAAAGGAACTTCTAAAGAGGTTGCAAAGAATATGATTAAGATGTTAAAAGAAAGAGAATTAGTAGGTGGGTTTCAATGAAGGTTAAGTTATCTTATAACTGTCCTGAAACCCAGCTTAATCTAGGTGGGATAGTTTTGATAAGGGGAAATGATTTTGAGGATGTTCCTGATATGCCTGAAATACAGCAGGCTATTGCACAAGGTTATTTGGAAGTTTTAAAAGAAGATAAGAAAGAAACAAAACAGGAAATAAAGAAAGGAGAAGAAGTTTGGGTATTTGCAGAGCAGAGAAACAATAAGATAGCGAGAGTTGCTCTGGAATTATTAGGAAAAGCAAAAGAATTAGCTGAAAAATTGAATGTAAAGGCAGCAGCTATACTACTAACTGATAAAGATAATGGATTAAGCAAGGAATTAATTTCATATGGTGCTGATAAGGTTTACTTAGTAGAAAATAGCTTACTAAAAAATTATCAGACTGATTTATACACTAAGGTTATTTCTGAGCATATACAAAAAGAAAAGCCACAGGTAGTTATCTATGGCGCAACACATATAGGAAGGGATTTAGCGCCGAGAATTGCTCAGAGAATAAATACGGGGTTAACAGCTGATTGTACTGGGTTGGATATTACAGAAGAAGGATTACTTTTACAAACAAGACCTGCTTTTGGCGGTAATCTTATGGCACAGATAATGTGCAAGAAACATAAGCCGCAGATGTCAACTGTAAGACCTGGTGTGATGAAGATGAAAGAGCCTTCTGAAAAACCAGGGGAAATAATCAAGGTTAATGCTAATATTTCTGAAAAGGATAAAAAAGTAAAGATATTAGAGATAATAAAAGAAGCAAAAAAGAAAGTAAACCTTGAGGAAGCTGAAATAATTGTTTCTGGTGGAAGAGGTTTAGGAAAAAAAGAGAATTTTAAACTTATAGAGGAGCTGGCTACTTTGTTAAGAGCAGAAGTAGGGGCGTCAAGAGCAGCTATTGATTCAGGATGGATTCCTAAAGATCATCAGGTAGGGCAGACTGGAAAGACAGTAAGGCCAAAATTATATATTGCAATCGGGATTTCAGGAGCTATACAGCACAAAGCAGGGATGCAGGGCTCTAACTTGATAATTGCAATAAACAAAGATTCAAATGCACCTATCTTTGATGTTGCTGATTATGGCATTGTAGATGATCTGTTTAAGGTAGTGCCTGAGATGATAGCTGAATTGAAGAAATAATATAGAAACTATTAAATAAGATTTAAGCATTAAGTTTATTATTCTCTTAGAATAACAAGCTTTTTTCTAAGTTAACAAAAAACTGATTATAATGGTAAAAGTTCTATTAACAAGTGTGTTTAAGCCGTTTGGATTAGATAATAAGCTAAACAGCAGGAGAATCCTTCCTGAATTGTTTGAAGGGCAGATAACTTTTGCACAGGGTATATTTAGTCTGCGTTCGGTTCTCTATACATGGGGTCTAGATTTAATTGCATCAAATATCCAAGCCCCTACAACAGTTATGCATTATCCTTCTTTAAAAGAGTTTGTTAAAGAACTTAAGAAGGGATACGATTATGTCGGCATAAATTTTGTAGTTGCAACTTTTGACAAAGCGAAAATTATGGCAAAAAAAATACGTGAGATATCGCCCGAAACTAAAATTATCTTTGGGGGGTATGGCACAATCCTTCCAGAGGCAGATAAGATTGCAGATTATGTATGCAGAGAAGAAGGCATAACTTTTATGAGGAGATTGCTTAATGAGCCAGAAGAATCAAACAAAATAAAATTTCCAATTAAGCTAACCAGAACTAATATTATGGGATTTCCCACTTCTTTGAGTATTGTCTTTCCACTTAGTCTTGGATGCCCTAATGGGTGTGACTTTTGCTGCACTTCACATTTTTATAAGAGAAAACGCATTCCGTTTGTTAAGGATGGGAAAACTTTTTATGAAGAATTGGTCAGAATTGAAAAAAAGACTGGAGTTATAGATTTTGGGATTATTGATGAAGATTTTCTTCTTCAAAAAAAATTCCTCACTGAATTTTCTAAATACAATTCCAAGAGAAAAAAACCATTTGTTTTTTCTTGTTTTGGCAGCGCTAAATCTATATCTATGTACACCCCAGATGAGCTAATCAGATCTGGAATAACTACAATCTGGATTGGTGTTGAATCAAAAAACGCCCATTTTGACAAACTTAAAAATATGGATGTTTCGGAGATGATGTTATCACTTCAAAAAGTAGGAATCAATATTTTAGGGTCTTTTATTGTTGGATTATTTCATCACAATGAAAAAACTTTGAAGGCGGATTTTGAGAACTTTATGTCACTTCGCCCAACATTATCCCAATTTATTATAAGTACCCCCCATATAGGCACACCATTATATGAAAGATTGAAGAATGAGGGGAGGATATTTAAAAATATACCTAACAAAAATGCAGATGGCTTTAGTTTGATTTTTAAACATCCTAATTTTACTCCTGAACGGCTTTCAGAGATTCAGATGGCGTTGTATAAGGAAGATTATGGGAGATTAGGCCCATCGGCTTTTAGGTATATTGAAACACAGTTTAATGGGTATAAAAACCTAAAAAACTCTCCTGACCCATCCATAAGGGTGCGTGCAAAATTTTACAAAGAGAGTTGCCGTTCTGTGTATCCTTTGATACCTGCAGGAATCCGTTATGCACCAAATAGAAAAATACGCAAATGGGTTAGAGATCTTTCCCGTGAGCTTTATTCTGAGTTTGGAAATCCTAATATTCTTGAGCGGTTGTTTTCTATGATTGTGTCTTTAAAGGCATATTATTGCTGGCAAAGAAGGAATAAAAAACTGCCTGTTAACCCCAAACTGATTATAACACGTTATAGGGTTAGCTAATCGAATGCTTTGATAAACCCCCTCAATTCTCTAACACACATCTCTCGACGAGAGATAGAAAGATTTATATACTTCCTCGTCGATAAAATTACTAAAAATGAGGTGATTCTAAATGG
>JAHJAV010000070.1 GCA_018813685.1 Nanobdellota archaeon | reverse complement strand
TTTCCTATTCTTGCATTCTTAGCATGGGGTTTAACCTTTGTATAAGCTACTGCACCCCCCATCTGAAAATCTTCATAATCGAAATCATCCGAAATTTGTCCATTAAGTGCCAATTCCAACTCCAGGCCCACTATATCTATCCCTCTAGACATCATAACATTACACGCATAACCTCCCTGTCTTCTAGGGTTCAAGTCAATTGTGTATACATTATTGTTAGAATCGACAATAAAATCTAGGCCAAAAAGTCCTTTATAACCAAGAGTCGATAGATAATTCCCGATTTTTGTTGTTGTTCTTTTTATAGTATCTACAGCATGGTCATCTGCCCTTGAAGGATAAACATTTCCGAGGTAAATTTTTCCCCTAAGAATCTGATCTGTTATATATATGATATGGGTGCTATTTTCACCAGTGACTATAGCATTCACATTTGGACAAAATCCAATCTCTTCTATAAGTTCACTAACTACAAGGGGCATGGATTGATTCACTGTTTTTAGAGAGAAATAAAAATCTAATAAATCCTGTCTTGAATATACATAACTGCTTTCGCCTCCTGCAGTGGCGTAAGCTGCAGAAACAAAAAAAGGAAAATTGTTTTCTGTTAATACACTATCAATACTCTGATGAATACTGGCTCTTACACATGGGACATCCAACTTATTAAATAATCTAACTTGTTCAATTTTGTTGTCAAAATGATGAGATAGCCCTGGATTAGGTCCCAAAACCTTGACTCTCGAACCAAAATCTCTTAAAAAAGAGCTTGTAAAACCCAAAATAAAAACAGTACCTTGCTTTTCTATTAATTGTCTAACTAAGCCACCAATATACTCTGATTCAGAAAACTCACGATTCAAATCTTCATAATCGCGAAGGCAAACTAAGGAATTACTGTATCTTTCTCCCTGTGTTTCACAAAGTGTTCCATTGACGATTACATAATTTTCAATATTGAATGAATGATCTTGTTTTGCTTGGAGAACCCATATAGGCTCAAATTTTTTTTTGAATCTTCTTTCTAGTCTTTCTCTCCATATATTAGTTAAAGTACTAAATCTTTCACCCAAGAATGAAAAGAAATATGATGGCTCATCTGATAAAGTATGAGGGTCTAATTTAGCCTCAAGGACAGGATCCATTTTAAAGATATCTCAAAAACTTATTTTGCTTGTCAACCAAGATCGATTTTGAACTAATAATATCATCTGTAATCTCAAAAGCAATTATAATAATCTCATCTCCCTTTTTTATTAAATGTGCAGCTGCTCCATTTATACCTATAATTCCGGAACCACGTTTGCCCTTAATAACATAAGTTTCTAATCTATTACCGTTTGTATTATCAACCACTAAAACTTTTTCTCCTTCCAAAAGACCCACTTTATTCATTAAATCTTCGTCAATAGTAATTGATCCAACATAATCTATATCTGCTTGAGTAACTATCACTTTATGGATCTTAGATTTCAGCATAATTCTCATTTTGTCCTACCTAAAATTACAAATATAAACTACTTTATAATTTTTTCTATTTTCTTTCGTAAATCCTCCGAGTAATATATTATTTTAGAAATTACCTTCAAAAACAAATTCGGCTGGACCTGTCAGATAAACGTGATTATCATCAGCCCATTCTATTTGTAAATCTCCCCCTAATAGATGTATTGTTATTTTTCTTTTTGTTAGATTATTGAGCATAGCAGCAACTGCTGAGGCTGATGCTCCTGTTCCGCATGCTAATGTTTCTCCTGCACCTCTTTCCCATACTCTCATCCTTAATTCATTCTTATTTAATATTTTAACAAACTCGACATTTATCCTATTTGGGAAAGATTTATAATTTTCAATTTTAGAACCAATTTGAGTGACTAATTCATCTGTTATTTCATCAACAAAAATAACACAATGGGGATTTCCCATTGAAACTAATGTAACATTAAAATCTAGGCCATTGAGGTTTAATTTTTTGTTAATATATTTTTCCTCTTCAAAAATCCAATCCTCTGTTTTAAACTTTGGTTCACCCATATCTACTTTAATCGAATTACCAATAATCTTTGGTTTGATTATTCCAGCTAATGTTTCTACTTCTAATTGCTTTTTATTAGTTAGACCCTTTCCATAAACATATTTTGCTAAACATCTTATACCATTGCCGCACATCTCTACTTCGCTTCCATCATTATTAAAGATTAACATTTTAAAGTCTGCTTTTTCGCTTTTGTCAATAATTAAAACTTGGTCACATCCAATTCCGAAATGTCTGTCAGCAATCTTGCGTGAGAATTCATTTAAGTTTATAGGTACTTTTTCTTTTTGGGCGTCAATGATAACAAAATCATTTCCAGTCCCTTGCATCTTTGTAAATCTCATTGGCTCAGTTCTAAGACCTTATTTGCTAGCTCAACGTTACTTAGCCCTTTAGTTACAACTCTTTGCATTCCGTCAATAACCATTACCTCTAAGGGCAGAGGACGTAAGTTATAGATACTTCCCATTGAATAACAATATGCTCCTGCGTTTAGTATAGCTAAAAAATCTCCTTCTCGAATTTCAGGAACCTCTCTTTGAGTAGCAAAGCAATCACCACTTTCACAGATGTTTCCACAAATATCATACTTTTTTTTACTTCCTTGCGGATTGCTCAGATTGATTATGTGGTGATAAGCACCATAAAGCATGGGTCTTATCAATTGAGGGAAACCAGAATTGGTACCTACAATTAATCTGCCTCGGTTGTTCTTTAGTGTATTTACTTGAACTATTAGATAACCTGACTCTGCTACTATATATTTACCTGGTTCAAAATACATTTCTAATTCTTTACCATATCCCTCACAAAATTCTGAGAATATCCTAGTCAAATTTTTACCAAATTCCTCATAATCTATCCTTTTTTCATCAGATTCGTATGGAACCTTAAATCCACCACCAAAATCGACAAATTCAAGATTAGGAAAATGTTTGCCCATTCTAATTAAGTTTAGCATGCTTTGGTATACCTTTTCTTTTTCAGATATTCCAGAACCAGTGTGCTCATGCAATCCTACCACTTTTAATTTATGTCTTTTGATAATCTGCTTTACTTTCTCTACATCATTCATCAAGATTCCAAATTTAGTTATATCCCCACCAGTTTGGAGGTAACTATGTTCTCCTGCAACTACATCAGGATTGAATCTTAAACAAATTTCTGAATTTGGATAAGCCTTTCCATATTTATCTAATCTGGATAGTGATCCGATTGTAAACCGTACCCCTGTTCTTTGTACCTCATCCATTTCTTCATCTGTCAGATTATTTGCTGTGAATAGAATTCTCTTTTTAGGGTAACCAACTTTCAATGCGAGATGAACTTCCGAAGGACTAACCGTATCAAGATATGCTCCCCTTTTATTGAGTAATTCTAGAATAGCAACATTAAAATTGGCTTTCATTGAATAGAATATCCTTAATTTTGGCCATTTTATGAATTGGTGTAACTCATTATACCTCTGTAGTATAAGATTGCCATCATAGACATAAAGAGGCGTACCAAACTTCTTTGCTAACTCAACTAAACATAGATTGTCTAGAGACTGCTCTGGTCCAAAATTATCCTTCCTTTTCATTGTATACTAAGGGTTATTTTCTTATATAAATATCTTCCTATTATATTCTTAAATAAACTTAAAAAATCGCAAGATGTGAAAAATACTAAATGTTACGCTGGTTGATAGACCAAGTAATTTATATTTTTGTGATGTTTCCTATTCTTGCTGAACCCAAAAAGTAAATACGGCATTCATCCCACAAATAAATTTGTGGGTATTCTGCCTAACGTTTTATCAAAAAATATTCTTTCTAGAGAGGGAAAGAAGTGCGAGTTTGATGAAGTTACAGGAAAGAGGGCAAGATTATGGCTCAATAATCTTGAGCTGAGCGACCTAAACCGAAAGGAACTGGATTATACTGTTGCATTGATAGA
>JAHJAV010000069.1 GCA_018813685.1 Nanobdellota archaeon | reverse complement strand
TTCATCTGATTTGACTTCTTTTTCCAGATCCATATCTATAACTGTTAAGTCTGCGTCATAACCTTCCTGCAATAAACCTTTTTTCTTAATCTTAAATATCCTAGCAGGATTTTTTGAGGTTAAGTCAACAACCTGCTGAAGTGTAAGCTTGTTTTTGTTAACTGCATCTAATAATAGAGGGAGCATTGTCTCTATTCCAGGAATACCTGATCTTGAATCATTTAGTTTTTCTTCTTTTAGATGAGGCGCATGGTCTGTTGCGATCGTATCTACAATGCCTGACTGTATAGCTTTCCACAAAGCGTCCTGGTCTTTTTCTGCCTTTAAAGGAGGCTTTACATCTGCTAATTTTCCTAATTGTTCATTGTCTTTTTCTGTCAGGAAAAGATGATGGGGAGTTACTTCGCAATAGACATATTTTTTGTTTTTTCTTATATCTTTGAGCTCTAATTCTGTACTGACATGACAGGCATAGAATTTCTTGTTTAATTTTGATGCAATCTCAATTGCTTGGGTTAAAGATTCACCTTCTGCATGGATTGTGCATAAATTAGCTGATTTCATTATCTTTTCAACAATATGAAGGTTATCTATCTTAAGATTTCCAGTAGAGACATCCATAAATATCTTTACAGAAGCAATATTCTTTGCAGATTTTATCTCTTCTAGATTATCATTAGTAGAGCCAAAGTGAAAGCCATAATTAACAATGGATTTTTCAGCAAGTTTTCTTTTTTCTTCTAATAGAGCAACTGTTGTTGTAGGGGGCAATGTGTTTGGCATGTCTAAGATTGTTGTAACGCCGCCTTTAGCTGCCGCTATACTTCCTGAGAGAAAATCTTCTTTGTGGGTTAATCCCGGCTCTCTGAAATGCACATGGGAATCAATCAATCCAGGGATTACAATCTTGCCATTTAGGTCTATAACTTCATCTGCAGTTATGATCTCATCGCTGATGTAAGCTATCTTGTGGTCTTCTAAGAAGATGTGCCTTTCTACTAATTTTCCTTCTTCTAAGACTTTGCAGTTTTTTAGTAAAGTACTTTTCATTTTTTAGTAGATATGAGTATAGATTAGTATATATCTATTATTGGTCCCTATAACTAAAATACTCACTCAGTGCAACTTTCTTACCGCTCTTTAATCTAGCATATTTTCCAAAATCTTTCATCTTTCTAAGTTGTTCTGAGCTGAAAACAGGCCCATCTTTGCACACTAATTGGTCTCCACAAACACAAGACCCGCAAACACCTATTGCACATTTCATCATCCTCTCTAAAGATGCCTGGCATTCTATCTTTTTTTTCTCGCAGAGCTCAAAAACCTTTTTGATCATTACTTCTGGACCGCAGGTGTAGACTGTTTTTGTTTGTTTGTTTATTAATTTTTTAAGAACCTGAGTAGTAAAGCCGCGAATCCCAAAAGAGCCGTCGTCTGTGCAGTGGACTATCTTGTTCTTGTTTTTCTCAATCAGTTTTGTTAGGTTTTCATCATTTAGATAAAGAAGGAATTCTTTTGATTTTGCGCCTTGGATGATTGTAGAGTTTTTTACCTTCTTGATCAATTCAATTGCAGGAGCCATTCCTAAGCCGCCAGCTACAATGATAGAATTGTCTTTTGGCTCAAATCCATGACCGTATGGGCCTCTGAGCCCAATTTGAGTTCCAATAATCAGATTGGATATTGCTTTTGTGAAATTTCCTTTTTCTTCTATTGTAACTCTGAATTCATCTTTATCAAGATAAGATATGGCGAAAGGCTTTTCATCAACACCAGGAAGCCAGAGCATGATGAACTGGCCTAGTTGATAGGTTATTTTTCCATCTAAGATGAGTGAAACTGATTTGGGGGTTTCTCTAATTATTTTTTTTATTTTGTGGATTGTTTGCATTTTTATTTTATCTCGCCTAGTGTTTTATACCCTTCTTTCTTCATTATCTGTTTGATTTCTTCATTAACCTTTTTAAAAATATCAATCCCCCTTGAATAAACTCCTGAGCCGATTCCGACTAATGTTGCTCCTGCTTTCAGCATTTCAATTGCGTCTTCGCCTGTAGTTATTCCACCTAAACCGAGGATTGGAATTTTTACTGCTTCTCTGATCTCTTTTACTTTCTCTAAAGCGATTTCCCTTATTATTGGGCCTGAGATTCCCCCTTTGCCGTAAGCAAGTAAAGGAACTTTCAGTTCTGGATGGATTATTGTTTTTTGGACTGTGTTAATAGCGCAGATTGCGTCTGCACCTGATTTTTCACACTCTTTTGCAATCCTCCCTATATTATCGCAGTTTGGAGTTAATTTGGGCATTATTGGAATTGAAGAAACTGCCTTGACTGCCCTCACCAGCTGGCTGGTTAATCTTGGAGAAGCGCCAAACATCATCCCATCATCTTTGTTTGGGCAGGAGATATTCAGTTCTATTATTGAAGGCTTATATTTCTGGAGATATTCTACAATATGGACATAATCTCTGATTGAAGAGCCATAGACAGAAGCAATCAAAGGAACTTTAATCTCTTTCCATCTTTTTAATTCATCGCCCATGTTTAAGTAGCCAGGTGTTGGAAGGCCCACTGCATTGTACAATCCGTTTTCTATCTCTATAACTGAGGGATTGTTGTGGCCTTGTCTTTCTATTGGGCCGATAGATTTAGTAGTTACTGCCCCTGCGCCATTTTCTGCTACCCGGTTCATAATATCAACAGAAGTTCCCAAAATTCCAGAAGCTAGAACAAGGGGTGATTGCAGTTCTATCTTACAAAATGTTGTATTTATCATATTCCCCCTTAGATAAGTGTGATATCTGATTCTTCCATCACGCGCTCACAATGGCGGCAGATTACTTTTAATGGAGCTTTGTTTATTATACTGAAATGTGTTTTGACTTTCTCTTGATTGGTTATGCAGTTAGGGTTAGAGCATTTTATTATATTGATAACTTTGTCAGGGAGCTGGACATTTATCTTTTCTTTTACACCGTAGCCTTTTATTATATTTACAGTAGCATTAGGTGCAAGAATTGCTATCTTGTTTACTTCATCTTCTGTCAAAAATCTGCTTCCGACTTTGATGATGCCCTTGTGGCCCATGCTTTTGCTTTTTAAGTTTAAAGCTACTGATATGGGATGCTCAAATTCTTTTAAGTCCAGGATTCTCATAACCTTGAAAGTAACCCTGCTGGGGATATGGTCTATTACTGTGCCTTCTTTGATTGCAGGTACTTTTAGTTCTTTTTTTATTGCTTGTTTCATTTTATTTGAAATTCTCTGGATTTCTAATAAAATGAACAAGAAATGCTAGCATTTCTAAGTTCATTTTATCTTGCTTGTTTTTCCTTTTGAAAAAAACTCTAATGCAGGGCAGCAAATACTTCCTTGTTTGCAATGTTTGCAGGATAATTGCCCATATAAGATTGGATTGATAACAAACCAATTAACAACAGGATAAATTGCAGCTATCAAAGTTAGAAGGTGAAATCCTCTCGAGATTAAAAGGGCAATTCCAACGATCATAGGGATTATAGAACCAAGCATAATTGGAATTAAATCTTTCCAGCTGGTTTTTCTCTTGGTAAAGTTTTTTCCATCACCTTTTTTAAAAAATATTCCTGCAATATAACTTTTTCCAAATGCACATCTTGAATTATAATAATAACAATCTCTGCATCCTTCTTTGTAAACTGTAAATTCAAGAAAAACAACATAAACCAAATATATGATCCCTGTAATCCAATGCAATCTAAACATGATATATGCTCCAGCAATAATACCCAGAATCATTATAATATTGGCAACTAAAACAATCCATAAGGGATATTTATTATAAATTTGGGGTTTTTCTCTTTTCATTTTATTTGAAATCCTCTGAATTTCTAATAAAATGAACAAGAAATGCTAGCATTTCTAAGTTCATTTTATCTTACCCAGCACTAAAGCTAACAATGCCTGCCTTACAGGTATTCCATTGCCTGCCTGCCGGAAGTATACTGCATTTTTTGTGTCGTCTAATTCAGGGTTGATCTCTCCAACTCTGGGCAAGGGATGCATTATTATAAGGTCTTTTTTTGAAATTTTCAGCAACGATTTGTCTAGTTTATAGGCGTTTTTGTATTTCTCATATTCCAAAGCATCTGCGAATCTTTCTTTCTGAATTCTGGTTACATAAAGGACATCTAATTGCTTGCTTACTTCAGCTACATCTTCTGCTTCTGTGAATTTTATGTTCTTGCCCTTAAGCTCATCCAGATAGTCTTTAGGCATGCTTAATGCTTTAGGTGATATGAAGAACATCTTTGCATTGAAGTGGGATAATGCGATTGCTAAACTATGCACTGTCCTTCCATATTTTAAGTCACCTAAGAACCCTATGTTTAAGCCTTCTAATGTTCCTTTTTCTTTTAGGATAGTGTACAAATCGAGCAATGTTTGAGTAGGATGCTGGTTTGCTCCGTCGCCTGCATTGAGCACAGGTATTGATGCTGCTTCTGCTGCCAGTCTTGCTGCGCCTTCAATATAATGCCTCATTATGATCACATCTGAATACTGCTCTACCATCTTGATAGTATCCCAAAGGGTTTCTCCTTTTTTTACAGATGTGACTTCTGCCTGCGCAAAGCCTATTGTTTTGCCGCCTAGCTTTTTGAATGCAGAATCAAAACTGAGCCTTGTCCTTGTAGATGGCTCGAAGAATAGCAAGGAAGCTATCTTGTTGTTTAGAAGTGAAGTGTCAGGGGACTGCTCCATCCTTTTTGCAATCGACAACAGATACAATAGGTCTTTCTTAGAAAAATCGCGTATAGAGATTATGTCTCTTCCTTTAAACCCGTTATTGTCCATTAAAAAAATCATTAATGTGTACCTATTTAAATTTTTTGTTGTTATGCAGAAGATATGACGAGAAAAATGAAAAGGAGTACCCTTAGGTAAAAAGGATGAGAAGGGAGGTTTGTTTAAAAGATTTTCTGTTTTTTGGGGAGTGTAGCGGCTAAATGACCCCCTCCCCGACTTAAAAGTCGGGGTATCCAGCTAAGGCATTATGCTAGTGCATGATGCTCAGCTTGATTCTTGATATAATTGTCTACTGTATCCACATCATTATATCCTACAGTTGTGGCGCAACCACCAGCACT
>JAHJAV010000068.1 GCA_018813685.1 Nanobdellota archaeon | reverse complement strand
TGTAGATTTATATTTTAAAAAAGAGCATATAATGTTCATCCAAGATTATTGGAAAGATGATGAAAGATAACCTACTTATACAATATTCAAAACTATATTTAGAAGAAAATGATGGACACAATTCGCTTTAGAGATATAAAATTCAATTTTAGGAATCTTAAAACGTATCCTACAGAAGGTGCAGACTTGATTAGGTACTTTAAGGCAATTAAGCCATTTCTTGAAGATTATTTGAAAAATGATGAGATATTACCCAAAATGCAAGACAAATTGCTGGGCTCAGATTATTATGTTTTTGTGCTGATAACTAAAGATATTGTCGAAACTCCAGAAGGAACCTTATTTGGATGTGTTGGTGCTCTTAAAAGAAGCGAGAATATGGTGATAGACATAAGAGTTGTTCCTGATAAAGATCAGAAGAATTTTATGCTTCTAAAAACATTAGTTCATGAAATTTTTCATATATTCATTGAAACCGAAAAGGAAGTTAGACGAAGAACAGATGAATTTTTAAATACTTATTTAGACTCAATTAAAAAGATAGAAGGTTTTAATAAGATTGAGAAAGCAGTTAGGTTAGGAGTGTAATTTAAAAAATAAGAATAGTTAGGTGTAATTAAAATGCCAGAAAAACAAAAGAAAAAACAATTAATCAAGGATTTCAAGAAGGATGACATAATCAGCGACATATTTGTAGTCAAGTTCAAAAAGCCAGTAGAGCCGTACAAGAACGGGTTTAAGTTTGAATTAAGATTGGGAGATAGCTCTAAAGAGATCATGTATAAATACTGGGGGCCTTCTGATGAAGCCAAGGTTAAATTTCTATATGATTCTATCAAATCTGATGATGTTGTTCTAGTTCAGGGAAGAGTAAATGAATGGAACAACCAGCTTGAGATTTCCGCAAATGACCATAATATAATCCAAGTCTTATCTTCTGAAGAGTATGAAGCAGGGGACTTTGTAAGGCAAGGCTCAAAGCCTGTTGGAGTGATGTTTCAAGACCTTATGGGATATATCGAATCCGTAAAAGACAAGGATTTACGGAAAATATTGGATTATTTCTTTAATGATGGGGATTTTGCAAAAAGGTTCAAAGACAGCCCAGCAGCAATGTACATACACCATGGATGGGTTGGCGGACTTCTTGAGCATACGTTAAGCGTTGTAAGGCTTTGCATGGACATCTTTAAGATTCATGACTCTATGGACAGGGATTTACTGGTAACAGGGGCTATTTTGCATGATATAGGAAAGATAGAAGAGTTTACTGTTACCACAAGCATTAAGGTCTCTACAAAAGGCATGCTTTTGGGGCATGTCACAATAGGAGTAGAGATGCTGACAAGGGCAATGGACAAGTTAGAAACGCCAGAGCCATTGAGGTTTAAGATAATTCACATGATAATGACTCACATGGGAGATTACGGCAGCAATAAGGCACCTTCATTCCCTGAAGCATTGACTATATTCCACGCAGACCAGCTTGATGCAAAAGTGCTGCAGATGAGCGAGTTAAAAGAAAACGCGCAGACAGAGGATGATTACTTTTATCATAAGGAGTTTGGGAATGTTTATTTGAGGTAAATTTAAGATAACCTTATAAAAAAGAAGTTTAAGGAAAAATCGAAAGATTTATATATTAACATGTTAATACTACTATATTAACAAGATAATATAACCAATATGACCAGAGATTTTTACAATAGGAAGAACGAACTTAGTCTCCTTAGAAACAAGTATGATTCCCTGGAGAAAGGAGAACTTTTAGCTATTTATGGCAGGCGAAGAGTTGGAAAAACAGAGCTTGTCAGGGAGTTTATGAATAAATTGCCTCAGAAAGAGAAGTTTTATTTTTATGTTGACTTAAGCAGCAAGCAAGAGATTCTTAACTCACTATCAACTGCCTTGCAGGAACAGCTTGGCGAATCCATCAAATTTGGTGACTTTGACGGATTCTTTGACTATATATCTAAGAAAGCAGAATCTAGTCGATTTTTGCTGACTATAGATGAATTCCAACGATTTTTAGATGTTGCTCCTGAGTTTATAACTAAACTCCAAAATAGATGGGATTCTGACTTAAAGCATAAAAAAATTATTATCATCTTAGTCGGCTCATCAATAGGGATGATAAAGAAGATAACTGAAAGCAGGGCAGGAGCTCTCTATGGAAGGGCGTTAAAAGTCAAAATATCCCCTTTTAGATATGTGGATTTTAGATTGATGTTTAAGGATTTGAGCGAAGCAGAAAAAGTGGAGAGATATTCGGTTTTTGGGGGAACTCCTTATTACCTTGATAAGACCAAGAATATGCAGAGTACAATACACGCAATTTCAGAGCTGATTCTAAAAAGGGGCGGGGCGTTAGTAGAAGAGCCAAAGAATCTGCTTGAATATGAGAATGTCAGGATTCACGTCAAATACAACTCAATACTGCACGCAATTGCTTCAGGAAAAGAGATATTAAAAGAAATTCAGGATTTTACTAAATTATCGTTAACAACTATGCCCCCATATATAAACAGGATGGATGAACTTTTAGACCTTGTAGGAAAGCATGATCCTGTGCTTGGCAAAGAGAGGCTTGGCAGGTATAACATCAGGGACAATTTTTTCAAGTTCTGGTATAAGTTTATATTCCCCAATCAGACTGCCCTTAATCTAGGAAACGATAAGCTGATTTTGAAGATTATAGAAGAAAATCTCAATAGCTATATAGGTAGAATTTTTGAAGACATTGTGAAAGAGCTTTTAGTGCTATACTTAAATAAGAAAATCAAGGGTGTGGAGATAAACTTTGAAAATATTGGCAGTTGGTGGGATAGAAGTGGTAATGAGATAGATATTGTTGCATACAATGAAAAAGAGAAAAAAATCCTAGTAGGGGAAGTTAAATGGACTAATAAATTAGTAGAAACCTCATTGTTGGATGAGATGATTGCAAAGTCTAAATCCATTAATTTCAATGGAAGATACCAGTATCTTATTGTATCTAGATCAGGATTCACTGATGAGTGTCTGGCTAAAATGAAACAGTTGAATGTTTTGCATTTAGAACTTAGTGAGATTACTAAGCTTTTTGATGATATATAAAGTATAAACCGCAGTTTATACTTTACTATACTAGAGAAAATTTATTTTAAATTTTCTCGTGGTGTATAAATTATAGTATAATTTACTGCACTAGGAAAAAGCGAAGCTTTTTTCGTGAAGCGGTTTGATATTCACACTGAGAGCGCATTGAAGTTCAAGGAGTTTCACTCAAATGTTAAGATAGTGAAGAATGGAGAGAAGGTTGAAATTGATTAATTGACGTAAAAGTTGAGAAAGATTTATATATAATAACAGCTTGGAATACTAATAGAAAATGGCAAAAGCAGATACAAAAATAATTTATGATGAAGAAGAGG
Organism: Nanobdellota archaeon; assembly: GCA_018813685.1. Lineage (GTDB taxonomy): Archaea > Nanobdellota > Nanobdellia > Woesearchaeales > JACPBV01 > JAHJAV01. The sequence continues at coordinate 5,092 of JAHJAV010000068.1, read as the reverse complement.
ATATACTTTCTTTGTCTAGATCTAGAAAAATAAAGGCTTCTATTGATATAGGTGATTTTATAATAGACATAGATCATGATGGGTTTGTTGCAGGTATTGAGATATTAAATGCTTCAGAAAATCTTAAGATATCAGCAGATCAATTAAAAGATTTACGAAAAGCTTCGATGGCTGTAACTTATAAGCCTAATTATGTTTATATAACATTGGTTATGCTATTTAAGGATAAAGAAAAAGATTTAGCAATACCTTTAACAGTGGATTTGGGTCATATGTCCGTAAGCACTCAAAATATGAATTTTGCTGCAGCTTAGGCTTTTCTATTAATTACTAATCTGGCCTGTTAAAGAAAGGAATGTCTTTTATTCTCATAGAACAAAGGTAATTAAAGAAAGTTTATAATATTTACCTCAAAAATTAACTACTGTAAATGCACAATCTCAGCATCTTTCAATAACTCAGCAACTAATCTCCTATGGCATTTGTCTGAAGTGTCTTCAGAGCATAGCAAGCAGGCAGTTTTCCCATCTTTTAGCAAACCAGAAATGATTTCTGCCCCCTTCCTTTGTTTCATCAATTCTAAGAACCTTTTTTCATATAAATCCCAATCCTTATCTTCCCTATACTCTTTAAAGATAGATTCATCAGGCGCAAGCTCTTGAATATGCTCGTATTCAATACCTACTAATCCAAGTATATATTTTAAGTCATTTCCCTTGGCAAATCCAGCTAATTGAGAGGAATTATTTAGCCTTATATCAATAATTTTCTGAATATTATTCTCTTTAAGCAGACTAATAAACTCTTCCAAGCTTTTCTTAGTAAACCCAATCGTATAAATTATCATTTTCAAAAATTCCCCAATGTTCTCTGGTTAACCGTCTCAACCTTGCATTTTGTAAGGTTCTTAACAATAAATCCCCTATCAACAAGTTTTGCAGCAATAAATCTCCTATGGCATTTAGTATGATCTAACTCTGAGCACATTATAGCAGCAACACTGCCAGAAACCCCTTCTTCCAATATATCAATGCCCTTTTCAAATTGATTTGAATTCATATACTTATCAAACCCCTCGGGTTGTCTTCCACCTAAAATACCCCCCATATATACATAATCTATCTCATTTTCAGATAAAAACTTTTCAAAATTTTCTTTATTAAAATCTGGAACATACTTGCTAAACGGAACACTTCTAACATCAATGACTGTATCAATCTTCTCTTGGTTTAGCAGCTCTAAAAACTCATTAAGCTGCATATTTCCATGCCCTATTAGATATATTTGTTTGGTCATTTCATTTCTTTATTGTTGTTAAAAGATAAGCAACTTCCTTAATTAATTTTATCTTTTCCAAAATCTCAGCAGGAACAAATTCCTCAACCTTGTCCTTAGGGTATGATATCCTTTCAGATTTTCTATAAAACAAACTGATCTTCTCATTATCATAATGGTCAAGATTGTTTGCACCCATAAATGATTTGATTTCCCCTTTTAATTCTTCTTCTCGTTTAGTAAGGCTGCTCAATTCTTTTTTTATTTTATAATATTCTTCTATTAGATTTGGATCTAACTCCTCTTTATTAGTTTTAGCGCTCTGAACTGAATTATTCACTTTTTCAATTGCACAAAGCCCATTAAACTCAACATTTTGCTGATAATCAGGTATTGTATGGACTCCAATTATCATGGGCCAATAATCTCCCTGAAATGGTTCGGCGGTTAAGCCTATAACTATAAATATATTATCAACTCTCAAAATATTTTTTATGTCCTCTCCACTTAATCTTAGATAAGAAGTATTTTCTTGATCCAATATATTTTTAGCAAAAGATAAAAACTTTAAATCCGTGCAGGGCAAACCTTTCAAATGTTGATTCTTTATTTTTATTGGACCTACACTAAAATCTACCCTAACATGTACATCTTCATCTTTAGATAAGCTCACCGAATCAATTGTTACAGGACCAAGCAATATCAACGATTCATTTTTTTCTTTTAATAAGTTGAGTATATTAGTATTAGTATTTGAAGTTAATAATGAATTCTCAGATTTTGCAGAAAAAAGCTTATCTCTCTCAACATCATCTAGCTTTCTCAGATATTTAATAGGTTGTTTCTCATCTATCAGATAGTTTTCTGTTTGGTATCCGTTTGGTGCATCTTTTCTTAATAGAATATCATAAACACATGAATTAGAAATATACTCATTATCGCCTAATTTAATATCATTCAAACGCAATGTCCTCTTTTTAACTGGCCTAACCCAATTTAGATTTTCATCTACTCCTGCAATACAAACACCATATTCTCTTTTAGTAACTGCCAATATAGTTATATTCATCTTAGTTAGTAATCTAGGCATTTATTTAAACCTTTCTCAAGTATCTCACCATCAGAAACAAGCCTCTCCCTTGGCCTTTGCTCCAAAGCTAATTCAGCTATTTTCATAGTTTCCTCATCTCAAACAGGAATTCTCTCGCTCTTTTCAATGAAGTCTTTGCCTTCTGCTCCTGGATGCTTTCAGTCATGTTATACTGGAACCTTGAGCGCTTATCAAGCTCAAGAGCATAAAAAGTCATGAGTTCTTCTGACCTTATAGAAGCGATTTCCAAAGCATCTTCTTTTGCATCCTGATACTCCTCCAAAAGCCCTTTCTTTATCTTATCCTTAACAAGGACCATTAAGGCATCTGAAGTAACTTTATGGACTATCTTACTCCCTATCTTATACCCAATATCAAGCAAAACCGCATTTGCAATATAAAACATGGAATAATAAGATATCACAACAACCCAAAGGTAAGGCCTTAATGCACTCTCCATGCATTCCTCTGCAAGATTAAGAGATAGATCTGCATTTTTCAAGTACATAGCACGAGCGGTTTCATTCTTCTCCTTCTTGATAAGCCCGTCCTGCAGATACCTGTCAAAATTCTTTTTGGCTTCTTTTATCATCATATCATCTCATAAAACTGTTCCATACCATATAAAATAACATTATTCTTTAAAGCTTCCTGCCCGACATTTGGCTCTTTTGCATTGATCATCTCAAGAAACTGGCTTTCTGAAAATACGAGCGGGTGTAAAGAAAGAGGAATAGAACGTGCAATTCTGTTAGCATCCTTTTCAAAGGCATCCTCAAGCCCATCAGAGCAGATAAACATTAAGTCTATATCCGAATTCTTTGTTTGCTTCTTATTGGCATATGAGCCAAAGAGCAGCAGCACATAAAGCTTGGATTTTATTCCCCCCCTAAAGATTCCAAACATAACCTGAAGGTTTTTATCCTTTAAGCTTTCTTTCCTGCGCTCAAATTCAGCTTCAAAAATAAGGGGATGGGATGAAGTGTTAAGCTTAATCCTGTTTGACTTCCCAAAAGTCTCAATCCTTACTAAAGATGCCTTTTCCAGCCTTTTTATGATGGAATAAACATTTTTATAATCCATTTTCATAGACTTAGAAATCATAAAGATGTTCAATTCTTCAGTTTTATGCTCTATCAAAAATCTTATAATATGGGATTCCTTGCTTCTCATGTTAATATCACCATAATATTATGGTATTATAACCATATATTTAAGCCTTTCGCCTTGCAGCATTAATCTCCTCTTCAATTCTAGCAGGAGTCAGTTTTTTTGTCTTGCTCCTCAATCTATTGAACTCAGAAACCAGTGTGTTTGTGTCTAACTGCTTCATCACTAATGTATCCTTATCCTTCATTGTTCTTTTATCATACTTCTTCTGGTGCTTACGATAGATATGGTCAAGCTGTTTTAAAAGTTTATTTTTAGCCATCTTTTCACCTTGTAAAGCTTTCTTTGCCATTCTGTTACTAAACCCCTTCCTTAACCTCTTCCCTAGAAAACATATTTATTGACAATTTACAATGTATTTGCGGAATCTTCTTATTGTCTTTGTCAGTTACTTTGATCAAACCCATCCCTTCAAGGTATTTTATATTCCTAAATACAACCTCATAGGGCTTATCAAGCTCTTTAGCTAGCTGATAGATATTCTTTATATTATTCCTATACACTCTTTGCAGTAATTTTATTCTTTCAGGGCTAAACACCTTGCTAAATATTTCAGGAGTCATGACTAATCCTTTTTCTGGCTTATCCATCCCTTTCTTTATTCTTTCATTAAGCTCTTTGTTATACTTGCTTATTGATTCAACAATCTTTATTTCCATTTTCATTCTCCAAAATCAATATTTTCATTAAATTTTTCATTTAATATTCTTGAGCTAATCTCTTTTATAGTTTTTTCAGCTTCCTCAAAACTCAGCTCAACTCTTTTCACTTTATCTTTATTGTAAATATGGATATGGCTTCCCGCCTGGCCTTCATGCGGATAATTATCAATCCTGCAAATCTCTATCCATTTATCCTTATCAAAGTAAAGCATCTGAAGCTTCCACTTCAGCAGCTCAGGATATTCATCAACTGCTTCCCTCTTCATGAGGTTCTTTACGAGTCTTACATTTTCACTGTAAAACTCATTTAAATCGTAAATGAGTATCTTCATTTACTCCCCAGTATATGACTTATCGGGTCATATATATAAACCTTTTGATTTTCCATTTCAAAACCATATGAGCAAAACTAAGTTATAAACCCTGCTGCCACTTGGCAAGTGGCAAGTGCTATGTGGATTTTAACCCTACAACGTCTATAAAGCTCAAATTCCAGCTATAGCAAAGAGCACAAATATTTGAGCAATAATTAATGCTCTTTGCTTATTACGAAAAGACAAAATTGCTCAATTAATTTTGTCTTTGAGTATAGATAGGGTTGGCAAGTGGTAGATTAGCAATATTTTTATACCTACTCTTCTTTTGTTTAAACTATGGGAAAAGCACCAAATCACAAAAAAACAAGTATCCCTAAGCCAGCATGGGCTAAGGAGCAGGATGAATTTCATAGTAAGACTAAATATCCTTACTGTAAAGGCACTTTCCCGGATTGCCCTGCTGAAATAAAACCAGAAGAAGTTAACAGTTTATGTAAGGTTTGCCCGATTTATAAGAAATAATGCCTCATTCTTTCTGTTTGATTTATTTTCAAAGCCTTTAGAAACGCAACCTTTTA
>JAHJAV010000067.1 GCA_018813685.1 Nanobdellota archaeon | reverse complement strand
TTAAGCATTGATAGAAATAGATATTACAAGCATAAAAGGTTAGTGTTAGGCCCCACCAGTCACCGCTTCGCTATAGACTGGTGGAAAGAGGAATTCTATAAGAATTGCAGAGGGATTCATTGCAGAAGTGAATGATCTAATAGCTACACTAAATGAAGCTAAAATAAAAATTTATCGTGAGAGTGCAGTTACTCTGTTTAAAGAACCATTAGTTTAAGCAGCCTGCCTCCTTCCATATCCAGGCGGCAATTGAGGCGCTGCCTGCTTGTTCTCTTCTTTTTTCTTTGGCTTTGACATTATTGCGCCATATGATGTTGATATTGCCGCTGCTGCTGCCATATTGTCATAAGGCGGGATTATAGATAGATATTCTGGCACTAAAGCGAAGTTTGCCATTATTGGCAGGCCTAACCCTTTGTAAGTCTTGATCATATCCTGCTTCAGCTCTTTCCAGGGCCTTGGCTTGTAATCTGAGATTAAAGCACGGTTTGTGTATTCGTGGGCTGTCATAAATGCAGGTATTGAACCAAAAGATAATGCTGCTTTTGAAGCTATGCCTGCTGCTGCACCATAACTGGATTTAACAAGATTTCCAACATTGCCTGCTCCCCTGAATATAGAACCCAGAAATGAGCCCATCACTGAGCCAACTGCAGCCTGATTTGCCAGCCCCTTATAGGTGTTCTCTACGCCATTTTTCCAATTGCCAATTGATTTTCCTGCTACAAAACCAAATGCTGAGATTGCTGCATTCATCGCTACCGTAGTTCCACCTAATAGCAAAGCTCCTGAAAGAAATGCTAATGGTTTTGCAGTGTAATAAGAGTAATAAGCAGTATCTTTAGCTGCTGAGGGGATTGCCTTAACTGCACTGATTAAACTATCTATTGAGTTGCCAATATCATCAAAGATGCTGCTGCCCCCTCTGGATTTAGGGGCTGCATCTGCTACATTTTGTTCTAGGTTTTCAGGAGGCATTTTTATTTACCTCCTTCCAGGAATTTTTTTATTGCATACTCTACAAAATGGGATTTATTCCTGAAGATTCCTGATCTAGAATTATTCCTTAAAGCTTCCTGGACTGAAAACAGGGTGTCTTCATCCAGAGTGATGCTTATCCTGTGCTTCATATTAGGTAGGAGAATGTATTACTGATATATAAATCTTTTGAATTTGTAGTTACTTTATAGTGGTTATTACTTTATGAAAGGAATAGAAAAATTTAAATAGTTGGGTATATACCGTATATACATATGAATCAAATAACTAAGATAGTGCAGCAGATTGGAAACGGCGGACACATTTATTTGCCTAGAGAAATAGTCGGCCAGAAAGTAGTTATAAGCCTTGTTGAGAAAAGTATAGGGGATATTGAAGAAGAGATATTAACTTTGTTAAAGCCTTACCTTAAGCAGGTAGAAGGAATCTATCTTTATGGATCATATTCAAGAAATGAGCAGACAACAGAATCAGATATAGATGTTTTAGTAATAACTGACGGAAAGATTGAGATAAAGAAAAAAGTAAATGAATATGAGATTACCTGCGCAACAATAGAGCAGATAGAGAATACACTCAAGAATAATGCAGTACTTATACTTCCTATCTTGAGAGAATCAAGGGCAATATTGAATGGGGGGCTTATTAAGAAATATACAACAATGAAGTTAAATAAAAAGAATACCTCATGGTATATTGAGACTACAGAAAGCGCCTTAAAACTCGCAAAATATGCTGTTGAAGAAGATAAGATTACAGATATGCCTGGGATAGTTTATTCTTTAATTCTTAGGCTAAGGGGGTTATTGCTAATAAAATTATTGATTGATGAAGAAAACTATTCCAACAAAAAGGCTATTGATTATCTCATAAAAGATAAGATCCAAAGAGAAAAAGCAGAGCAGGAGTACAGGATGTATAGAGAGCATAGGGATGATAAAAGCATATCAAAAAATTCATTAAATGCTAAAGATATGGGCTCTTTGTATAAGTCAGTGTATAATCTATATTTCGAGGTAAAATCAATATGGGAAAAGCTAAAATAAGAAAGAAAGTGGAAGGGTATGAAGAGCAGTTGAAGAAGCATATAACTAAGTTTAATGAGGCTAAAGAGAGGGATGATATAGGCAGCATGAATTATATGGCTCGTGAGATGAGCGATTATCTTAAAAGGATGGATATACTGAAGAAAAGGTTATTGCCTAAGAAGTTTAGGAAAAAACTAAATAAGATTTAAGGTTACATAGTGTAACCCAAAAGTCTAATTTTTATTTATTGGTTACCCTATAGAACCAAAAAGTTTAAATAATAGCTATTGGTTACTTAAGGGAAGATGAATGAAGAATCACTTTTATTGGAAAATATAAAAGAGTTTGTTAAAGAGGGAAAGGAAGCTAGATTAAACAAAGCATATAATTCTGCTGTTACATTATTCTTTAAAGCTCTGGCTGTTCTTTGTGATCTTTATATTTTAAAAAAAGAAGGGTTTATTCCAAAAAACCATACAGAAAGGTTTGAGATATTAAAGAGTAAATATAGCGAGATATACAAAATAATGAACAAGGACTTTCCGGTCTACCAGCAAAGCTATAGGTTAAAGATTAATAAAGAATACGCAGAGGTATTGGAAAAAGATGTTGAAAAACTTATTGAAAACACAAAAATTAATATCTCTGATTAAAGAATTTAAAACCAAGGAGATTTTCGATATAGTTGCTTATGGTTCTTTAGTCAGAGGGAAAGATAAACCGAGCGATATAGATATTGCAATAGTATTAAATGAAGAAATAAGCGTTAATGAAAAATTAGAGCTGGCTGAAAGAGTAAAAAATAAACTAGATCTACTAGGCGGCAATTTTGACGTCAAAGCAATAGGCCTTTCTGACCTATACGATGAGGGGTTTATAGCCAGGCAGGCAATATTAGCAGAAGGGTATTCTCTGATCTATGAAAAATTTCTGCATGAAAAATTTGGATTTAAGACATCTGTTATCTTTAAGTATAAATTGGATAAACTGGATTATTCACACAAAAAGATGTTTTATTATGCATTGAATGGGCGGAGGAAACAAAAAGGGCTGTTAGAATTGAAGGGTGCTAAAATGATGGGTGATTGTGTAGTTAAAGTTCCTTTAATCCATTCTGAAGAGTTTAAGGATATGTTTAAACTTAATGGGATAGATTATAAGATAGAGAATAGTGTTGAATATTAACTTTTTTCTAACAAATATTAAATATTTTATTACTTTAATAC
>JAHJAV010000066.1 GCA_018813685.1 Nanobdellota archaeon | reverse complement strand
TTTCAAGCAATAAAGCAGAGAATCTATCATTAAATTTAGTATCCCAAATATCTGCTTCAGGAATATCCCTTGCAAAATCTTGTGCAAATTCTGCTGCTTTCCTATAAAGTGTTCGTGCTTTCTCATACGCAAGCTGCACCATGTCAGTTCTTGGACCTGGTGAATCTCGTGGCTTTAAAGCTTTAAAGAAATCATCATATCCTCGCCTTAAAGCTGCTCGATCCATTACAATTAATCCCACCATATTAAGAAGGAGGTCTTTTAGCCCGTCAGATTTTGGGACATAAGCTACTGGAGCAAAATTGCCTGTTCTCAAGATTCTTATCTCGCCCATATACTGTTCTACTGTTGTTGCTTTGTTCAATGCTTCTAATACACCAAAACATTCTGCTTTTGCATGAGATCCTGAGAAGATTAGTGACGGAATTATAATGTTGCTATCTACTAAGGTTTTTAGAAGGTCTGTACCCTGGCGGCCTTCAATCCTGCTTAGATCCTTTGTAATTAACTGGTCAAAAATAAGAAAATCAATGTCTCTGGAATGAGAGGCGATATATTCAAGCGCTTCATTTGGATCAGTAAAAGCATGATATTCTTTAAGTTGGGGTGCCAGCCATCTTTGTGAGTCTTTTAACAGTTCAGGCTCATCGTCCACATGAACCACCCTTACTTCTCTTAGATCTACACCGAATTGGCCTGCCTTATCCAGTATTTCTTCTAAATCCGCTTCTGTAATGCCTATCTGATAATATTGAGGTGTAGCTGGTTCAGGAACTCTAAGTTCTTTGTAAGTGACTTGAGTCATGTCTATTCAGAAAATGGCTGTTATTTATAAAAGTTACTATTAATTAGTGATACTAAATTGATTAATTGGGTATCACTACTCTAGAATAGAAATATTTAAATATAAGGGGCGTCTTCACTAACCTTAAGATGGGGGAATCAAGGTTTAGTTTTTTTGTAACCGATATAATCATCCTATTAGTTTTCTTAGGGCTTATCAGGATAATATTCAGGTTTAAAGGATTAGGATTTTTGCTTGAATTATTGTTTTTGGTTGTAATGTTGTTTGCAGCATTTATTGCGCTGATTCCAGCTTATTCCGGCTCAAGAGGCGGCTGGGGATTTTTAGCTATAATCTTTTTTATGATATTATTGGATTTGCTTGTAATATACCTAAAGACGAGCGTAACTGGAAAAGCATTTATGGCTGTGCTATTGCTTTCTGCAATAGGATTTGTTATTGCTATTTTGAATATTAAAAAAGATAAAGAAGAAGAGATTATTAGTACAGAAGAGCCAGAAGAAGAGAAAGATGAAAAGGTTTATACTAATTTTGAGCCTGGAAAGTATATAGCTAGCAAGCAAGGCACTGTCTATCATAGTCCAAAATGCGAATGGGCAAATAACATAAAAGAGCACAACAGGATATGGCTAGCTAGTGATCAGGAAGCTAAGAAGAAAGGATATAAGAAGCATGATTGTTTGAAGTAGAGTTCTTTATTTTTTCCAGTAATAAATTATCAACCATACAGCGCCTATACTGATGCAGCTGTCTGCTACATTGAAAGCAGGCCAGAACCTGATGTAGATAAAGTCAATGACGTGGCCTAAGAAGAGCCTGTCAATAAGGTTTCCTACTGCGCCGCCTAAGATTAAAGCTAAGGGTATATGCGATGGTTTTTCTTTTAATATTTTATCGAAGTAGAAAAGGATTATCCCAATTATAATTAATGAAGTGAATATTAGAATGATGTTTGCGCCTCTGAATATTCCAAAGCCTGCCCCTGTGTTTCTTATGTAGGTTATTTCAAGAAGGTTCTTGATTAAAGTGATTGATTCTGAGAGAGCAAATGTATGTGAGATTATGTATTTGGTTAGTTGGTCGAATAATATTACAAGAAAGCTGATTGAGAATATGAAAAGAATGTTTTTATGCTTCATAAAGAATAAATCAGATAAGAGCTTATATAAACTTTACCATCTCTTTCTGCTGTTGTCCTGTTCGCCATAAGCTACTCGTTCGAGATTTGCTATCCTTTGATTGATGCTTTCTAAGGTGTAACGGATAGAGTCTAGTTTTGCAGAAACCACTTCAAATTTGTCTCTGGAGTTATCAGCCATTTGTTGTTGCTGGGGAATTCCGCCAAAAGGCTGCTGCAGAGGTGCTGGCTGTCCAGGAGGCTGCATTGGATTGTTTCTTCCAGAATTTCCAAAGCCAGCATCATCCTGCATGCCCAGGTTCATGTTTTGGTCCATTCCTGGGTTTCTGCCCATGCCCTGCTGATTAGGCATGCCCATATCTGCTCCAAAATTATTGTCCATTGGGCCTAATCCTAAATCTGCCCCAAAATCTTTCCCTAGATCAAAGTCGTCTTTTTTCTTAAAAGGATTCAACTTATCGAAGATTCCCATAATCTATACAACCTCTTTTTTTTAATCGATACTTTCAAGGATCTTGTCTTTTGCTTTATTTATTGTATCGTTGCTTTCTTTTATGACATATGCTGTAACTTTATCCTTGCCTGTATCTAATACGCTTTCAGTTTTTCCTAGTATATAATTCTTTCCCTTTTCAAAAAGCTTTGTCTCGGGGAAGATAATGCTTGTTATAATTATAAAGATGACGAGGAATAGGCCTACAAATAATGCTACTTTGACTAATTTTTTTAATAGAGAGAAAAGCATTATGGCTAGGATAAATGCGATTGCTAATATGATCAATAGCTTTAACATATTAGTTTAGAATGGAAGTATTTATTTAAACTTTTTTGTTTTTGCATATTTCATTGATTGAACAACCATTACATATTGGAACTTTCTTGCAGTTCTTCTTTGCCAGCTCAACTAATAATGCATGATATTCATTGAAAAGTGTATGGTCTTTTGGTAAGTTATCCATAAATAAGTTCTGCCATTCATCATAGGAATTTGCCTTATAGCCTAAAGCTGCGAATATTCTTTTAGTGTAGGCGTCTATTACAAAGATGGGGCGTTCTAAGGCATATAGTAAAATAGAGTCTGCTGTTTCTGGGCCTATTCCTTTTAATGAAAGAAGTTGTTTTCTAAGCTCTGGTGTTTCTATGTGTTTTAGTTTGGTTAAGGGGTTCTTTTTTAGGAAGTCTGTGATTATCTTTAGTCGTTCTGCTTTTTGATTGTAGTAGCCAGATGGTTTTATTAAGTTGGCTAATTGAGAGGTATTTGATTTTAGTATCTTATCAATATCAACCATACTGTGTTTGTTAAGCGATTCTATTGCTTTTTCTACATTCTTCCAGGAAGTATTTTGGGTAAGGATGGCTCCGAGCATTATTTCAAAGCACTGCTTGTCTGTTTTTGATTTTATTCCGTATGATGGCCTTAGCTCATTATCTATGCAGCAAGTTGGGGTAACGGGCCACCATCCCTGATGGCCAAATTCATTTAGTAGAATGTCGTATATTTTTTGAATTTGATTCATTTTAGCTTGTATATTGATTTGAGGGGTTGTTTAAATAACTTTTCTGGAAACAATAGTTTCATAAAGAAAGATTTAAAAGACCAAAGATAATCATGATTGTTTATGGTATACGATATAATATTTGTTATAGGTGAAATGTTCTTTGACCATCCTTTGTCAGGTATAGCTATACTCAAGAGGCTGTTGTCAAGCAAAGGGTATAAAGTAGGAATCATAGAAATGCCCCAGAAGGATGAGGATGTGATGAAGCTGGGGAAACCAAACCTGTTCTTTGGTGTAAGTTCTGGAAGTATAGAGTCTATGGTGAGGAATTATACTCCTTTAAAGAAATCGAGGAAGGAAGATAAGAATCTAGACTATGATGAGAGTGTGCCTGACAGGGCAGTAATAGTATACAGCAATTGGATAAAAAAGCATTTCAAGGATTCTGTAATTGTATTAGGGGGTACGGAAGCAAGCTTAAGAAGGTTTGTGCATTATGATTATTGGGAAAATAAGTTAAGAAAGCCAATATTGTTTGATTCAAGAGCAGATATAGTTGCTTATGGAAGTGCTGAAAAGCAGATAGTTGAGATTGCTGAAAGGATAAGAGATAAGAAAACATTAAAGAATATTCATGGAACATGTATTATTGAAAAAGAAGTTCCATCGAGTTTTGATGAGCTGCCAAGCTATGATGAAGTTTTAGATTCAAAAGAAAGGTTCTGTGATATGCAGAATATGCTGAGCAACAATAAGAACCTAGCCCAGAAGATAGATAATAGATATATATTGCAGTATAAAAGCCCAAAATATACTTCAGCAGATTTGGATCTATATTATAGCTTTCCTTTTAAAAGAAAGATTCCTTCAAAGACATTGAGCGGTTTTGAGTTTAGTGTTGTGACACATAGAGGGTGCATTGGAGAATGTAATTTTTGTTCTTTATGCCTTACACAGGGAAATAAGATTGTGTCCAGGTCAGAAGAGTCTATACTAAAGGAGATTGAACGGATAGCTAAGATGCCTCATTTTAAAGGGAATATTGATGATCTAGGCGGGCCTTCTGCAAATATGTATGGGATGGACTGCTATCAATGTGAAAAAAGCTGCATAGACTGTTCAAAATTAGACAGAAGCAATAAAAGGCTGATAAGTTTGATGAGAAAAGCAAGAAATATTAATAGGGTGAAACATGTTTTTATAAGGAGCGGGATAAGATATGATCTAGCGAGCCCTGATTATATAAAAGAGGTTGCTGAGCATCATATATCCGGAAGATTAAAGATTGCTCCTGAGCATGTAAATGAAGAAGTATTAAGATTGATGAACAAAAACAGAGGTAATCTTACTAAGTTTATAGAGTTGTTCAGAAAGATGGGCAAGGAACTTTCTTTTTATTTTATGGTTGCTCATCCTGGCTCAGGGATAAAAGAGGCAAGAGAGCTTGCTTACACTATAAAACATCTTAAGAATGCAGAATCAATCCAGGTATTTATACCTACGCCCATGACTATATCTACATGCATGTATTATACTGGATTAGAGCCGAAAACAAAAAAGAATGTTTATGTCCCTTATACATATAACGAGAAAAAGGTTCAAAAGAGGATTGTGTTTAATAATTTGAGAAATAAACAAAGATATTCTAAAAAATAGTGAGTTATTCATACAACAAAAATCAAAGATTTTTGTGTACAATAAATTGCAAAGCAATTTATTCGTATCTAAGCGCGTCAACTGGCTTTAGTTTTGATGCCTGGTAAGCAGGCACTACCCCTGATACTATACCAATTAAAACTGAGGCAGATAAAGCCAATGCAATTGAATTAACTGCAACAAATGTTCCCCCCCTCAGCATCCCTGTTTCACCCATTAATGCAGGCAACAATGCAGACATAACTATTCCAAGTATAATTCCTATAAAACCCCCTACAAGGCCAATTAATCCTGCATTTAGCAAGAAGATAGACAGAATATCCTTATTTCTGGCACCTATAGCTTTCATTATCCCAATCTCTTTTGTTTTTTCAAGAACAGATGTAAACATTGTATTTGCAATACCCACTGCTCCAACTATCAAAGAAACTGCTGCTATTGCCACGAGGAAATTGCTCATTGAAGACATCATTTCAGACCTTGTTGCCTCCATCAGCTTGCTTGAGCTTAAAGAAAAATCTTTTGTTTTTTCAGTTACATGCCTGACCAGCATCAGTTTTTCTTCAGTTTTGTTCATAACCTGCTCAAGTTCATCTTCATTTTTAATCTTGATAACAATAGAGTCATAAACCCCATTTTCTTTGTCATCAAGGACCTGATATGCCATTTGTATTGGCATGTATATTCCATTGCCGTCATCATCGAGTATTCCAACAACCCTAAACACATTTTCTTCTATTGTAATCATCTGATTAAGGCCTACTGGCTTATCAAAAAAAGACTCAGCTAACTTCTCGCCAATTACCACTACATTCTGGTCAGCAGAGTCAAGCATCCTTCCTTCCTTGATTTCAGAGGTAGTTATTCTGGACCAGGATTTCTGGTCAACACCAGTCAATTTGACAGAACCTTTTTTGCCAAGATAGCTTACATCAACAGTACCGCTAATTTGAGTATCAATTGCTTCAATATCAGGTATTGCTCTGAGAGCCTGAACGTCAGTTTTGTCCAAGACTGGCTCATCGTCTTCATCTGTCGCCTGACTAGAACTACTTCCCTCTCCAGGGGGACCGCCACCACCAAACATACGCGAACTTCTTGAAAAGCCCGCACTCAATGTCAATATATCTCCGCCAAGCCCGCCTAGCTGGTCATTCATACTTTCCTGCATGCCACTCCCTATAGACATGATAGCTATAACTGAGGCAACCCCTATTACAATTCCAAGGATAGTCAGCCAGCTTCTCAGCTTGCTGTGCACAACCATCTCAAAAGCGTGCTTTAAACATTTGCGTAATTTCATTTTTTCTTATTTTTTTTAAAAAAAGATGTTAATTTACCCATCTTAAAAATGTCCTTTAACCTAATATTCGGATTAACCTGTTTTTTCTTTTTATATATCCAGTATGTTGCTCCAAGAACTAATAAAACAACAAAAATTATTATATACCATTTATATTTTGAGAAAAAACCCTGTTGGCGCCTTCCTCCAAAAGAAGGCATTGATGATGAAGTTCCTGAAGCGGTTGCTGTTTGGGAACTCATCAAAGACTGTGAACTTATTGAAACTTCTTTATCTATAATCTCCCTCTTACCCATTGTATCAGTATAAGCAATCTGGATGTTCAATTTATTTGTTGATTGAGGTGCAGATGCCTGGCTAGAAATTTCTTCTGAGTTTGACTTCCGGATTGTATCAACTGAGTTATCTCCATCATTAAGTCCGGTTAGGGATTGCTGAAGGGTAAAACTTGCAACAGTATAATCGCCTGTATTCAGATTTCCAATTATCATGGAGTTAGAACCGCTCACTTTCCAACTCTGCTGCTCTGGAACTATGATAGAAACAGAAGATGCAGGATTGCTGCCAATATTGGCTATAGTAAAAGAAATCTGACCGCTGGAGCTTTCAGAAAAGGCAATGTCAAAATCCGTGCCACCTCCAACATAAATTCCTGCAATTGTATTTATTTCCTTTTGTTCCCCGCTTGCAGGATCATCATAAGTTAATGATAAATCTAGCGCATATAACCCTGCATCTATGCCAGTGTTGGCAATAACTTTATATTGTAAATCAGCAGCCTCGCCTATCTCTATATATTTGATATACTTAGTATTATCGCTTCCAACAGGAAGAATTACCTTATCTTCGTTTACCCAGCTAAAAGTAAGGTCCCTAAGTGGTGCGCTTCCAACATTAGTGATAGTGAATTTGAGGGAATCTTCATGCCCTGGAATAAGTATTGACTTGTCAATATGGATTATTTCTGCACTTTCCTTGCTTTCAACATCTATATTAAGGCTTTTTGTTGAGCTTATCTCTTCATATCCTTTTTGATATTCTTTCATCCTTAATTCATATTGTCCGGCTATTGCATCCCTATCAACCCTTACCTTAAACTTAACAATCTTCATATCATTATCATATTGATAAGAAGCTATTGTACCAACTTCCTTAATATTGTTTTCCCCTGTGATAGTTATAAAGGGATATTGAGGAATAAACTCCAAAACAAGATTTTCTGAAGCAACACCCCCCCTATTTTCAACCCCTACTCTGATTTCAACAACATCCCCTGCAATAGCAGGGTCAGGATCTTGGTTGACCAAGCTTACAGATATAAGCGAACTATCCTGCGGATTTGCGTTTACTATGCCTAAAACTATGCCTAAAACAAATACTAATAAACTACATATATTTATTATTTTTTTCATTATCCCACCTCTGATTTTTGATTTATACTGAGTATCTTACCATCCTGGAGCTCTATTCTTGTGTGAGCGTATTTTGCCAGCTTAAGGTCATGAGTTACCATAATTATAGTTTTGCCTTCTTCTTTCCAAAGCTTATGCAGCATATCAAGTATCTGCCTGCCTGTAACGCTATCTAAAGCGCCTGTAGGCTCATCTGCAAGTATTATTTCAGGATTGCCTACTAAGCTTCTTGCGATTGAGACACGCTGCTGCTGACCGCCTGAAAGCTGAGTAGGCAGATGATGGGATTTATCACTTAATCCGACAATGTCTAAGATTTTTTTTGTCCTTTCAATAGCCTTTTTTTCATCAACCTCTAAAAATTCCAATGGCAGCATAACATTTTCAAAAGCAGATATAGATGGAATCAAGTTATACTGCTGAAAGATAAATCCTATTGTGCTGCCCCTAAGGGTTGCTAGATCAGATTCTGACAATTTGGAGATATCCTGGTTCTTTAAGATTATTGTTCCTTTTGAGGGCATGTCCAAACAGCCTATAAGGTTCATCATTGTTGATTTTCCTGAGCCTGATGCTCCGATAATAACAACAAAATCACCTTTTTTTATATTTACAGTTACCCCTCTAAGGGCAGGCACTTCTACTTCGCCCATCTTATAGATTTTCCAGACATTCTCTAAATGCAAAAGGGTAGAGTTTTGTTTCATTATATCGACATTGTTGATTATTCATTTATAAACAAGATGGATTTAAAGTCTACTTTAAATAAAAAATAAAAAATATTTAATTGAATCGGTCATCTGACCTTAAACAAGGCATTTTGTTTCCAATTCTGCCTTTTCCAAAATCTCCAAGCCCGCCAAATCCCATAGGCCATTTAATGCCTAATTCATCAGCAATCTGCTTTGCAGTTTCAGGGTCTTTATTCTTCATTGCATTGTGCATCTCTACAAACCTGCTGAAGTTGTCTGCTGTTATTGTTTCCTTTAGTTTTTCTGCACCTGGACTCCCTTCAACTGCAGAAAGCCATGCATTGTAATCATTTGATTCAATTGCTGCTTCTACATCTTGTCTTTTTTGGTCCATCTCTGTTTTTTTCTCTGACATGTCTGCATATCTTTGATGCAGCTTGTTGAAGTTATCTTCTGTAAGCTCTGAGCTCTTTGCTTCTTTCCATGCTGTATAGTCGTTGTCTTTTATTGCCTGCTTTGTTGCGTTGTTGCCAAATCCTTTAGCGGAAAACGCAAAGGCGCTGCCGACTAAGCTCACTAAGAGCAAAGCCAGAATTCCAAATTTTGTTGCTTTTCTCATTTTTTATTGCCTCCTTATTTTTTTGCATGGAGTAACCCATACATATCGAGCCTGTACATCAGGTAATCCAAAAACATTTCAGTTATATTATTCATTTTTACCACCTCAAGCCCGAGATTATTTATGAACTAAGTTTGTGTAAGTACAGGTTGTTTATAAATAAGAAGAATGTAAGATATACACTTGAAGTCCACCTTTTTTATAAAGTTTTATATATGAAGCTATGTTGGTGATTAGTATGCCAATAAATCCTATGTTCAATCCAACTGTGTTTGCCAGTGAAACGATATATACTTTAGTTATACTGATATTCTGTATGTTGGTCTATTTCAAGACTAAAGAGATCTATGACCTGTCAAAACATAAAGGGATACAGTTCTTTAGATATGCTTTTCTTTTTTTTGGGTTAGCATATGCTTCAAGGATAATACTCTATGTAATGATATTCAGCGAGAGCATCAGTTTTGAGCCTATCAGGCGTGGAAAAACCATATTTATGCAATTATTACCTGTGTCTAATCTGGTAGTAGCTTACCTTAGTACCCTTGCCATATTATACCTAATATACAGTACAATATGGAAAAAGATGGATATAGAACATTTTCTTATAGTTTCGAATATTGTAGCTTTGTTTGTAGCGGTTGTTGCTTTTGTATCAAGGTCGCCCTCAATAATATCTATAATACAACTTGTTTTGTTGGTAGTCTTGATTATCTTCAGCACCAAGAAAAAAGAAAAGGATAAGAAGAAGACACATGCCAGAGCATTATATATCCTTATAGCCATATTCTGGCTTTTAAACTTATTAGTATTAAATCCGGTAAGGAGGTTGCCATTGCAAGTTCTTTTGTTTTTTCAGATAGCATCAATAGGAGTATTCGTAGCAATATATTATAAAGTCCATAAATGGGTAAAATGAACAAGAAAAGGGAGAGGCTTGAGGTTATCTATGATTTCCTCAAGATAATACAGGATAATCATAATTCTATAAAGCCAACTCCGTTATTGAGGAAGTCTAACCTATCTTCACAAAGCTTTTCTGAATATTTTGAAGAATTATTGTCTAAGGAACTTATCAAAGAGATGAAAAATGGTAAAGGGCGGAAATATATCACGCTTACTGACAAAGGTTTTAGATATTTAGAAAAGTATAAATATATTCTTGGTTTTATTGATGAGTTCGAATTATAAAAGAAGTAATATTAGAATTATTCAACCAAAACAGCGTTAATAATGCCTTCCTGGCCTGGCCTTGAAGTGATCCTTGCTTTTCCTGCTTCTGTGTCTATGATTGCACCCTTAGTCATTATGTTTCTTCTGATAAAGTGCCTGTTTGCAGGATTTCCTGTTATTGTCTTTATCTTTGATTTCTGGGATTTTTTAGTCTTAGGATCAAGAACATTAACATATTCTTCGCTAAGTAATCTTAATTTCCTGCTTCCGCTTAGTTGTCTTATGCTTCTTATCCTTTTATTACCTAATCCTGTAGAAGAAGGTATGTTACCTAGCTCATATTTCCTATAATTTCTAAATTTCTTATACCTGGAACCCCTTGAGCTCCTTTTCCCTCTTCCCTGAAATACAACCATAATAATAAGAATTCCTATCCCATTTATAAATCTTATGGTAAATTGTATGTGCAAAATAAAAGCAAAGATTTAAATATAGGGTGAATATCCATAAGAGTATTATTTAATTTTTGGAGGGGTGTTTTTTATGGTAGAACAATTAAGACCATTGGATGCATTGAACAATGCAAGAAATAAGAAAGTTATAGTAGAGTTAAAGAACAACAAGCAGTATATAGGAAACCTAAAGTCATTTGATATACACATCAATGTTGTATTAGAGAATGCAGAAGAAAGAGAGAATGGAGAGGTTAAAAGAAAGCTGGGTGTTATATTCATCAGAGGAGATACAATAACTGTAATATCACCAGAGTAAAACTTTTTCTAAAATGACAAAAGGAACATCTTCAATGGGCATGAAGTCTGGGAAGAAGAATATGATACATTGCAGAAGGTGCGGCAAGAGAACATATCACTTAAGAAAGAACAAATGCTCCTCTTGCGGATTTGGGAAATCTTCCAGGATGAGAACCTATAATTGGAAAAAGAAGTAAATTAGTTTTTATTTGTTTCGTTGAGTATGGCTTTAACCATAGCTTTGCAAGCGTTCTTTACATCCCAGTAACTGGCACCATTGCAGATTGATTCATTGACCTTTATCTGAGCTATTTTTGAATAGCAAAGGTCACCAATCATCACAGTACGAGTTTCTTCGCATAAGCTTTCATTTAAAGTGGCTACTGCTATGTTCCTTACACACAGGTCATGGGTTGTCTGATTGTATATATAAAAGCAAGTTTCCACATTTAATGTGTTTTTAGCAATTGTATCGTAACAAGAGTCTTTCTCAAGCATATTTATTATCTTAACACACCTTGAAGATTCGTTCTTTTTTATAGCTAAATCCTTATTGCAGATATCTGACCAATAGGATGTGCCGGAGATTTCATTGCACATGCTGAAGTTTTCATCAGATATTGCGACTTTAGCAATGCAATAGTCTCTTGATTTACCCTCTATTGAGCTGCAGATCGAAATGTCTTTTTTTATTATGCCTATTTCTGCAATGCATGAATTTTTGACTATATCTGATTTGATTAGGCTGCAGGTGGTTGGATCTTTGTTTTCTATTGCCTTATCAAGGTTACAATCATCTTTGTCTATAGGATTTTTTATGCTGCTGCATTCATTCCTAGTGCACCCAACTATAAGTATAGATAATGCTAAAATGATAAATAATAATGTGTTTGTTTTCATTTCTTTAGTTTGTGGTTGATAAGTTATATTTAAACGTTATTGATTTTACCTGGAAGTAGAAAGATTATGAAAACCGCTGTTTTCAGAAACTTAGGAAATTTTCAATTTCCGCAAGCTTTTTATAATGCCCTAGTTTCTTTTCTGCTTATGCGGAGATGCCGGAGTGGCCAAACGGGATAGGGGTTTGTTAAAGACCGTCCAAGCTTAGGTCACTTTTGTAAGACACCTATTAGCTTAGTGCTTACGTGGGTTCGAATCCTACTCTCCGCATTCCTACTTCTAGTTCAATGCGGTAATCGTTTTGAATATTATCGGGCAAGATGCTAGTAAACGAAACATTACTCTTTCTGCTATAATCGAGGAAAGGTTAAATCATTATTCTGATATTAAAAGATAGGTTTTGCTGGTTTTTGACACGAGAAAAATTGGCTTATACTCTTTTTAGGTTTTACCCTCTACATCTAAAAAATCAATTGTAGAGGGTAAGATTTATATATAAGTACCTATTACTACTCTAAATATGGTATATATCTACAAGAAAATGATTGGAAAAGTGCCTTACTATTACTTGCGAGTCTCTGAGAGAAAAGGGAGCAGGGTAATCGCAAAGGACATTGCTTACCTGGGCAATTCTATAGAAGAAGCAAGGAAATCGCTGGATAATCTGCCTCAGTATAAAGAGAAAATCAGGAAAGCATACAAAACAATCCATAATTTTTTAGAATCAAATCATTATCTCGAAAAGATAGAATCCATGAAACTTAAAAAAGACCCATTTATAGGAAATAATCTTGCCGGAATAGAAGCATGCAAACTTCACTATCAGTCGGTTTTCAAGAAAAATGATGGGACCACAAAAAAAGAGATACTAAAAAACTTTGTAATCGAATTTGCTTTCAACACAGCTTCTATAGAAGGCAATACTATAACCCTTCAGCAGGCAAGGAATCTGCTTGAAGAAGGATTAACGCCAAAAGACAAGACTTTAAGGGAAATCTATGATCTTCAGAATACAGAAAAGGTATTTGGTGTTATCGGGTCAGATGATGAACTATCTCACGAATTTATAATAAGAATACATTCAGGCCTGATGGAAAATATTGATGCACGAAGGGGCTATAGAATAACAGATGTTAGGGTTATAAAAGCAAACTTCAAGTCAACTCCTGCACCTTATGTAAAAGCAGATATGGGAATCTTGCTGAAGTGGTATAACAACAACAAAAAAGAGATGCATCCATTGGCCATTGCAGCAATCTTCCATCACAAATTTGAGAAAATACACCCATTTATGGATGGAAATGGGAGGACAGGAAGGATGCTGCTTAATCATATCTTGATGCAGAATGGATATCCTCCTGTTATAATCCATAGAAAACTGCGTTCAGAATACCTAGAAGCGTTAAGGGAAGCTGATAATGCAGACCTTACTAAAGCCACAAAAGAGTATTATTCCCCTTTAGTTTTATTTATTGCAGATGAGATGAGTGAGTATTATTGGAATATATTCCTTTGATTAAAAGTCTAATTCTAAAAATAGAAAATTATAAATAGTTGCTTGATTATATCAAATGATTCTTGATTGGTTAATACAGGAGTGAAAACATGAAAGTCCTGACAAAATACCTTACATTTAACACAAAAAACAGGCATGAGTTTGTGAATATAACTGATCAGGTAGAAGAAGCTGTGAGAGAGTCTGGAGTTAAAGAAGGGTTGGTGTTAGTAAATCCTATGCATATAACTTCTTCTGTTTATATAAATGATGCTGAG
>JAHJAV010000065.1 GCA_018813685.1 Nanobdellota archaeon | reverse complement strand
CTATTATTTAGTATAATAATCAACTAATAAATAGAAAAGTATATAAAGATAAAGTATTTACCATTGGTTCATGGAAAGTTATATAAAGGAAAGCTCCTCTACTCAACCCAATAAGGGGGTTGGTATTATGGTAAAAAAAGTATTGATTGCTACATTGTATAATCCAGATCCAGTCATTTTAGCTTCGACTAAGCTAGGGCCGGACAGGTTAATTCTATTGATTGACAAGAAACCTACGCCAGAGCAGGAAGAGTCTTTGAAGATTATACAAAACTCTTTAGGCAAGGTTATTGAAGTTAAATCAGTCAAGACAGACGTATATGACATTGTTGAAGTTGCCAGAAAATGCGTTGAGATTATTGATATGCAGCCAAAGGACGATGCACTTTATGTAAATATCACTTCAGGAAGAAAAACTAAAGCTATTGGTTTGTTGTTTGCTGCCTATGCAAGGCATGATAGGGTTAAGAAGATTGCTTACAACCCAGAAGAAGACAAGAGTTCAGTAGTGTATTTGCCGAAATTAAGCTTTAAACTAACAGACAGCCAGAAAAAGATCTTAGAGTATCTTGATGAAGGCGAGTACAACAGCATATCTGACCTTTCAAAGAAGATTGACTTGTCTAATGCTATGTTGTATAGGGCTATTGATGAATTAAAAGACATGGATTTGATAACAACAGAGGAAGGTTTGAAATTAACAGATGCTGGGAAGATTGCGAGGTTGTGAATAAATGACAAACCATCCTTTAACATCAAAAACTGACAATATCAAAAGCAAAATTTATACGCTAAGGAATATGCAAGTGATGCTCGATAAAGATTTGGCTGAGCTTTATGAAGTAAAGGCTATCCGATTAAGGGAGCAAGTAAAAAGAAATAGCAAAAGGTTTCCTTCAGATTTCATGTTTCAGCTGACTGACTCAGAAGTGGAGTTGTTGGTATCGCAAAATGCGATACCTTCAAGAAAGCACCTTGGCGGATATATTCCTTATGCTTTTACAGGACAGGGAGTCGCTATGCCAATGGGCAGGTAAAAAGATGAAAAAAGAAATGGATAATGGATGGATGATGATGGGCAAAAAAGAGCTAATGCCTCAGGCCAATTCAATTAAAGGCAAAATTCACCTGCTAAGAAATGTTCAGATCATATTAGACAGGGATTTAGCAGAACTTTATAATATTGAAACCCGTGCATTAAAGCAGGCAGTGAACAGAAACAAAAAAAGGTTTCCTGAAGATTTTATGTTTATCTTAACTGAAAAAGAAGTCGATAGTATGGTATCACAAAATGTGATACCATCTAAAAGATATCTAGGCGGTTCTTTGCCTTATGCGTTTACAGAGCAAGGAATTGCGAATCTTTCAAGCGTTCTTAACAGCGGCAAAGCAATCGAAGTCAATATCCAAATTATGAGGGCATTTGTCCAGATGAGGAGGTTTCTATCAGCTAACGCTCAAATTTTCCAAAGGCTCGATACTGTTGAGACGAAACTGGTGGATCACGATAAAAAATTTGAGGAAGTGTTTGATGCCATACAAAGCAGAGGCATAAAGCCTGAGAAAGGCATATTTTTTGATGGCCAGATATTTGATTCATATAAATTTGCTTCAGACATTATCAGAACTGCTGAAAAATCAATAGTTCTTATAGATAATTATATTGATGATTCTGTCTTGACCCTGTTCAGCAAGAGAAATAAAAATGTGCAGGTTACTATTTTTACCAAAGAGATTTCTAAGCAATTATCACTGGACTTAGCCAAATACAACTCACAATATCCCCTTATTGAAGTAAAGGAATTTAAGCAGTCTCATGACAGGTTTCTTATAATTGACAACAAAGAGGTTTACCATTTCGGAGCATCATTAAAAGACCTGGGAAAGAAATGGTTTGCTTTCTCAAAATTCAGCAAAGAAGCATTTAAGCTATTAGATAGGTTGGGATTGAAATGAACCTAAACCCAGAAAAACTAAAAAATGTAAGATTGGTGGGTTATAATCATGAATAAAGAAATCATTCTAAAGCTAAGGAAAACATTTGAAGATTGTGCTCGTGAAGCAGAGGGAGTCGAATTCTGGTTTGCGAGGGATTTGCAGATTCTTTTAGGATATGATGAATGGAGAAATTTTCTCAATGTTATTGAGAAAGCTAAAATTGCGTGTAAAAATTCATACCACGATATAAAAGACCATTTTGTTAATGTCAACAAAAAGGTTAAGATTGGTTCAGAAGCAGAGCGTGAAATAGAAGATATTATGCTCACAAGATATGCCTGTTATCTTATTGCCCAGAATGGAGACCCCAGAAAAGAAGAAATCGCTTTTGCTCAAAGCTATTTCGCTGTCCAGACAAGAAAACAAGAGCTGATAGAACAAAGAATAGCGCTGCAAGAAAGATTTCAAGCAAGAAACAAGCTTATTACATCAGAAACAGAATTATCCAAATTGATATATGAACGAGGAGTGGATGACGCAGGTTTTGCAAGAATTAGAAGCAAAGGTGATGAAGCACTATTTGGGGGAAATAATACAAAACAGATGAAAATAAAGCTGAAGATACCCCAAAATAGGCCCATGGCTGATTTCTTGCCTACTGTAACTATTGCAGCCAAAAATTTTGCAACAGAAATAACCAATTTTAATGTTAAACAGAATAATTTAGACGGAGAAGTAAAAATAACTGATGAGCATGTAAAAAATAATAAAGAGATGAGAAGAGTTTTAGCAAAAAACAAGATCATTCCAGAAAACCTGCCTGCTGAAGAAGACATAAAGAAACTTGAGAGAAGGATAAAAAAAGATGAGAAAAATCTGGCAGAAACAACAAAGAGAAAACAATTAAAATGAACATAAACCCAGAAAAACAAAACATAATCAAGCAGGAAGGCAACATCCTAGTAACTGCAAATCCCGGTACTGGAAAAACTCTTTTGTTAGCATATAAATATGTGGATCTGTTAAAAAAGGGCCTGAATCCTGAAGATATTTTATGCTTGACTTTTACTAATAAAGCCAGGCGTGAGATGGAGAATAGGATAATAGATGTCATCAAAGAGTCGGGTTTGGCTGTAGATTTTTCTAAGCTCAATGTGTTTACTTTCCACTCCTACTCGCTAGACAACATTGAGGATTCAGAAGTCATATCTTCTAATCTTATCAGATACACTATTTACAAATATCTTAGAGAGAATGAAGTTTTGAATTATGGAGATGATTATCTGCTGGATTCTATTGTTCCAAAAATCGAGAGCCTTATGAGATACTTAAAGAATTTTGGCATATTGCCCAAGGATATAAATATTGATGAAGTTAAGGTGTTTATTGAAGATAGCAAGAATTTTGGCAAAGAAGAGCTTGAAAAGTTCTTAGTTCATTTCAAAAAGATATTTGAGGAATATGAAAAAGTAAAATCTTCTAAAGGGCATGATTATTCAGATATGCTATTAAAATTCCTGGCATTAATAAAAATGCCCCACTATAAATATGTGCTTGTGGATGAGCTCCAGGATGTTAATGGCATAGAGGCAGATATCTCACTTAAATCAGGAGACCATTTCTTTGCTGTTGGTGATGCGAAACAGGCAATATTTGGCTTCCAGGGGGGCTCAATACTTAACTTCAAGAAGTTTGAAAACTCCACAAAAAAGATATTATCAGAGAATTTTCGCAGCACTAATGAGATATTAAATTATGCTAAGGCAAACTTTATATCAAAAACAAAGGATGAATATCATAAGGTAGCTTTAGAGAATTTAAAGAACGTTAAGGCAGTTCCTGGTGATAAAGTCAAGATTATTGATACGGCTAAAGAAGCCCAGATAGCCA
The DNA here is from genome assembly GCA_018813685.1 of Nanobdellota archaeon. Taxonomy (GTDB): domain Archaea; phylum Nanobdellota; class Nanobdellia; order Woesearchaeales; family JACPBV01; genus JAHJAV01. Next base: position 3,443 of record JAHJAV010000065.1, on the reverse strand, counting down.
CAGTCTACAAACTAATCAAGAAACTCTCAACAACCAATGAAAGGATAGCAGTAATAACAAGAACCAATACCCAGATAATGCAGCTTTCTAAAGAATTCAAAAATTCAGGGCTTGACCATTCTTCCACATTCTTTACAGCATCAGATGAAGCAAAGGAGAATATAATAACATTCCTGCTAGGCATATTCTCAAATGATGTTGAGGCAATAAAGAACTCTATGTTTACGCCATTCTTCCCAATAACCTTGCAGGAAGCGTTTGAAATATCTAAAGACAAGGGATTAACACTAGAAAAGATATATGGGAACTGCCCAGAATATAAGAGATTACGTGAGGGTGTGAAAACAGTGGAAGACATCAATATACTGTTTAGGGAAAAGATTCTTCCAGTAGCATTAAGCTATGGTGAAGAATACTTGATGGCATCATTAAGCATGCAAAATGCGTGCAGTGAAGCGTTAAAGTACGTTGATAATAAGGATATTACCAAGATAATGATATATCTTAAATCATCAGATTTACTAACTGATGAATCATCAACAGAAAAAAACATTATTCTCACAACTGTTCACAAGGCTAAAGGCAAAGAATATGATAATGCAATCTATATACCATCAAAAACCAATAATAGCCAAAACTTTGTAGATATTGTTGTAGAAGCTATACTCCAATCTAAGGGCATAAATGCCAAAGAAGAGCTTGAAGAGGAAAGTTTAAGGATAAACTTTGTAGCATTCACCAGGGCAAAGAAACGATTATTTGTATTGACAGATAAGCCAAGTGAATATTCTAATGAATATTCTGAATTAGAGGACTTAGAGATAGAGGGCTATGAAGGCGTAGAATTGCCATCAGAACTAAAGAAAAGAGCATATAGCCTGTTTGTCAATGGGGATTTTGAAAAGGCCAAAAAAGCATTAGAGAACAATGATGCATGGCTGCTGCGTTTTATTGAAGAGCACTTTAAAACAATTGAGCATATATCCTTTTCTAGATTAAAGAAGGATGCTTATGAATATTTCACTGATAATATCTTAAAGCTATCAGAGTCAAGCGATGCATTATCCCTGGGCTCAGAAGTTCATGATGTGGCAGAGAAGATGACGATGGGCGAAGTTGTCCAAGTTGAAGATAGGCTAAAACCGTATATTGATAATATTAAACAGATATTAGAAGAGATTAAAGCGCAAGGATATGCTGCTCTTGAAGCAGAAATCAAGGTTCGTCCGCCCCTAGCCAAATTAATACCCACAAAGGATACAATACACTTCTCTGGCAAGATAGATGCGGTATTTAAGAAAGATGATGGGTATCTGATTGTTGATTGGAAGACATCAAAAAAAACAGACGGCGCATCAGAATATAGGCAGCAATTAGAAATGTATAAAAGAACATATGCTATAGAGAAAAGTATAGATCCTTCAAAGATAAAAGTCGCAATAGCCTATATTGGATTAAGAAAAACAATAAACGATGGGAATATTGCCAGCGAATTCGATAACAAACAGCCTGCGAAGTCAGCATTTGAGACCATGACAAAAAAGCTGGAAAAGTTTTTAGGATGGAAAAACAATCCTAAATCATTCATAGATGAACTAACAGGATCAAAGGCAGATGATCCACTGATAAGAAGCATACAAGAGCAATGGAGGAAGGAGAAATTTACCTAAGAAAAATTTTAAGTGCATAGCGAGTTGATTTAAGATGAGTGAAGATTCCGAACCAAAAATTGAAAAATTACTGCAAGAACTTCGCAAAGGACATAAAGTAACCCATTTCGTGGAAAGTCGTAAAAGGAATATTTATATCCTGGATAATACTGACATTATATATCTAACTTATTCAAAAATCCATTTTCAAGCAAATCCGCCTCGCTATTTTTTTGGAATTTCAAAAGGAATTACCGATATTTTAAAAAAATCTGATAATACTTACGTTTTATTGATATGCGGAGAAATAGAAAACTATTTCCTAATTGAATTTAAAAAAATTAATTCAATATTACTTCATAAATCGACTGCTCAAGACGGATATTGGAAGATCCATATAACTGATAAATTCGAACTGAAAGAAGGTTCCAATTTCAATTTGAGTTCGTACAAAGATAGATATGGATTATTTGGTCAGGCAGGAGTTCCAAAAGACGATGATATTAATAAAATTGATGAGGATGATATCAAACGGAGAAAGGAAAATTTGATTAATTTATGGAAGAGTATGCCCAAATGACCCTTAGATGCTCTGTGAGGTTTAAAGAATAAAACATGAAAATATACATTTCAACAATCGGTTTCGAGAAATTCGGCAACGCAAACAACATCTGGCTAGCTTCTAAGTTAAAAGAATTTACCCCTGATAAGATTATCCTTCTTGTAAATGATGAGAAGAAAATCCAAGAGCATCTAAAAACAAACATCACTTCAATAAAAGAGTGGTTCCCATCTGTTAAAATCGAAGAAATCAAATTCAATGAAACTATAAAGGATTATAGGGAATCATTATCTAAATTCATTTTAGACAATAAAAATGAGGATATTGCAATAGATGTAACCTTAGGAAGGAAATATATGTCAATAATATCAACTCACCTTGCCATCAAGAACAATATCAAGAGGATATATTATACATTGTATGATGAATCTGAGAAGTATAGCAATAACCCTATTACCCAGATACCAATCACCCAATTAAAACTTATTAATCTTGCTGAAAACAATGAAAATTAAGAAAGAAGATTTGATAGGATTGTTTAATGAGCTCTATCTAGAGAATCAGAAGATTATTAATGTTAAATATGCTGGAAAGACGATATTTATGGCTTCTTTGGATAAGAATGTGAGGGTAAGGTCAATAATAAGCAAAGATGAGGTGGAATTGCTCAAACAATGTGATGAAATGCCTTCCTATGAAGATTTTAAAGTATGTTTCTATACCTCAAATGTCTTAAAATGGAAGAATCAAGAGGCAGTGCTTAAAAAAGTAGCTAAAGAAATCAATAGGGAGCCATATAAGGGAGATAGAAAAATATATCTTAGTTTTGACAGCTGTACATTAAGGCATAGAAGCAATGCAGTAATAAGGCAATTGTTGTATAATATACATAAATTTGTTGGAATTGTAATACCTCAAGGAGTAATTGACGAAGTTAAAGGATGGGATAATAAATATAAAGAAGTTGAAGAGTTGAGCAAACATGTATATGATGCGAGGAAGTTCTTAGGGCAGCTTACTTTAAATTCAAGAAAGACTAAAATAGGGTATTATGAAGCAAGAAGCATACTTAAGTCAATGTATGCTGTAAAAATAGAGTCTGAGCCTAAGGATGAAAAGATCCTGGCTTCACTTAAGAAATTCCAAAAAGACAATGATTCGTATATATTGATTCTTTCTGAGGATGCAAATTTTGTTGAAATGGCTCAATCTGATGGAATACATTCAGAGCT
>JAHJAV010000064.1 GCA_018813685.1 Nanobdellota archaeon | reverse complement strand
CCAATAACCATATCCTGGATTGAACTGTTTAAGATTATTTAAGCTTTCATCCCTATCTTTAACATTGCTCGACCAATTGGAATTAGAATAGCTGTAAACAACCGAATAGTTTATCGATGTCTCATTCAGTAAAGAAGCGTTTAAATAAGGATATCCGATAAAGTTCCATCCTTTTGTTAAAGTTAGGTTTATATTCAATTCAGTTCCGTTTATTGCCAATATCTGGACTGCTGAAGAGTTAATCCAATATGCTCTTGATTCGTTAAAGCTATCAGTAGCATTTAATTCTTCCCACATATTGCCATAGGTGAATATCCTTGAATAAGAGATTCCATTCATCACAGCGCTAACTAACTTGCCAGTTAAGTTAAGAGGGAAAGACACTAAGTTCCATCCTTGATTTAAGGTAATATTGAATTTAATAGGCTCTTCAACAGGCGGCTCTTCTGCTCGTTCTTCAACTATTGTAACAGCCACTTTCCCAGTTTCATTGCTTGCTACATTAACATCATCAGACTGATATATAGCCTAACGCGTTGGATTTTACCTTCCCTTGGATATCCCTAATATCCGAGTCAATCTTATATTTTCCAAGATAAGTATCATAGTCTTTTGATTTGATTAAAACACTGATGTTCTCTTGAGGAGACTCTTCAATTTTATTTTGGACTTCCTGATGAATTTTTTGAAGGTCTTCCTTTGTAAAGCCTCTTTTTTCAAGTGACGTTTTATTGTTTCCATTTGCATTTTCAGTATAAATCAATATAGGCAAAATTAACAAAACAATAGCAAACAAAACAAATAAATCTGTTCTTTTCATTTTTTAGTATTCAACCTGCCAAAATCAAAATCTTTGAAGATTTTCTTAAGTTCTGGATCACATATATCTAATAAAGACTTAAAGGGTTTATGCTGTGCTAAATTTATCGTAAACTCCACCCTTTGTGACTCAACTTCTTCCGGTTTTTTTTTGTAATCAGATTCAAAACCGCAAACTGGGCATACGTTGCGCAAAACCCTAAATTTTCCACCACATTCACAATCCTCAAAAGTCTTCTCATACTGTTTATATATATCACTTGACCAAGGATAAATAGTCCATAAAGTATTGGGTTTTAATGTGTTTTTTTCAAGATAATAGTCCCTTATACATTTAAATAAAGGATCGACCTCAGTATCACAAAATTCTGTTTGACCACATTTGTCACATTTCATAGCCAATGGGGATTCAATCCCAGTACCATTTGAATCAAGGCCAGATATATAAGTAACAAATTCTAACCCGCATTTTGGACATTTTTTTACTATTTTTATATATGGTAATTTTTTCCCTTCAAAAAAGTTTTTCATGTTCCAACCTCCGACATAAATTGGGCTAATGTCTTAGTTTCTATCTCTTCAACAGGAATGATATTATCCCACATATAGTCTACAAAACTTGTACCTAATTTACCTTGAGCGCTTGGGACTACCTTATAGCTTTGGTCTATCACTCCCCTGACATACCCTTCCCCCTTAAACATCACAAATCTTTCAGTAGGTGCAACATCGTATCCACTAGGCCCATAAATTTTAACAATCTCTTTTTTAACTGTATTTTTCTCAAATGAATAAAATAGGGATCCTCCCTTAGGTCCAATGAATCTATCTCCTGTGTGATCTAACCCTGTCCAATAATCAGTTGCAAAAGTAGGATTGACACTTGACATAGTATCTCTTATTTGCTGGGCTATAGGGATACTTCCAGTCTCAGACCTACTTATTTCTTTAACTATCCTATAAACAGTTATCTTCTTCCCTTTTTGTATATCGCCTATATACTGCGCAATCTTATAAGCACTGGCTTTTTCCCAATATCCAAAGGCATCTCCCCCTTTGGATATATCAAAATCATAAAGTTCTTTGGATGCAGCTTTTACTAAATCATCACCATACTGGATAGACATAAGCCTAGCTATATCATCTTCTCCTCCATTAGATACCCAATGCGCTAATCCTGCTATGGATTCATCTGACCAACCCCCTAAAAGAGCTCTCTTGCCTACAGAAGATAATATAAACTTCTTTACTGCGCTCTCGCCTACATGTGATTCAGCCTTAAAAACTCCCTGTGAAATCTGCCTTACTGCATCATCGCTTAATCCAGTCAGCCACCTTCCAGCATCATCACTATACTCTATTGCAGCACCCAAACCCCTGATTAAGTCATCGCTCCATGTCTCTGCAATACCTTTAGTAATCACCCCAAGTTTGCTTGCTTTCTCAACAGTTTCCAAACTATAACCCGATTCATAAAGCTTGTTTAGAACAGTAGAAAACCTTTTACTTCCGGGAGTTAATTTCTTCCCCAACTTAATATCTCTTACTTCATTCTCTATAAGATTGCCCATTTCAACCGTTGCAATCAAATAACCAATACCATAACCCACTGAAAAAGAATAAACATAAGCCCGTTTATCCTTTATATCAGAACCGAGACTTGGAAAGCGTTCATAATAATAATTACCTAATTTAAAACTTTCTTCTAGATAATTATCTATAAACTTATAAGAAAAATCGCTAACAGCATCAAAGTTTTGTTTCCTGATAGGAGCTATTTTACATAAGTTATACATGGGGTCCGAAACAAATTTTAAAAAATAATCCGCAATTTTAATAATCTTAGAAGGGTTAGTAACCAAATGCCATATTAAAGGAATAAGATCAGTGATATCTACCATAAGTCCGGCAACACCAACTAAAGTACCTGTCAAAAACCCAAATACTGCTGAAACTGGAGCAGTATAACTACTTTCACTAATTCTTCCACCATACTCCATTGCAACTATATCTGGTAGAACTATATTAACTAAAAAATTAGGCATTACCATCTTTTGGAAATCATTTGCAATGTACACTACCTTAAATTGAGAACAAAAATTATCTTCAGAATTATACTTATCTGTCAAAAATATGTGCTCTTCCTCATAATCAGTCCACCCATCCCCATCAGAATCCATATCGTTTATATTACAGTTACAATAAAAATAAGAATACTCATCACCATTGACATAAACCGATTTGGTATTGCAGTAGCTTCCATCGGGGCAATTCACCTTGATATTCCGATTACCATAAGCAGCAGAAAAATCGAGTTTTCCATTATTTTTGGTCGTACCTTTAAAGGAATTGTCAGAATAAACATAAGATCCACTGATAGGATTTCCGATTGAATCCTTAACATCAACATAAACTCTTCCATCTTTCGAGGAACAATCGTTCTGGCAAGTTTGCAGAGTCTCACCATTATTACAGACGCCATCACCACAGTACTTAGGGGGATTAACTAAACATGCATCATATCCATCAGATACCGGAGAAGGGTATTCATCCTCACAATAAGGATTTGAAGACGGACAATCTGAATTATAGTTACAATCACAACCAGCTGAAGAACCATCGGGTATTGTACATGAAACAGGGCACGATATTCCTACAGATTCACAGCAGATAGAATTACCTGAGCAATAGCCAGATCTTACTGTTCTATCCCAACAAGTTGGCGGAGCATTATCATCACTGCATGAGGATGCACAGTCATATTGACAGGATTGTATGCAACTTCCACCTATACATGTATAACCCGGAGAACAGCCACAATCATGAGAGCAAGAAGAGCATGTTTCACCATTATTACAGGAACCGTCTCCGCAATAGGGTGCACAAGTCCCACAATCCCTTGAGCAGGATGAGCAAGTCTCTCCATTATTACAGGAACCATCTCCGCAGTAAGGGCAGGAACCACAATCAGAAGAGCAGGATGAACATGTTTCCCCACCATTGCAAGAGCCGTCTCCGCAGTAAGGTCCACAAGACCCACAATCCCTTGAGCAGGATGAGCAAGTCTCTCCATTATTACAGGAACCATCTCCGCAGTAAGGGCAGGAACCACAATCAGAAGAGCAGGATGAACAACTCTCATCACTTTCACATCTTCCATTGCCACACCAAGTGTAATGAGTACAATAAGCAGCACAATTATGTGCATTATGGCATTTATCATCTGTATATCTGTTGCCATCATCGCAATCAGAATCATAGTTACAAGCTATTTTACAGCCAACCTTACAATAAAATAAAGGTGGATCGCTGCAAGGAACATAATTTTTATCATAATCCTCTGTCCCATCTTCAGCTTTACATGTAGACTTATGATACTCTCCACCATCTACCCTGATATCTCTAAGATACTTCCCTTTCCCTGCATCTGGGCTAACATACCCCTCATAATCCCCATCCATATAAACCTTGGTTTTAAGATTATCTTGGTCACCAGCATTGTATACTCTAACATCCGCATAAACTCTACAAGAAGATAAAGGGGATAAAATATTGTTTAACTGTCCAGTATAGCAAACATCCAAAGGATATGTCCAATTCTTAAAAAGAAACCTGTCGTATATTAGAACACAATTTGAATTATTATCATCTAATTCATAATCCTTATATCTATCAGCTATGTAGTAATATCCACTTTCATCACACCTCCTTTCTTCCTCCCAAAACCAACCATCATTTTGGTTACATTCATCAATTTTTTCATAAAGTTCACCCTCATAAGTATCAGATATATTATTAGAGTTAAAAGTCGAATCATACGCAGCTGTCTCCTCGGAAAAGCATATCGGCAAAGCTACTATCAGGCTTATTAATATAAGACCGATTAGCCTTTTATTCGTCAAGGTTGCACCCCCTCATTAATTTACCACTTCCACCTATATAAACTTTTTTATAGCCTAAGTCAATTTATTTTTTATTATTTACTAATTAGTAGTTAATAGAATTGATAGATAGTTTATATACATTATCATTAAAGATTATAGAGATTATATAAAACTCGCATGTATTTGAATGAAATCAGGAATGCTAGCTGACAAAAGCTAACAAATATATACGATTAATGCTATACCCTTGATTTATGAGAGAATATCCTTTAATTATCATAAATCCTAAGTCAACTTTGGCAAACAATGTTAAACAATTTTTTGATGTCCATAAGATTAAGCATATCGTTAATTACAAAAAAGAAAATATGGGCAACATAATCAAAGATAACCTAAAAAAAGGATTAGATAGTTTTATTATTTGCGGGGGTGATGGAACTGTTAATCATTTTATCAATAGTTATATGGTGCTTCCAAAAAAACAGAGAGATTCTATGAAGATAGGATTCATCCCATGCGGGAAAGCAAATGATTTATCCAGAGCACTAAATATTTCCAATGATGTGAAGTCAGCATTCAATCAGATTTTAAAGAGAAGGATTAAGAGCATAGATTTGATAAGGGTGAATAATTCCTACTTCATAACAGGAGGAGGATTAGGGCTTCCTACTGAGATAGTTGAAGATGTGAACCGCATTTCCTCAACAAAGATAGGCAGGCAGCTGAATAAGCGGGTAAAGGATGCTGTTTATTACATTTCTGTTATCAAAAAGATAATCTTAGGGTATAGGGGGGTAGGACCAATTGAGATAGAAGACCATTACAAGGGCAACAAAAGATTAATGCTGCTTTCTGTACAAAACCAGCAATTTATCGGTAAAAGGTTTAAGCTGGCTCCAGATGCGGATAACTCTGATGGACTTTTTGAAGTTTGTGCAATAGAAAAGCCAGGCAATATAATAACAAACCTCCTCATGATTCAAAATATTATCAAGGGCAGGCATTTAAGATCTGCAAACGTATTTGAAATGAAAGGTAAAAGCCTCTTAATTTCAACCGAAAAGCTAGAACATTTTATGGGGGATGGGGAATTATTGTGCTATGCAAATACCTTTAAGATAGATATTGTTCCGCATGCAATAAAAGTGTATTATTGATGTATGCTCTCAACTATAAATCTTGAATAAAACGGCACCCTATCCCCCTTAAACAGTTTCCCTGATAGCTTTTCATCTGAAATGACCGACTTAACATTTGGATGAGATGCTCTAAACACCAGGTTATTCCAATAGCAAATCAGGCTGTTCCTCCTCGATGCTCTTGAAATCTCATTAAGCATATCCTCGTATTCTTCCTGGGATGCCAGTTCGAAAACATCTGACAGGTTATATTTTGAAAAAGACCCTTCCTCTAATCCCTTTAAATAATGATAAATGTCTGAATTTACCAGTTCAATCCTGCCCACCATACCCTTGAGCTTGTAAAAGTTAGCCTTATCCAAATAAGGATGATCCTTAAAGGGTATTGGAATTTTTCCGGTTAAGATATAGTTTACAAAGTAATTTTTCTTAACAGGCATTTTTGTAAATCCATTTCTGGATCTTTCAAAATAATGCTTTGCTATATCCCTATTATTGATATATTTGAAATAATCCCTTTTTCTTCCAAACAGCTGCATCACTGTTTTCGAGAAAAATATCCTGAAAAGGAGTTTCCATCTCCAGTTATTCCATTCTCTTTCAAAAAACAATGCTTGCTCCCTTGTTGAACCCAATGATAAGTACTTTTTAATCTGTCTTTTCGAAAGAACTATGCTCAGAATATATTTTCTGAATTTGTGCAGATAAGATTCAAATTTACCGCAATGCACAATTCCCTTCCTGATTGCCCCTAAATTGCCTTCCCAAAACTTTAAGGCATTCTCACTTAGATGCGCCTTGCACCTTTTGAAATATTTTATCCTTGAAATGCTTCTGGCAAATCCTAAAAACCCTGTAAACTCATCAAAGCTTAATGATTTAACAGCGGCCATTTTAAGCTCTAATAAATAAATCTGGCAGGGATTGACATCAATGGCTACAAGCCTGCCTGGGTTCATCAAGAGGATGGCAAAAACATTTTCCCCTCCTGAGGCAATTGATAAAACTGAGTCTATTGGAGAGATATCTAAAGATTTTGAGATGAGCTCTGGGTCTTCCCAACAAAGGCTGTATAATATTTTATTTTGAATCATGAAATTGCAGGGAGTAATCTTTTTGTTTTAGCAAGCTTCACCCTATTTACAGAATTTATCCCGAATAAATGCCAACAGAAGAATACTGCTAAACACATTAATAAGCCTAATATGCAGAGAACCAGATGCCCATTAATTATGTTTCTCTGTGATTGAACTGCAACTGTATTTGCTATTGATGTTTCGTTTGCTGCTTTCATTTCTTTTGCAAGTTCTGTCAGCATATTTGCTATAGATTGGGATATAATGACTACTATTGCAAGAGGTACAATAACCCCAAATAAAATTGACCTAAACAAGCACCTCATCACCTTATTTGAATCAATAGTAAGTTTTGATATTTGCAGGTATTTTATAAAGTAGTATATTCCTGCAATAATGGAAACAAAAAATAAAAAGACAAGTAAAAAGAATGTAACAATCACCTTATCTGCATGGTTTATAAGTTGCATAAGCCCTATCATTTTTAACCGCCTCCTAGCCACAAAAATCTGATATACCTACTCAATATGTAATGGACTTTAAAAAGCTTTTTATACTTTAAACAAATGGCTGAAAGCATGGATAAAATATTCATGACCGGGGGCACTGGTTTTTCTGGTTCAATCATTCTGAAAGCCCTTCTTCAAAATAAGGAAATTGAAACAATATGGGTGCTTATTAGAGATGAGGGTGCAGGATGCAAACAACTGTTTAAATCAATAGGAAAAATGAATCATAAAAAAAAGATCGTACCTATCAAAGGAGATATAACTTCCCCTAATTTTGGGCTATCCAATTCTGAATTGCAGGACATACAATCAGCCGATGAAGTATACCACCTTGCGGCAAATACCTCTCTTTCCAATGAGGAAGGCAAGAAAAAGCATATATTTGATACAAATATAAAGGGCACAAGAAACCTACTTGAGATTTTTAAAGATGCCAGGCATCTTAAGAAACTATTTTATTTCAGCAGCGCTTATTCATGCGGTAAGGCTTCAGGAACAATAAAAGAGGCCTGGCTTGATAAGCCTTCACAATTTAGAAATTATTATGAAGAATCAAAATGGCTATCAGAGGATTTGATAAGGCAATACCACCATAAATATAACCTGCCATTTATTATCCTTCGCCCAAGCATTATTTCCTGCGGAGATCAGTTCCAGCCCGAAAACTCAAAAATACACACGATATACCATTATGGGCATATCCTTAAAAAGGCGTATCATCTCCAAAAAAAGAAACACTACCCTATAGCATTGGTGGGAAAACCCCATTCAACATTGAATATCATGCCGATTGAGGACATCACAAAATTATTATTAGAGATTAGGGGCTCTGGAAAGATAAACATGATTTTTAACTTGACCAATGAAATTAACTGCACGCTGCAATCTGTATTGGGGGGGATTCAGGAAGGCATTGGATTTATGGAGGGTTATATTTTGAAAGAGGGCTTGGATTTTTCTTCCCTCTCAGATTCAGAAAGGTTTGCATTTTTGAACACTCGCCCTTTTTGGGAGTATGCACTAGGATCTAATCTAAGGTGGGCTGTTGAAAATACAAAGGAAATGAGAATGAAGCTAGGATTAAATGCAAAAGATAATAAATGGGTAAAAGAGCATCTTAAAAGGTATTTTATAAACGTGGTTATCAATGAAAAACAAAAGTCTGCTGTACAGATTTAATATTTACCAGAAGGAAAGGTTTCCATTCGCCATTTTGGTATTTACTACGCTTTCAGTAGTGCTTAGCTCATCAGTCATAGTTATTACATCTGATGACAGTATTTTAAACCACCTGCCCGGGATAATTATTGGAACCCTAACCTGCCTTTTATTTATGTTCAACATAAGGGTATTTGATGATTTTAAAGATGAAAGATTTGACAGCAGATTCCACAAAGAAAGGCCTGTCCAGAAAGGGATTATAACCCTGAATGAGATAAACTTTCTCAATATAGCTGGATTGTCAATCCAAATCCTATTGAATGTGTTCTATTCGCTATCTGCTTTCTTCTGGTGGCTGTTAGCCCTGGCATATTCTTTAATCGCAAGAATGGAATTCTTTATGAAGGGCTGGATAAGAAAAAGATTTTTTATTTACAATGCACTTAATTTACTGCAGATATTTTTCCTGCAAATCTACCTGTATAAATTGATCGAACCGGCATTATCATGGAAAAACAACCTGCTGTTCATTCATTTCATATTTGTTTTATTTAATGCAGGGCTGTTGGATGTGGCGCGCAAATTGAAAAGAAAAGAGGATGAAACAGAAGGGAAGGATACATATTCTTCCAGGCTGGGGATGGAAACAGCTTCTTTTATGTATTCATGTGTTTGTTTAATAGTATATGGGTTGTTTTTGTACCTGCTTTTTTCACTAAAAAAATCATTTATCCTGTTTTATGCCAGCCTTATACCTTTAGCCGTGGTGATAACATCCACTATCCTTTACTTATCATGGAAAAATAAGGCATCAACAAAAGTAGTCGAAGGCTTAGCAATACTTTTTTATTTATCAATGCACTTATTGCTGGTATTTACAAGAATCTAGGTTGTTAATATGGATAAGCAAAAACTATACAAGCTGCCATGGACAAGAGAGGATAACCCTAATGGATGGATAGAGCCAACAACATACTGCCAGATTAAATGCCCTGGCTGCTATAGGGGATTGGGTGAAAACAGCAGAAAGCAGGAGCATCAGGATATTGAATCATTAAAAAAAGAAATAGACTTTCTAACCGAAAAAAGGAATATTCAATCATTGTCTATTGCAGGCGGAGAACCCCTTATGTACCCTGACTTAAACCTTTTAGTCAAATATGCATCTGGTAAGGGATTGAAGATTAAGATATATACAAATGGCTTGTTGCTTGATAAAGGCAGATTAAAAGAATTGAAGGAATTGGGTGTTACGGAATTTGTCATCCATATAGACAGACACCAGCAAAGGAGTAATTCCTTTAGCGAATCAGAGCTGAATGCAACCAGGCAGAGATTTTGTAAAATGTTCAGAAAGGAGGGCAATGTAAACTTAGGGTTTATCATGCCTATTTCAAAGCAGGATATCGGCCAATTAAGCTCTGTTATCTCATTCTTCAAAGAGAATTCAGATATAATCAATCTTGTTGTCTTTGTAGTCTTAAAAGAGATGCTTCCGAACAAAAAAATAGATCCAAAGCTCAAATTATCGCTACAGGAGCTGAGAGATGCAGTGCAAAAAGAATTTGGCATTGATTACTGCGCATATCTTGGGAAAGAACACTGCGACGAAATATCCTGGCTTTTCTCTTTTTCTGCTTATAGCCAGGGAAAACTGATTGGCTCGTTTGATAACAATCTTTATAGAATAATACAGGCAGGGTATTACAAAAGGAAGTCGAAATATTTCATAACCATACCCAACAAGCCACTATCAATAAAAAAGATGCTGCCCTGGATATTAAATGCTTCGGTAAGAAACATATTGTTTAAGTATCTGAGAAATCCATTTAAAAATATCAACCACCAGGTAGTCCTGCTAATTGATCCTCCTGATTTGACAGAGAAAGGATGGGATCTCTGTGATGGGTGCCCGGATGCAATGGCCTATAATAAAGAGCTTGTGCCTTCCTGCTTATTAGAGAGAATAAAAAGCGGAGAAAGGATATTAATCAAGTGACAGCTCAAAACTGGCATAATTTGTGATTATTTCGTAACCTTCATATGGGAATTTTGTCACATTGTTCCCTACCCGTATTAAAGGGTAATAAAACTCCCTAAATCCTTTTTCCTTAGCTTTGATATGCTGAGAATACAGCAAGGCTGCTGCTAATCCCTTTCCTTGAAACTCGCTAAGTATGCCCAAGGTCTTAAGAATAACTTGCTTTTTGATTGATGGATTTGGTATGCTAAAGCAAAAACCCACCGGATTTGAGTCCTTGTCCTCGATTATTTCGCAAAAAGAGGTATCTGCTTTTTTAATAATGTCTTTGTAGATATAATAAAACTCCTCAAATGATATCTCTGCAATATTCCAGCTATCCTTAAAAATCTGGCTTGACAGATAATGAACTATCTTCAGCTCTGATTCTGCTTTTTCTTTGTCAAAATTCCTTATCCTAAACCCTTCATTTAAGGCAGACTTGTAATTTTCCTTTGTATGGGGTATCACATGATTGAAGTCATTTCTTACAGCAGATATGTATCTTTCTGCAACCTTAAACCCATATTCCTTCCAAAAATCAGGATAGTAATCTTTGTTGAACGGATCAAACAGGTTAGGCTTCCTTTTTAGATTTTCAATAAATCTGTATCCATTCCAAATAGACAGGTTTATAGGGCCCCTTATAACATTGCATTTATTTAGCTTTAGGTGATTGGTTGCATTATCCAAAAGTAGCTTGCTTACATTTATATCTTGGATAGAATCATAAAATCCTATAATCCCTACTCCCTTAAGGCGACTGTCTATTATTGCTGAAACATGGCCTAATATTCCATTTTCACCTATGGCCATAAAATTTCTGATCTTAGCGTGCTTAAAAAATGGATTGTATTCTGACAGTAGGTTATATATCTCATTTGTATATGAATTTACCCTCGGATCATTCTTGTATAAATGCTTAATAAATGAAATATACTTCTCTATACAGATTGTATCATGCTCATATTCAATAATTTTACTTTTCAATTTTAATCTCCCCTAAAAAACCATTTATTGTTACTGTTTGACCGTCCTTTAATAATTTTGTGGCGTTCCTCGCACCTATCACACAAGGCAGATTTAGTTCTCTTGATATAATAGCTGCATGTGAAAGCAAACCGCCATGCTCAACTATGATGCCCTTACATAAACCAAACAGAGGAGTCCAGCCAGGATCTGTATGTTTAGTAACAACTATCTCATAGCTCTTGGTTTTTGGCAAAGCAAAAGACTCAAGTATTTTTACCTTGCCCTTTACAATACCTGATGAGCAGCCAATGCCATTTAAAGCGCCTTTTGGCATATCCCTAGGTATTGGCGATGGTTTTAACTTATCCCCTTCAGTGACAAAAGTGTTTGGAAGCTCTATTTTTTTATTTTTTAAATAATCTTTTTTTCTCTTATTTATTATGGCTTTTAAATTAACGCTCCCGCCCCCTTCAATAAAAATCCTTATTTCACCTACTTCCAGATAAAATATATCCTTCCAATTGCCTAACAAACCCTGCTTTTGCAGCTTAATTCCAATCTCTTGAAATATCTTCCTTATATAGCTAAAAGCCTGTGAACGAAGAAGCCTTAATTCTTCCCTATGTCTGAGGTAGTGTTTTGCCCTACTGAGAATATATCCCTGATGTGTCTGTTTCTCAGCATTTTGGATTCTTTTTTTTGCTTTTGCATACAAGCACAGAAGCTTAACAATATAGGCAGGATTTGAATCAAGGTCTTCACTCTCCAGCTTTAATTCATTGGCAAACCTTCCCCCATATTTACTTAAGTAATCGCCTATGCCTTTCTGCAGCTCAGAGTATTCCTTAATCTGTTCATAACATTGTTTATACTTGCCCTTTTGGGCCAATTTTAGCAGTGGAGTTTTTTTGAATATTTGAGAAAGATTATAAAGCGTTTCTACTTGTTGTGCACTTATTACATTACGAATATCAGCCATTAATTGAGGCATATTCCCTGAGGACTTGTTTAGCATTCCAAAGAATGTCATTGCAAGGAAATCATTATCAACAGTCACGCTCCATCTGCTAAGGAGCTCCTTCCTGAAATCATCGTATAAGCTTAATAATTCCCCCAATGTTTTTTCTCCTAGGTGAAGCTTGCTCGTTTTGCTATAATAATCCCTCACATGGGATTTAAAATTTTCTAAAGTCCCCTCAAAAAAGAAGTATCTTATAAGTGTATGAATATAGTATTTTACACAAAAAAGGGCTGAGATTCTTGGCTGTTCCTCTATATCTGCTTTTGTTCTTATTGCAATCATCTGCTCTAGATTGTGCTTATTTCTTTTATAGCCAGGGAACAATAGGAGCATCTTATACCAATTCAGCATGTTATAATAAAACCGCCCATAGAAAAATCCAAGCAGATTTTCAAATACCTCTTTATTTTCTTTTACCTTCTTTTCACTTATTCCAGAAGTTCTTGCCACGTCAATATATACGCGTTTGTAGATGTCTTTAGCAAAAGAGCAAGTTAAAGGAAGGACAATACTGCTGTAGCTTTCAGCAATGTTCGAATTATCCCACACCTTTAGATTTTTATTGAAAGCGGCTGTTATTGGCCTTGACTGGAGGATGTAAACTTTATTGCCATTGATTGTCCATTCAATATCTTGGGGTTTGCCAAACAATTTCTCAATTTTTTTGCCAATTTTCACTAAAGCACGAATTTGCTTCTTGCTTAAACAATCTATCTTTGAGTTGCCTCTTGTGAAATAGCTTTGGCATTGGCACCCCTGCACAACAGATTCTGCACCACCATAATTTGCATTAATCAATGCCCCAATCTTTCCATGCTGATTTACTTGAGTAAACAAAACACCTGAAACCTCTCCTTGAATGTACTCTTGGACAATTATTGCCATTCCTGGCTTTTTCTTAATGCCTTTCATTTTCATATAATGGATAACCCTATCAGAATAAGACTTGATTAACAGCTCTTTTAAAGCAGAATAGGCATTGTCTTTTTTGTCAATTACTTTGGATTCATAAATCCCTGCAAAGGAATTCTCAGCGCTATCCTCTCCTGAAGCTGAAGATCGCAGGATTAACCTGCCTTTTAGTTTGCTTATTCTTGAGATTAACTCTTTTTCTTGGATGGCGGCAGCTACTACTATGAACTTAGGTACCCTAAAACCCTTCTTAACTAGGACTTGCAAATTAAAAGCCTTGCAGCCTATTTTTTCCTTATCAAACGAAAAACACTCCATTTAATAGAAATATTTATATAATGGAATATTTAAATATATTGAAAGAGAGGTTAAAATGATCTTTGAACGCAGCGTTATAACAATTGCCATTGTTTTCCTATTAATTTTAATAAAAATTGATAAGGATAGCTTGAGGAAATTTGGCATTATTCTCGTTGCTGTGCTTTTATTTGAATATTTTACCCAGGCATTATGGCTCAATAAGAATCTAGAGCCGTGGGCTTACCTATATCTGGATGTAAGCTGGATTATCGCAATTGGATGGGCAACTATAATTTTAGTATCCATAAAAATTATTGACCTTTACTTCAGCAATCTATCAGAGAGAAGAAGATTTTTCTTTTACCTAGTCCCTATAACAATTATTGGAATAGTTGCAGAAGGAGTAGTTCTGGGATTGGGAATTAGGGAGTATTCTTCAGCAGTACAGAGGATGCTTTCAGGGATTGTTTTATGGAATGTCCCAATAGAAGCACTATATTATATCCCGGTTTTTATGGTTTTAGTAATCTCATTTACAGGGTATTGGGAAACAATAGTTGAGGAAAAAGCAAAACCTATTGAAGAAAATAAAGCAAAAAAAGGCAGTAAAAAATGATTGGAATTATTATATTTGAACTCAGCATGATTGCACTAATCTTGGGGCTATGGTCCTATATGAAAAGAAAACAGTGCAAAAATGCCACAAGAAAAATCATTATACTGTTCTTAGGAGTTCTTCTTTTTGAAATAATGAGCGAGCCAATGTGGAGAAATTTCAAACTTAATTCTTGGGCTTATTTGTATCATGATGTTTCATGGATTATCACATTAGGCTGGGTAAACATTTTCCTTGCATCCATGCTATTGATTGACAACTTGTTTGAGAAAATGCCGGAAAAAAAGAAATTTTGGCTTTATTTGCTGTTTATTACTGTTATTACCACGCCTATTGAAGTGATACTTCTTCAGACAGGCATTAGGGGCTATGATGCTGTATTGACAGCAACAATGAGAGGGATTATGATCCCATTTACCCAAGCACCCATAGAAATCGTTTTCGTAATTCCCATGATGGCAGCATTAATCATTCCTTTCTACAAATTTGTTAACAGGTTGTTTGAGCAAACAACCAGATAAAGCTTTAGGCGTAAAGAAATCCTATAATTAAATTTTATCAATCAAATCCTTCAATAATCTCCTATGACAACATCTATCATCTTTTTCCCAACATAATAAACTAATCACTTCTCCATCCTCTTTCTTTTCTTTGGGTTATAGCGCAAATCCTGCACCATGTTCCCCTTTCTACATTAGAAGGAGTAGCTTCCCAAACATGCCCTTTTTCACACTGCCATTTTAGGTTGATGTGGTTGTTGGTATATTCATTAGATAGGCATTTACCACCTTTGGCCTTTGCTATCTTGTGCATGTCTTCGATGCCTAGTTTTCTTTTGCTGCTGCAATAAGGGCACCAACTTCCGTTTCTTATGGTATTGGCAGCAGCTT
>JAHJAV010000063.1 GCA_018813685.1 Nanobdellota archaeon | reverse complement strand
TACAAAGCCAGACTTGTTCTTTCTCAAACCAAATTTAACGGCAGAAGTCTTCTTGCAGTAAGGGCATTTTTTCATTTGAGTTCACCTCAAATACTCCTGAGTTGAACTTATATATTAATCTGTCGTTTAGTTAACAGTGTCTTATTGTCTCAGACTTATCTGAGGCTTAAAAATCTATGATTTTTATTGAGTGAAGCGAAATAATAAGGGTTTAGAAACCTTGGGCTCTGCCAGATGATTTAGAAAACATTTGTTTTCTAAAAATCGAAGATTTTATAAAATCTTGTTATCTACTAAATCTATATGGATGAAGTAGAAAAAATAAAAAGAAAGATAAAAAAAGACTTTGAAGACAGTATGGGCATTGATGATTCAGACATACCAGTGCATGAAAGATTTGTTAAAGAAGAGGCTCTAAAGAAACTAAGGAAAAAATGAAACCTTCTCAAAAAGAAAGGTCAGCAGGAGCAATAATCTTTAGTATCAATGGCCATAGGTCATATCTGCTTCTTCACTATCCAGAGGGTCACTGGGACTTTCCAAAAGGCCACATAGAACAAGACGAAGAAGAAAAACAGGCTGCATTAAGGGAAATAAAAGAAGAAACAGGAATATCTAACATCAAATTTATAGAAGATTTTAAGGAAAAAATCCATTATTTCTATACGGGTGAGAAAAAACTTATATCTAAGGAAGTTATATTCTATCTTGCAGAGGCAGATAGTCAGGAAATAACTATCTCTTTTGAACATATAGGTTTTATATGGCTGCCTTATAAAGAGTCTTTAGAAAGGTTAACTTATAAAAACGCAAAGGGGCTATTGGAAAGAGCAGAAATTCTTCTAAATTCAAATTAAAATCATCATTTAAAAATCACTGTCATCTTCAAATCCTAAGCCGCCGCCTGCAGCGCATCTTTGGCATAACATTCCTTCTGTATTAAAAGCAGATGACTTTACTATCTTGAATTCCCTTCCACAGTTTGGGCACTTTACTATAACTTCTTCAAACCCAACTACAAACTTCTCTTCTTTTTTAGCCTGCTTTTTGCTTATCTGAACCTTTTTAGGGCTCTTTTTAGCAGAAACCTTCTTTTTAACCTTCTTTACAGGCTTCTTTTTAGGCTTTTCCTTCTTACTCTTTCTTTTCCAGAATAACATAGTGATTTCAGCTAAACTAACATATATTTAAACTTTTTTATGTGCTAGTAAGTAATAAAATCTGCCCTAATCAGTAAATATTATATACCCCCTATGCCTAAAGAGGTTTATGAAAGCATTATTACCTCTATTGTTCCTTACCTTGCTAATACCCTTTGTTATTGCAGATTCTAATGATTCAAGCATAAACCTCACTTCATTAGGACAAAAAATAACTGATTTACAGGATCAAATAATCATACTTCAGGGTCAGATATCTAATTTTTCATCCGGGAATCCAGGTTTACAGTCAGGTAATCCAATAGCTGGCTCTCAAAACCTCAATGTTTCATCTCTCGAAAGCAAAATAATTAGCCTCCAAGGCCAGATAACTTCCCTTTCCAGTGAAATAACCTTATTTAAGCAGGACATTTACTCACTAAACAGCTCCATAGGATCTTTTCAGTCTTCAATTGATTCTGTTCAGGATTCAATCAATAGCATAAGCAGCGCACTCCATTCTACTGAAAGTACAATTGGTGAATTTCCAAGCCCTAAAACAATTCTTTCTACAGTATTTATTGGCATTATGGGTGCAATAGGGGTGATAATCATCTTATTTACACTTAACATAACAAATACAATTCAGCTTAGTAAATTAAAGAAATTGTTAAAGCCCAAGTTAACTCAACAGCAAAAGCAGCATATACTCAATTATGTGAATACATTTAAAAGGCAAAACTATCCTATGAATTCTATCAAACAAGGCCTTATACAACAGGGCTGGACAGAAAATCAGATAGAAGAAGCAATTGGCTCTGCCTAATCGTTTTTCATCCCCTCAACATCATCAGCTAATTTTTTAACTCTCTTTCCAATCTTCTTGCTCACTTCCTTACTAAACCTCTCAACAGCATCATCTACACTTTTAACCTTATCTCCAAATACTAGATTATCAGCATGGCATATTATCTTCTCTTCTTTAGAAACAGGCATATAATCCTGCATAGGCAAAGGCAATCCTTGCTCTTCAATATCTCGCTGTGAAATTCCTGCTCCAATATGCCTTTCAGCAGCTAAAGCATGCTCAAATAAACCCTCTTTCCTCAGGATATCAGCTCCGACAACACCATGCTTTATTCCATCAGCATCATTCGGTCCAAACTGAAACCTTCCGATATCATGCAGCAAAGCAGCAGATTTGATAAAATTCAAATCCACATTCTTGACTCTTTTCCCAATATCAAAAGCAACATCCTTAACAGCCTGAGAATGCGCTAAAACCTTCTTAAAAGAATCCTCACTTTTAGAATAATTCTTCAATAGCTTTATTGCTTCTTTTTCACTTAACCTCTTCATAAAATAAACTCAATTCTCTAAGAATAAATATCTTTCTATAGGAAAATTAAATGAGGCAGGTTATAGCCTCAACCTGCCCCTTAGGATTAGGGCAAAAATGCCCCCTATTCCTCACTTCAAAGTCGAGCTATAAAAGTGGCAGCGACTTTGAATTCCTAAAAATCCGTTTTCAACAGATTTTTATGGCCTCTTTTTCCCAGCAAGGAATGAAAAGGAAAGGCTCCCTATTTTAGTGGGGGGTGGTAGAAAGAGAAATTCTTTCATATAGGGAGCCTTATAAGCGAAATTATCATATATACGGTTCTTTCCTGAGCTCTTTCAACCACATCAATCCGATTCTTATCATCTCTTTATTGAACTTATCACTTATCTTGTAAGTCTTTTTGTAAAGATCATAATCTATAAGCCCCATACTTTTCATAGGGGTTAATATCCTGTCGTAAAACTGCCTTTTATTATAGCTTATCTTGACCTTTTTTCCTTTGTATGGCTCATCTTGGATCTTATCAGTTATCAACTTTCCTTCATGCAGCTGTGTTGCAAAAAAGCTCATCTCTGTCTTTGTTATCTCTCCGCCTTTGTCTTTAGCCATCTCAATCAACAGCTTAGCAACTATAACCTGCTGCTTTGTTGCAAAGATAACTTCAAATACATCTTCAGGTAAATTAAACCTATCAAACAATACTACCATAGCTTATTCTTATAGTTGAGCTAGTATATAAATGTTTCGATTATAGCAACTAGTATACTAATTTGTATATTAAATAATATTAGATAAAATAACCCTAAAAATTAACTAAATACCTGTCAAGTATTCTGCGTGGTCTGAAAGACCCGCAGTCGAATTGACCCAAGAAAAATCGTAAGATTTTTCTCAAACAAAAACCAATAGATTTCTAGGCTTTATGCTTTTAAGAAAAAGCAAGAAGCAGACCAAAATCATTAAGCCACCGCTTGGACACTTTTAGTAAAGCGTTAGCGGTCAAAGTCAACCTGACAAGCAGATATGATCTAGCTTCTAGCAATCGTTTCTTATTAGCTTTAGCTATAAAAAACTTTCGAGGTCTAGACTTTTGCGTTTTTGACAAAGACCTGTTCGTTGAGTATTTTCTTAAATTTCATGATATCTTTTGCTTTCTGCTTCAGCCAGAAAGCGCCCTTAAGGGCAATTAATCTTAGATACCT
>JAHJAV010000007.1 GCA_018813685.1 Nanobdellota archaeon | reverse complement strand
TAAATATTATTTAATAATCACTAATAATATTACTACTTACTTAATATGTATTTAAAGTTTTTGGTAAGACAAGATAGAATTTAACTTAAAAAATCAGATAATCCTTATCACAACATCCTGGTAATCATACAATCCTTCGTTATCAGAAACATTAACCCTCAATATAGAGTCTCCAGTTCCAGCACCCCCTGATTGGATCAATGCGTTATTTGAAACTTGAGTAAAGCCCCCTACAGTTCCAACATAATCATAAGTATATGTTAATTCATCTTCATCAGGATCCAGCCCTAAGGGATAAAGATAAGCTGATCCCGGGGTTGTAAAAATTACATTATAACTGGTTGATATAGGTTGGTTGGGTTTATTATAAAGCTGAGATGCATTTTTTCCGCCAGAAACAGATTTAAGATAATTATTATAATAAGTATCAGCACCCACACTTTCATCAATAAAATCCAAAGCAGGCCTTCTGTTTTCAATTGCAAACTGGAATCTAAATGGTTTTCCATCAATGATTGATTTATCATCCTCTATCACCAATATATCTGAATAATTGTAATGCTTATCCAATAGATTGCAATCAAAATAATCAATACAATAATCAGTCAGCTTAGACGCACTGATTCCATTAACTAAACAAGGAGAAGCCCCATTAAAGCAATCACTAGGATCATCTCCAGTAATATTAAAAAAGATATTGTCAGCATCTGCCTTAACATTATTCCCAGGATATCTCCCAATAAGATGGGATGCTGCTTCATGAATTAATTTTAACCTTATTTTTGGCCTTATATTAAACTCCTCATTTTTTGTTATGGGTGGCTTATTCTTTGCAGATAAGGTAAGCGGATAATTCAAAAAAACAATTATATCATTATCTCCAACTAAAACATCAGCAGATAGATTTCCTGATGAGATATTATAATTAGATACTACTTTAAATGTAAAGTTTATGCAGCTTTCTAATTTTTGGCTGATGTATTTATTGAGGTATTCCTGTACTGAATCATTCACAGGTGAATAAGTTTCGCAGGTTTGCCCGGCATAAGTAATATTAGCCCGATTGATCCCAAAAGTATTGCATAAAGCAGGCAAGAGCGGCCTCTGCCCGCCTACACTAAGCGGATATAAGGCAAACAGATGCGCATAAGGATTATTTTCATATAGTTTAGATTTTTCAAAGCTCAAATACGGCCATTCAACCAAAGATCCAGGATAAGGATAGTCTTCATCTTTATGGGGCAAATCAATCGTCCTAGCTTTTATTCCGTAACTTACATTATAGATTGTTCCGTTTGGATTTCTTCCAGTAAAATTAAAAGGGATTACATCTTCAAAGCTAGCAATATGATATCCATCTTCAATCTGATAATCATAAATCCTTCCACCTTGTAATCCTATAAGCAAAACCCCTTCCTGAGTCGTCTTTACCAAGCATCCATTCACAACCTCTTTTATATTTGTAGAAGTAAGAAAATCCCCGTATATCTTATTTATCTTTTTTTCAAGCACAATATCAGAAGTTGAATTCTTGACAAAAAACATCAGCCCGAATATTATCATAATGACAAGCCCAAGAACAATGAATATAGTAATCTGCGCTCTTTTCATTTTTATTGTAATGTAAATATTATATTAAGCCTATCCCCTTAAGGTATTTCCTAGCTTTAATCTTAAAATCATCTCCAGAGCCAAACTTATTCCTGAAAAGTGAAGAGCTCGCTTGTAATTGGCTCTCGATAAGCCTTTTTTGGCTTTTAAAAAAAGAGTGGTCTTCTTTTAGCTTATTGGCATAAAATTCAACATAATCTAATCTTGTTGGGGGTATCATTCTATTTCGTTTTGGATAATTTTTTTATAATCTTTAAATTTATCAGGGTTTAGTATGTCTAAAAAGAATGTTCTAAGGTGCCTTGCATCTTCAATATCTTTTTTTCCTTTCAACACAATTTCTTTGTATAGTATCTCAAATTCAATCTGCGGAATTTTAAATTCAAAGTCTTTTATCCTAATTCTTTGAGGATGCATAAATTCAAACCATTTTGCCTTTTTTGTCTGGTCAATTGGTATAAACTCTATATTGGGAAATATTTCTCCTTTTTCTGCAAACCGAATATTTGAGAATTGATTTATATATCCATATGCTTCATCGTAATTATCTCCCTGATAGCACCAAAAATTATTTTTTTTCAAATCTTCAAAAATATCCTTGAACTTTTCTTTTGACATAATTGGAACCAGCAGGTCAATATCCTCTGTACCCCTCACCCGGCCAGTAGATATGCTCACAAACCCGCTCACAATAAGGTAATCTGAATGTTTTTTCAGGACATCTATGAATTTTTTTACAAAAAAGTCTAATTCAGTTAAGTCCCTTTGAATAGTTATTAGTCCTTTGTTAAATGTATACCCTTTGGCCATGCTCAGAAAAGCAAGGGGTAGTTAATATTTAAATGTTTGCTTGGTTATCCGACTGTATTATCCGGCTAATCTTTTGCGCTGCAGGAGCAAAAATATTGTGATTTATCATATTAATTAAGGGTTAGTATAAATGAATAATTCTTTTCATTCGAAATAAGTATAAACCAATCAAAAAGCATCAGTCAATTAGATGAGTGCGTCTAAAAAATAAACTAGAAATAACATGTTTCCAGCTGTTCTGCTTAAGTCCAGCTGCCTGTTGAAGCCAAATAAGGATAGCCATCATTCACATCTGGATCTATAGCCCATATACTCTCAAAATCCCACCCAACAAAAGTTGATTGCTGCTTCATCTCCGCAGTTGTTTTCGGCAGTGCAAATGCATCAGAAGTTTGGCCTGATGTTTGTAAGTCAAAATAAGAGTAGGTACTTGGTGCTCCCCCCAAAGCCGTCCTTCCAAGAAAACCATTACCCAATGATGATTCTATCAAGCCTGTTGAATACGATTTAGTTACAGCTCCGCCACCCATATAACCAACAAACCCCCCTATATCACTATGGCAGGAGATATCTATTGTTGTATGTGAAAAACTGTTCTCTATTGAACCACCACCTATATAACCGACCAAACCACCAACATCATTCAAACCCTGTCCTGAACATAAAATTCTCCCTAAAGAAAAAGACTCAGAAATAGTGCCTTGTTCTTCCTGCCAACCTCCATTTGAGCCAACTAATCCTCCGATTTGGCTGCCCGCAGTGACAACTGCTGAAGAAAATGAGTTAAGGATTGTTCCCATATCATTGCTGCCAACCAAACCTCCAACTATATAACAAGACGAAGTAATAGTTCCACTAACATGCGTGTTCTCAATAATCCCCATATTCCTTCCAGCTAATATTCCAACCTCTGAGCAGCCGTTAGTGCCGCTGGCAGCAACATCTGCATCTATAATCCCCAGATTAACTATGTATGCATTTAAACCTAAATACCCAAATAAGCCTGCAAAGAAAACAGTGCCGGTTCCTGAACGGAAAATGTGTGGGCCAGTAATATTAAAATTGTTCCCATCTAAAATACCATTAAAAGCGTCTGCTACTGGTCCAAATGCTGGAGTTGAAGAACAATCAATATTATTCGTTAAATAATAAATACCATCAGACTGTATGCTCAATAATTCATCGCAGGTAGTTATCTGCTCTGCCCCATCGCAAGTTCCATCTATTAAACACACACCTCCTTCAGTGCAGCCGCACATATCACAATTATCAACCAACTCTCTTTGTGCATTGCAGTATTTTGGCTTATTGGCAGAGCATGTATCTATGGCTGTGCCGTCACTGCATCCTTGAGGGAGAATTGCGCAGCTGCCATCTGCTAAACATTCCTCTCCAGCAGGACACCCGCACATATCACAATCATCAACCAGCTCTCTTTGTGAATTGCAGTATTTTGGCTTATTGGCAGAGCATGTATCTAGGGCTGTGCCGTCACTGCATCCTTGAGGGGTAATTGCGCAGCTGCCATTTGATAAGCATCCCTCTCCAGCAGGACACCCACAGCCGCCAATATTTTCATCACAGAAATCTACCAGCTGCTGCCACGCATCACAATATTGAGGTTTATTAACAGAACACTGCCCTATTTCAGTATCATCAAAGCACCTTCTTGTTGGCACTGCACCACTACCGCAGCAAATCTTTTTTTGATAAACATCTCCCTGACTAGCATTGCATGTTGCAGCATGGGCATTACTTGCAGATGAAATGCTAACAACACATGATTCATTAGCCATGCATTCAGTAGCATTAGCGCAGTAAAATGTTTTTTCTTGAGAAGAGATCTTGATAGTATTAGCATATCTTCCATCAACAGCAACATGTGCATTTGTAGTGCTGGATAAAGATATGACCTCTGCTCCTGAACCCATATTTAAGGTTCCGCCTGGCAATTCGCAGCAGACAGCATATCCATAGCTCCCAGTTGTCTGTGCATGTGCATTTGTCAAAGCAGACATCCTAAATAGTATCTTTTTGCTGTCAGATTCTACACATTGCACAGCTGGAACAACATTACAGGTTAAATCTCCAGTCAATGGAACAATATGTAGGGTTTCTGTTTCGTCATAATATGCAGGATATTGTGTAGATTCTGCCTTAACCTTGCATGTTTCGCCAACCGCATTTCCAGTTAAGTTTATAGATTTAGTATCTCCGCTTATATCAGAGATACTGCAATATTCACTTCCAGAAACAATAGACCATGTATAATCACTAAAAGCGTCTGAAACCCCTAATTTAGTCTTTTGACCAACCAATATATTTGTTAAATCAGGAGTTATAACTGGTTTTACACCAGGTAATACCCTAATATTAAATGTTGCCCGGCCAATATCTTGTGGAGAAGAACTGTCCTTTACAGTCAAAGATACAGTGTATGTTTGTTCAGCAGCAGGATAATAGTTATGGGTTGGAGAACTAAGTGTGCTCACACTGCCATCGCCAAAATTCCATGAGTATGCAAAAGGGGGGTTGCATCCTTCTATATCTGCCTCAAATTTAACTTCCTGCCCAAAAACAGCAGAGCTTGGAACATTTACTATTGTTGGATAAACTTTAGTGTTAGGATAGTTTCCAGTATCTTTAATCCTTAATTTAGCAGTCAATTCAGGCCATAAATTTAATCCATTAGTTGAATTGCTGACTACATAATAAGCGCCTAAAGAAGAATTATGTATAGAAAATATCCTATCAGAATAACCATATCCTGAAACATAACTTCCCATGTATCTTTGGTCAATCGCATTTACAGTATGGATTATATTATCTGCAAAACACCTATACTCTACAGAGATATGTTCCCCTGGTTTGGGGTATTCGACCTTTTCTGTAATGCCCCTGACAATTTTAAGGTTGTTTCTTGCAAGATAAATTCTGGAATATAGTGAAGTTGAATTGATAAACTTGTAATCTGCTCCAGCCTGGTTAACATTCACTACCCCCTGATTTCCAGTGATTAATAACTTAACTAAAAAATTAAATATCTTTTGGAAAGGATCCCTCAAAAACAGCAAGAACTTATCCCAAAAGTTAATTGCGCCGATAGGTATATCTGAATTGCTGTAAATCACGCTTTGTGTTTTGTTATTGTACCATAATTTAAAACTGCCGCTGCACTTATGGAACTGGCCATCATTTATATTCGCCGCATTAGTGATGCCATTAGTGCAATCAGATGCGCCAACCAACGTACTAAAAAAAGGTAGTGGATCATCTTCGATAGGCTTATTCAAAGAAGCGCCAAAGACAACCTTATCAGGCAATTTCAAAACACATACCTTATTTGCGCATGGCTTATCCACCCCGCCGCAAACCCATTCAGGCGAACCCCATCGGTCATAACCCACAAAATAATTCGCAGCTGTATGCTCTCCAATCACATAATCAACATAGTTCAAAGCAGACCTAAAATCATCGCAAAATAAAACATAATCGGTTGGGCTTTCTTGTTGCGCAACATCCATCAGCTGCGTCGCAATCAGCTGCGTCCTAGATGTTAAAACCCCATTTTGGCAGTATTTATCCCCCTCATAGCTGCCATCAGCATAATAACTTCCCTCAAAAAAGCAATCTTCACTGGAAGTATAGCAGATATTCTCCCCTTCTCTGAAGGATTCATTAAGATCATCACCACAGCAAAAGTTTGGTGAATCAGAATTTACATCATTGCAATTGCCTCTGCCGCAGGCAGCGCCTGTCATCCACCTTGTATCCCGAGGATTTCCGCTCAAATAAGTGCAGTTTGCTTCTGAAGAATCTCCATCTATCCATCCGTCAGCAGAACAGATCTCTTTGTCTCCATCATTTGTCAAATCAAAAGTATCACCAATAGCATAGCATGTATTGTTATAAACACAATCAGTTGGATTATCACAACAAACAACATCTGTTCCACTAGAAGAACAAACCCCAGTGGTGCAATCTCTGGTTAAGTAATATTCATTTGAGTCATCTCCGCAGCAATACTTTTGCGCAGCAGGGATTGTATTTTCCCATGTAAAATTCTTGCTGTACATTGGACTGCAGTCTGTCCCGCTATTGATATCCCAATAGCTTAAATTGTTTGCGCAATAATCGCAGCTGTTGTCTGGTTCGCCGCTTATTAGCTTGTTAGTTTCATACTCTTGATTTATCTCATCTGCTGACAAAGCCCTGCTCCAAATTTTTATTTCATCAATTTCACCTTTAAAATATCTCTGCCTTGCTCCGCCACCCCAATGAGAGCCAATATCAACAGGCCTGTCATTATCTAATGGCAAACTATTGGCAGGTACAGAATTATCTAAAATGCCATCTACATAAATTTTAAGAGTAGTGGTGTTATAAACTCCCACTAAATGATGCCAAGTGTTATCTAACAAACTCATGCTAGTTGGTACTCCAGGCCATGACACTGCTCCATCCCCATAACCAAATGACACTGTACCTCCAGCAGATAAATCTCCCTGCATAAACCACCCTGTATTATCAACAGCCCCATGGGATTTATCTATTATTAAATAATATCCGTCTGGTGATGGTTGGTTTGTGTCTGCTTTTATCCAAGCGCTAACAGTTAATTTTTTATAAGTAATGTCAAACTGCGATTCATCTCCTCCAACACTAACCCAGTCATTCGCCCCATCAAAACTCAAAGCCTTGCCGCCATTTGCTATTGGGCTGTCTGCAGAGGTTGCTCCGCTTATTGTTCCGTCGTTATGGTACTCAGAGCTGTCAGCTGCTGTTCCATCATCAAATGTCATATTAAGGAGCATATCACTGAGTTTATTAGCTTCATACTCTGCTTGGATTTCTGACGCGGATAAAGCCCTGTTGTAGATTTTTAGTTCATCTATTAGTCCGTTAAACCACTCATCAGTTTGCATTGGTAGGTTGGTGCCAATTTTTAGGTCTCTTGCTGTATCTGGGATAGGCCCTGAAAATGGGGCGCTGTTTACTAATACGCCATTAACATAACTATTCACCGTGCTTAAATCATAAACAAGAGCGATATGGTGCCAAGAATTCAGGGGGATTAAGCTAGATTGAGTAGTAACATAATTATTATTAAAGCCATAATATAGGGCCCCATCACTTTTTACATTGAAATGAAAACGTAGATTATTATTATCTGATTTATCAACAATTGTGTGAAAATCTGGTAGAGGTAAATCTTTTGGATATATCCAGGATTCAATTGTAATGCCATTTGGAAACGAGCTTAAACTTACGCTGTCCCCTATACTAACATAATCATCAACACCATCAAAACTCAAAGCCTTGCCGCCATTTGCTATTGGGCTGTCTGCAGAGGTTGCTCCGCTTATTGTTCCGTCGTTATGGTACTCAGAGCTGTCAACTGTTGTTGTTCCAGAACCTTCATTAAATTTGTAATAAGCGATCAAATCAGGAAAATAAGATTCATACTCTGTTTGTATTTCTTCTGGAGATAAAACCCTATTGTAGATTTTTAATTCATCTATTGAGCCTTTAAAAAAATTTGCAACTTCACCAAGTCTTTTCATTGCCCCTATTCCAATATTTTCTCTGCTCGCAATATCAGCAAACCAATTGCCATTATTTGAACCTATCTCCACCACAAAACTTTGGAGAGAGCCATCAACATACAAAGACCATGCAGATCCATCAGACATTACAACCACATAATGCCACTTGCCATCATTAAAAGGGAAACTATTGCTTGTACTAACTCTGGTCTCTATTGAACCCACCATAGTTTGTATTTTTAATTTATTTTGATAAACATAAAAACCAAAATAATCATAAGAGCTGTCTTCTGATGAACTTGTGAATATACGATAAGCGCTTGTAGTTGAATCTGAATCTTTTATCCATGCAGAAATTGTTCCTTGGTTATCACTGATTCTAAAATTGTTTGTTTGCCTGTGAACATAATCATCCACACCATCAAATTTCAAAGCGCTTCCAAAAACTCCATTTGCGGCTTTGTTTGCCTGCCCCTCGTTTGTATAAAATGTTCCGGTGTTTCCGTTTCCAGAATCATCACCAACAGTTCTTAAATGTGTTTGGGGATATTCATCAAACTTATAATAAGCGATAGGAAATAATTTGCAATCTCCAGCGCCATCACACACACCTTTTCCACTATCACAAGAAGTTTCAGAACCCGGCCACACTTCAGATTCCACAATCCAGTGGGTATTCTCCCCCCCATACCTCTCACACCCCCAATTCTTTATCCCATTACAATCAGCATTTACTCCAGTTAATGATGTGGTAGTTACTATGCCTTCAAAACCCCTTACACAATTATCAAAACAACCACCACAACAACACCCCCCACACCCAGGGTGATCATGGTATGGATTCCCTGAACCATCCACCCTACAACGTGTACAACTACCAGGACAACCAACAACATCTAAAGCAGAAAAAATCAAAGTAAAAACTACTGCAATTAATAGTATGATTATTTTCCCAGCAAAATCCCTATTTCTTCTTCCCATCTTCCTTTAGCTTTACCTCTAGTGCTTCATGAATATATTGAATTAAAGTTTTGTTCTGCAGAAGAGCGTTTAATTTAGCCTTTTTATGCAGTTCATCATCAATCTCTATGTTCACCCTTGTCATCTTGTCCAAAAATAAGTTAGTTTACTTATCAAAATAAGCTTACTAAGCTATATATATTGTGTTATATAAGTTATTTTATGCTAAGCAGATATATAAACTTTGCGTTTTTACAAAAAAATCAAAACTTTTGGAAAGAAAACCAAAGAAAATCAAACTTCAAAGCTGAATAAAAAACAGCAAAAATCAGAACAAAAAGAACAAAAAAAGGGGCAAAAGTATAAAAAGAGCTTTTCCTAAAGCTTAATCCTAGATCACTTGATACTCCAAGAGAAAAAAGCAAAAGAGAGCCTAAAAATATTGCATTTATATCAAAAACACCCAATGAAACCCCTGCTAAAGTTAATATACTGTAAGCTGATGTCCCCCTTATAGAGCTTATAATAACATAAGGCACCAAACTGATCAGCAAAATTGAAAACACCCTAAAAAAATTAATCTGAGCCTTGCATACCCAATTAAATGAAACAAAAAAAGCTCCAGCTAGTACAGCAGAAAAAACAAGAGCAAAAGCCAAAAACAAAAATGAGGTTGTAATGTTAGCCATAACCAGCAAAAACAACCCAGAACCACCACTCCCAAAAAATCCATAAGCCAATGTTATAACAGCATGCGCCAAAAAAAAGAATAGATAAGAATAAAAAAAGTATTTGGCTGCCTTTTTGAGCTCAAAATTATTAGGATTCTTAAAAAAATCTAAGCCATTTACCAAAAAATTAAATTTATCCTTGTGTATAATTGCTTCTTTTTTCCCCACAACCCCAAAAGAAGTCAATGTATCTTCAACATCGACAGGGTTATACCCCCACTTGATAAGTGAATTCTTTATAGTATCCAAACTATATCCCATGGATAACTTCTCATTCGTATAACCTTGGAGTTTTGGATTTATCATCTTGCCTAAATTATACATAAAACTATTGAATTATAATCAAATATATATGTAGGTTAATAAATATTTAGTTTTACTCAGGGATAGTACCCCCTTATTTCTTATGGAACTCGTCATTATGATTTTGTTTGTTGTTTTGAGTATGCTTTTGTCCATCACATATCGTTTTTCCAACATTTCCATTTCCCCTTATTCTTTCTTATTCTTTCTTATTCTTTCTTATTCTTTCTTATTCTTTCTTATTCTTTCTTATTCTTTCTTATTCTTTCTTATTCTTTCTTATTCTTTCTTAT
>JAHJAV010000062.1 GCA_018813685.1 Nanobdellota archaeon | reverse complement strand
TAGGCTCTATGCTTTTAAGAAAAAGCAAGAAGCAGACCAAAATCATTAAGCCACTCTTTGGTCACTATTCGTATAGCGATAAGAGTCAAAGGATACCCTCCAAGCAGATATGATCTAGCTTCTAGCAATTACTTCTTATTAGCTTTAGCTATAAAAAACTTTCGAGGTGTTTTCTATGAGAATCGATACAAGAAATAATTGGGTAACTATGATGTTTGTCTGCAAATGCAGATATAACTGTTTGCGTAAGCAATCAGTTATGAATGATTGCGAAGAAGCTTTCCGTGAGTTTGAAAGCAACGGATTTGAGTTTGGACCTATTGGCTTTGGAGGTAATCATACACACTTTAGGATAAATATCCCAAAAAGATACTCTATCACGAATGCTGAGATTATGCTAAAGTCAAGGTCTTCAATAAGAATCTTTGAAAAGCATCCAAACTTCCGTAAGCGTTATCCACGTGGAAGTTTTTGGTCTGGATATGAGCATCATGAGTCAACTGGAAGGAAAGATATGAATGAGTCTGATAGATATATTCATAGTCAGGAAAAACATCATAGGATACATGTAATCAATGATGTTCAGAAAAAGATTTTTTCTTATACCGCCGAGCAAGATACTACGACTCCACAAGAGTCGTAGAGTAGTGAAGGCGGAAGGGGATTATAAGGGGCTTGCCCCTTATTTCATATAATTGTATCTATAATTCGAGCCCAATCACATTCGTTGTTTGAAGAGCTTTTTTCTGGTTAATTCTAAACTGAGTTATAACTGAAGGTATTTTGAAGAAATATCTTGCGTCTGATTACTAGACATATCAGGGTTTAGAGCAATTATAATAGTGCTTAATTTCTGATAAGGGCTAGTTTCATGAGATATTAAATGAGTGATAATCTCTCTTGCAGTCTTTCTTTGAGTATCATCATGGCAATAGGAGAAAAGTTTTTTCATTTTTCCATTAAATCTATCAAACCTTCTATTTTCCATTCTATCACTAGCAAACTTCCTTTCATAAGCTCTTTGCTGACACCACATAAAAATATTATCTTTATTTTTTTGATAATACTCCCAGCCTCTCTGCGTTGCATAAGCTAGAAGGAAACCTCCTAATATAACTTCTGAACCAACAACAAACCTGTCCCACTCATTGCCTTGACCACCAAATCTCTCTGCAATGCTCTCACCATCCATACCTATTGCATAATTAAAATCATATATCTTATTTACTATAGAATCCCAAAGGCTTGAAGGTAGATTTCCACATTTGGAAAAATCTGATAACTGGCTAAGAAAACCAGGTCTTTCATATTGGGTAATTGTGCTAATTGTTTCTAGGCTAGCAGGTATCGTATCTGTCATGATATCACATAAGCATAAGCAGAAACCTGTTATTTATAAATCTTTCTATTTTGTAACTACTATTAAGTAATCACTTAAAGAATTCTCCAATCTTCTCCTTATATAATTTAGAAATCTTTATTCCATAATCCGGTGGAAAACAGTTATAGTATTGTGGATTAGCATACCTCTCATCCAGAAATACAACAATCCCTTTGTCAGTATCACTCCTTATGCATCTTCCAGCATTCTGTAATGTCTTTATCATAGCAGGAAACACATAACCATACTCCCATCCTTTTCCATATTTGCCGTCGTAATAATCTATCAGCTCTTTTACTTCAAGAGACGGCCTCTCTAATGGCAGCCCAACAACAATAACTCCTTTTAAAAAATCACCTGGAAGATCAACACCCTCTCCAAAACTTCCTGCAGTAACAGCCAGTAAACAAGCCCCAGTATCTTTATATCCTTTGAATTCCTCTATTAATTCTTGTTTTTCCCCTTTAGTTAATCTTTGTTTTTCAATCAATATCTCTTTTTTGCATAAGCTTTCAAAATAAGGATAGACTTTATTCCTCATATCATAACTTGGAAAGAATACTATGCTGTTTCCAGGCACTAAATTCACTATCTCACTACCCACCTTAGCTATCTTCTTGAACTCATCTTCACTCCTTCTTGTGAATTTTGTTGTAGTTTCAGGAACAATAAGAGCTAATCTATTGCTTATTGGAAAAGGGCTGCCAAAAACCTTTTCCTTTACATCACTAAATCCCAATATATCTTTATACATAAAAGTAGGGGTTAAAGTTCCGCTCATGCATATTATAGAATAAGCTTTATCAATAACTTCTCTTGTAACAAGCGAAGGGTCTAAACATTTATACATCATATTTATGTAAGGCTCTCTTGCACCCATCTTTTTGCTTATCATCCTTACAAATCCCTTATCACTTCCCTGCCAAGCTGTAAGGAAATTACCTACACTCCCTACATAGCTATTTTTCTGCTTTTCTCTTATCTCATCACCAGCAAAACTAAATTTTCCTATCAAGTTATCATAATCTTCATCTATCTTATCATCAAACTCTTCTTTTTTTACAATCTTCTCTTCTTTTTTTGCTTCTAGATCTATAGTAAGTTCGCTAAGTATATCCATTATCTTATAAAGGCTTTCTCTTGAATCATCAAACCCAAACTTAGCAGCTTCCTTTATTGCCCTGTCAACAATAAAATTGCTAAGGTTAGAGCTTAACAGCTCCCTGCATCTTTTTGGAAGATTATGAGCTTCATCCACGATTACAATACTCTTCTCAAGCTCTTTTCCTGCCTTGTTGAAAAATAAATTCCTTATTGCTTGATTAAAGATGTAATAATAATCAGCTATTATCACTTTGGCTTCTTTTGCAAGCAAAGCACTCATCTCATAAGGGCATAATTTTTCCTTTTTACAGATATCAGTTAATTTTTCACAATGCAATGGGCTTAAATGCTTTAATTCCTCTAAAACTCTTAATGCATTCATAGTAAGGTTTCCTGATTTCTTCTTTGTATTGCTGTAGCACTCACAGGCATTATCTTCTTTCAACTTTTTGCAGTAATCTGCAAACTCATTTGAATAAAGCTTATTCACTTCATCTAACCCGCACATCCATTGCTTGCCTATAATATCACAGCTTATCACATCAATACCATGTTTTTTCTTTATATCTTTAAGAGTATTAACAGCAAGATGATGCTGAGTATGCCTGGAAGTCAAGAAAAAGATAGTCAGATCCTTCTTGATTGCAATAGACAAAGCTGGACCAAGAGTAGCCACAGTCTTCCCTAAACCAGTTGGCGCATGTATAAGAGCATGTTTCCCATTTTCAATTGAATCCATAACTTCCTTGATCATCTCTTCCTGTATATCTCTTACTTCAGAATAAGGGAATAATATCTCATCTTTGTCTAACATTTTTCTAGGTAAGCACCTTTTATTTTTATAGCTTGTGATTTTTTCAATATTTAAGAGAATAAAAAAGAAAATTCAATTTTTCGAAACATAAAAAAAATATTATGTTTTTTAGCTTCGAAAATGCAAAAGTATTTTCGAAACATTTATATACCATATCGTATTCTTCTCAATATACCTTTTACAGTAAATATGTCAAAAACCTTAGGTTTTTGATCATGCTCAGAAATTTTTACAATTGGAAATAGGATATAAAAATTTCTGATAGGTTAATATTGGGGGGATTCCATATGGTTAACGGCAAAGTTTTTAATGTATTTTTCAGAGAGAAGCCAGCTATGATGTTGGTAAATTTAAAAAACACAAAAGACGAAATCTATGCTTCAAATCTTGCAAAGCAGATTGACTGCACTTATTCTCATGTTGTGAAAATCCTCCAGGAAATGGAAAAAGCAGGATTGATAAACTTCGAAAAACAAGGCAGATTAAAACTATTAACCTTGACAAAAAAAGGCCAGGAAGTTGCAGAACATATCGATAGTATAAGGGTTTCTCTTTGATCATTGCCTAAAAATTCAAGAAAAACAGATTAATGCACAACTTCTTCTAAACTTTTTTTACCCAAAACTTGTTTAGCTATCTTGACAAACTCATCAACATTCTCTTCTTTTATCATTGCACCAGCAGCATTCATATGCCCGCCAGCTTCCCCGCCTACTTTATCAGAAATCCTTTTCACAATATTCCTAAGATCCAAATCCTTATTCCTTCCACTCAACCTTAAACTCACTTTATAGTAACCATTCATCATATCAGCCATTGACATTATAAAAGTTCCATCTTCTATCTCGTTTGATTTAGAAAGTATAGAAGCTAATGTTCCTGCAATACTACCCCTGATATTACTCCCTGCATTTATTATTATATACCCCTTATCTTTTATAATATCTTTCTTATCTTTATTATCCTTAAACCAATTGATTGCATTGACTATCTCTCGCTTATATCCATTCAGGCTTTTTATTGCCCTCTCCTTTGTCTTATCATCACCTAAGCATGCGCCTATACCTAATGAAGCCTTTTCTAATCTTCCACATGCATTAAGCAATGTAGAAAATTCTTTTGCATCTCTAAAAGGACTCTCTTTTTCTTCATCATTCAATATATATACATTCCCTAAAACATCTTCAGGCGAATCCTCTTCTAATCTTCTTAATATTATCCCAGAAACTAATTTTTTTATCTCATCTTCATCAAGATGGACTAATTTTCTCCATACATTTCCGTTCTTTGGCTGCACACCTATCTGCTGCAGGAATTGTATTGATCCTGATTCACTCCCGCTTACACCAGGTATATATGGATCCATACAATATTCTAAAACTTTGTACAATGGCCTTGTCTGCGCTCCAAATATTCTTAATCCTTTTATGACTTTAATCTTCTTTTTAGCTACAGCAGCATCTAATATCTCTTTGTTTAGCTTAGAAAATCCTTCTTTTCCTTCCTGCATATCACCTATTGAGCCAATTACAGCT
This sequence comes from Nanobdellota archaeon, assembly GCA_018813685.1. GTDB lineage: Archaea > Nanobdellota > Nanobdellia > Woesearchaeales > JACPBV01 > JAHJAV01. The sequence continues at coordinate 8,827 of JAHJAV010000062.1, read as the reverse complement.
ATATGTGCAAGATCCTCTACTTTTTTATTAAGGCTTTTTACAAATAGATAAACAACACCTGCCCCGCATATCTCTTTCCCACCATCAATACCAAAAAGATGCGGATTGACATGAACAATATTGCTGCTTATCTTAACATCTTCTGGCTGGTGGTGGTCTAATATAAAAACATGCTTTCCAACAAATTTGCTTTTTATATGGCTTAACTGCCCGCTTCCCAAATCAGTGAAAATATAATAATTATAAGGCTCCTGGCTTAATCCATCAATCACTTCTTTGGTTAATTGCTGGACAATACTTACAGAATACTTCCTATTATCCGTATTAAGCGCCTTTATCATTATTGCAGAAGCACAGATACCATCAGCATCCAGGTGAGATACTAATCTTATAGTTTCCCTCTTATCGATCTCCTTAAACTTCTCTAATGAAATAGATATATACTCTTTGAATTGATTATACTTATCCATAAAATCCCCTTACAATTAGACGTGATAAATTCTTTGCCTTACTTGTTTATATAGTTTGCGTTCGACCTAGGGGAGAACGCGAACTATTGGACTTTGTACAATAGTTTATGTTTCGAACGTAGTGAGAAACATAAATTATTGGGACAATAGTTTTTGTTCTGAACATATTGAGAAATATTAAGGCCAATATTTTTATCTAACTTATTTAAGATAAATATAATATATTCAAGACCAAAAATACAATATATGCCAGAACAAGTACAGCCCCCTCATGCCTTTCTATTGCCTTTCCATGCTTTACTCGCCCCTTTAATATAAAAAACATCATCAGTACAGTCATAAATATCATCATAGGAATATCAAAAAATAACCATTTCTTATCTATTGAAAAGGGTGACAAAACAGCAAGCAAACCTAATGTAACGAGCAAAGTGAATATATCTGATCCAAATGTTTCAGTTATAGCTATCTTTGTATAATTCTTTAGTGTTCCATGCACAGCAGAAACAATATTTGGGATAGATGGACCTATCGCTCCTATTGTCAGCCCTATTAGCACATCAGAAACACCTGTAAATTTTGCAACCCTTATCAATGAATCAGAAAAAAAGTAAGACCCAATCAAAAGAATAGCAGAGCCTATAAAGAAAAGATACATGCTTGGCTTTAATGCTCCTGCCCTTAATCCAATCACATCCAGCTCTTCCTTTATTTCTCTTAACTCTTCTTTTTTCTCGCTCATAGTTTCCCATCTTTCAAAGAACCATACATTAACAACATAAGGTATAAACAATACTAGCAAAGTCAGGCCTTCTGGCCTGCTAAAGCTTAGATCAAAACCAAAGATAAACACAATCACGGCTATGACTAATGCAAAAACACCATCCCTTATCACAACCCTTCCATCAACTGATAATGGCTTTATCATTGCACTTAACCCAGTCATAAGACCTATGTTACATATGATAGAACCAATGATTACTCCTAATCCAATACCTGGATGTCCCATCACAAAAGCATATATCGCTACAAATATCTCAGGTATACTCAGCATTACAGACACTAAGATAGAAGCAACAGCTATATAGCTTGTTCCTAGCTTGTGGGCAACAGGAATCAACGAATCAGTCATCCAGTCAGAGCCTTTTGTAATCATCACGATTCCAAGGCTCATAAAAACAATTATTAAGATAATATCAATCATAATATCCTTTTTACTTTAAGGATTAATAAATTTATCGAATTTACTTCCCCATCCTTCTTTCCCTTGACTTAAACCATTCAACAGCTTCCCTTAAATCATCTTTAGAAAACTCAGGCCACAACTTGTCAGAAAAGTACAATTCAGAATAAGAATTCTGCCAAAGCAAAAAATTACTTAACCTTTTCTCCCCCCCTGGCCTTATCATCAGGTCAACATCATCTGGTAAGTATAAGCTTGAAGTTATGCTCTCCTCGCTTATTTCCTTTCCCTCTTTAACCAATCTCTTAACAGCATCAACTATCTCACTTCTTCCACCATAAGCCAAAGCCAGATTAAGTTTATAGTTTCCATAATCCTTAGTCATTTCCATAATCTCTTTCATTGATTTCTGCATATCTTCAGGAAACATAGATATCCTTCCAATTACTGAAATCTTAACCTTATTGTCATGTATCTGCTTGTCTTTCTTAAATCCTTCAATTTTCTTTCTGAACAGATCAAACAGATAATTCACTTCTTTCTTATCCCTGTTAAAGTTTTCAGTAGAAAAGCAGTATAAGGTAAGCTCTTTTACACCTAATTCCATACACCACTCTAAAAGTTCTTTTATTTTGTTAAATCCTTTTTCATGACCCTTAAGCTGAGGTATTCCTAGTTTTCTGGCATACCTTCTGTTTCCATCTAGAATAATTGCAATATGATTTGGAACACTTGATTCTAGCATAGGAAGTGAAATATTGCCCAACTTTATAAGTATTTTTATTTGTTTCAAATACCCCACCGCTTGCGGTGGATGGGATTTTTATTTACTTACCCTTTCAACCATCTCCACAAACACCTCATTCGGAACCTTAAGTCCAGCTTCTAACAAAGCATTCCCTAACTCCAACCCAATCTCTTCTTCAGTCCCCCTTGCCTTAAAACAAGTAAGCTTCTCAAAAGTCTCTTTGCAAAGAAACCCTTCATTCATAGAAAGCACTAATTTCCTATCTTTTTCGTCTTTAAGATTCTTAATAAAAAACTCATCCCCTAAATAAACAGTTAAATCACCATTTGCATAAAAATCCCCATTTTCCATAAAACCATGGTTCAAAAGCTCAACCCTTATCAAATCCCTAATCACCTTATTTGTACCATTCTCATCAAAGTGTGCCTTAACATCTGAAACAGAAAAGTGAGAAATAAACCCTTTATCATCAACTTTTGAAAGCTCATGCACCTTCCCCAGATAAGCCTTTACTTTCTGCCTGGCTCCTTTCTTGCCTGTCTTAGTTCCCCTCTTCTTCCATCTGTTCTCAACAAGATAAGCATACTTATATTCTTTACCTTTTTTTCTTATCTTCTTAACCCTCATATACACCATTTGACACCTTCTTTTTTATAACTTAATGAATTATTCTGAAATCCCAACTCTTTTAGGCACCATGGAAATATATAAATCTTTCTATAAATTTAGCCTCTAGAAGCCCCATATCCAATAAATTCTAATATACAAATTCCTACATTAGTTGCTTAACTTCACCACTGGGCTTAATTTCAGAAAACACCTGGCTTTGAAAACTATATATCTTGCACCTATTATCTTTCCACATATCTACAGGTAATCCTGCTTTATTACACGTCTGCTCTAAGAATGTCTTGCTATCCCACTTATACTCTGTAGCTACCTGGGGTAATAATAATCCAGACCCAAAATCACTCCTCACTATCAACCCATCTCTTCCGACCTTTACCTTTTTAACATAATCTTCAACCTTCTCAACAATTATTTGTTTAGGCTTAGTCAAAACACTAACCTCAACAGTAACCTCCTTAAGTTCATCCTCATCTAAAGCATTAAACCTGGGATCAGAAAAAGCAGCGTTTTTAGCAGCTTCAATAACTCCATTATACAAAGGATAGACAGGCTCAGGAAAGCCAATACAACCCCTTAACTCCTCATGTTTATTAAGAGTTACAAACACCCCTAGCTCTTCAGAAAACTCCTTCTTAATATCATCTTTAACCTTAATTTCAGTATCAGAAAAAACAGAAGAAATAGAATCCCTGGCAAGCTTTATCAGCTTTTTGCCCTGGGCTAAGCTCATCATTTTATTTCCTTTTTAACCTCTTCAGCAAACTTATCATTCAGTTTCTTTAATCTGTTTGCAGCAGCATTCAATGCTTTTCTTGGATCATCAGCTTCTACAATCATCTTTGGCTTTCCTACTAAAGGATGCTTTACAAAATAAGTAGCGACCTTTACATTATCATCATTAAGCAGCTCTTTCTTCAAAGCATTCAAAAATCCAGTATTTTCATCTATCTCAAACTCTAATCTGTTTCCCTTTTCTTCAACGATTTTTATCTCCATTTTGAACCTCCTCTTTAGCATTCAGAAACAATACCCTGTTTAAAAAACTTTCTTTATTGTGCATTACTCATATTCCCAATCAATATTCCAGCAAACTCACTACCGTCGACAAAAGCTCATTCCCACTTCATTCCCAGCTTGGGACTATGTATTATCTTTAACAAACCTAAAACAGCTCACATTTATCTTTTCAACTCCCTTAGAATGAAAATCCATAGTTGCTTTCAACGGATAACTAAAATCCATAACCTGAGTAATCTTAAATTTATTATCTTTAGCAAAAGCTTCAATAAACTTCTTTGTCTCAGTCTTATGCAAGCTGTAAACTACATTCCCAATATCAAAAGCATTTTCCAAAAACCTTTTGTCAGAATGCTCACTCTTGGTTCCAAAAGGCGGATTCATTATAACAGTATCTACCTTACTACTAAACTCCTTAACATCACCCAATACAAACTCAGCTGAACTCTCACTTTCAATATTTCCAAGGTTCTCTTTGGCAATTTCCATAGCTTCTTTATCCTGTTCTATAAGGAATACCTTAGCTGCCCCAAGCAATATAGCCCCAATACCCAAAACCCCGGTTCCACTACCCAGATCAGCTACCCTCTTTCCACTAATATCTCCCTTCATATAGGCATCCCACAATATAGTTGCAGCTATATCTGGCTCGGTCATATACTGCTCAGCACTCACTTTAGGCTTAGAAAACCCTTCCAGTGCGGATAAAGCTATTGCTATACCTGCCCTAGAAACCTTAATCCTTCTTTTTGCCATCTTACTAATACCTTCTAACATTCTTAAAACCCATATAATATATTAATACCACATTATTGCGGTTTTTAACCCATAATTAACTCTCACTTTAACCTACAAATACCTCATCATTACGGTCATATATTATATATAGTATGCCTAAAAACCTCACTAACCTTAAATATTGCCCTAATATAGCGGCTTATGTCCTTCTCATAATTTACCCTAAAACCCTATCTTTTACAATTGAACTGCCTATCCAAAAAACAGCCCAAATAATCCCTACTAACCTACTCTTAAATCAAGGGATCACTCACTTTAAAACCTGCTGTTTTTTGCAGCTCAACTTACCCCTCCAAACAAGCTTCTATTTAAATCTAACGGAACGTTTGATTTGCTGAAAATCCGAGTTCGGATTTTCTTCAAACTTTATCAAAAAACAGCAGCCATTATAGCTGCATATTCAGATTAAACCAATTCATTAAACCTCTCAAAATTAGCTCAAAAACAACTTAAATTATGATCCCCCATCATTCCCATCATATTCCCAACTCATTCCCAGGCTCACTTTTCTCGTCGACAAAACTCATTCCCCCAATAGTCCCAGCACTTTCAAAAAATTTTCATAAAAAACAGCCAAAAAACACTCCCCCGACGGAAAAATCCAGTTAAAATTCTCTCTCATTCCAACTATATTCCTAAAACATTCCCAGCATATTCCCAACATATTCCCAGCATATTCCCAAGATAGTCCCAAAACATTCCCAAAAAATAACACTTTGTTCTCTAAAAAACATTCCCAAGATAGTCCCAACATATTCCCAATTTAGTCCCAAAATTCCGAAATATTTAAATAGTTGGGACTATATTTATCAAAAAAAGATGGCATTCTTCAGGAAAAAACAAGAGGAGAAAGGTATTATCCAATTACATTCTTTGCTCCACCATTCGTTCAAAAATGTGGAAAAAGATACAGCCTACATCCTTAACTGGCTGAACTACCTTTACCAAAGAAATATGCAGCAGGATCAGATCATCCATCTGCTTCATTCTAGGCACTCAAATCAGGACTATCTTTTGAGGGAAATTAAAGCTAAAAACGAAGCTAATGAGCAGCTCATAAAACAATTCAAAGAAGAACTAAAACACGCTCCAAAATCAAAGGAAGAGATCAAGAAAATAGTGGATGAATTCTACTCTTATGAACACCTGCTGAAAAGGATAAAAGATCTAAGCCTAAGGTTAGATGACTTAAGAAGATCCCATAGGGGCCTTAATCAGCAGCATACAAGGCTCCATCAAAGGCACTATACCTTAGAGCCAAAAATAGAGTCAAAACTCGATTCTTTAGAATCAGACTTAAGATCGGAGATTAAGGATTCCAATAGGGGGCTTCACCAGAAACATCTCGAGATAGAACCCAAAATTGAAGCTAAAATCAGCTCAAAACTCGATTCTTTAAAGTCAGAATTAGCCTTGCAGATTGAGAAATCCAAAAGTGAGTTTCACCAGAAACATCTCGAGATAGAGCCCCTAGTAGAATCAAAAATAACCCCTAAACTAGACTCTCTAAAGTCAGAAATCAAATCAGATATTCAAAATTCCCATAGTGAGCTGCATAGGAAACATATTGAACTTAACCAGGCTATCGACTCTAAGATTAGCTCAAGGATAGAGATCTTAAAAGCAGAGTTAGAATCAAAAAAACCATTGACTCTCTCTAAGCCTACGCACGAGATTGAAGAGCTTAGCAAACGTCTGGAAACACTCGAATCCAGAAAAGCAGCTATCAAGGAAAAGATCATCAAGAGAATAGCAAAAAACTCAAAGGATTACATCAAATCCATAGTTCTTTCTTACATAAAAAAATACGGAAAAATCACAGCCCTACAGCTAAAAGAGATGATTGTAGAAGAACAGGGCCTATGCTCAAAATCCTCTTTTTATCGTCTTTTAGAGGAAATCGAAGAAGAGCCAGATCTAGGTGTAATTAAAAAAGGCAAAGAAAAGCATTACATAGCAAAAATCAGCAAAAAGAACTATTAAAAAATAATTTTCACTATGGAAAATAATTTTCCATTATACATTTTCCACAACAACAAACTATTTAAACCCCCAACTCTTAAATTTTCTTTTCGTTGGGGGTGATGTAGGTGTTATTAACAGAAAGAAAGAGGGCACTATATTCGGAGCTATATAGCGATTCAAATGTTCAGCTCCATGACGCATTTTGTCAGATTAAAGATGAATTCGAAGACCATCTGACTGCAATTAATGAAAATACAAACGAGATACAGTCAAACTACGAATTTCTTTGTGGTCTCGACCAAAAGTTTAACAAGCTTGCAGAACGGCTTGACATGATGGAGCTTTTCCTTCAGAAGCATGGCTTAAAGCTTGAACAAGAGCAGGAATTCAAACCGATAAGGCTGGGCAAAAGAGAACAGGAAATCTTTCTTATCCTTTACACTTTAGAGGAAGTTAAAGGCTCAGTTACCTATCTTGACATAGCAAAGAAAGTATGCTTAACAGAAGACATAGTCTCTTCCTATATCTCAAACATGGTTCAGAAAGGAGTTCCTATCCTCAAGAGATATATCGGGAGTCAAACAAATCTTTCTCTTAACCAGAAGTTCAAAGCTATCCAGGCAAAAGAGAACATCCTGGGCATAGAGCAGAGAACTTTAATTGTTTAATTTTTTTCTCTTACATTTTTCTTAAATCTTTTAATCATAAACTAAAACTTTTATTTCATATACTTGCTTAAATATTTTAAGCATTAACTAGAATTTTTATTATATTAATTTCAATATTGAAAATAATTAACAAGGTTTTTTCTAAAAAAAATCAATCCAAATTTGTAGCACTGAACCCCTTCAATTCCGTCTTTAAACCTTTATAAATCATTAAAAATACATTCAAAATAGAAAAAAGGTATTAGAACACCAATCTTTTATTTTTCCTCACATAAATGCCCTCAAATCAATTCAGCCATAAAAATGTAACACTTTATACAAAATATTACATAAAACCTAACAAAATACACAAAAAACGTAACATTTAAATAATCTGTTACGTTTATCACATAAAAATGAACGATTCATTTCAAAAATCCAAGAAAAAGAAAAGCCATACTCGCAGCCAATTTCATCTTACACCAGAGCAAATTAAACTTCTAATCAGGCATGCTGAAAAACTTAGGGATAAGGTCATCATTAAACTCCTTGCTTATTGTGGCTTAAGGCGCTTTGAATTAGCAAAAATCAAAATAGAAGATATGGACATCGAAACCAATAAAATAAGGATTTTTGGCAAAAAAAACATTGAAAGGCTAGCTACAATATTCTCAGAACAGCTTGCTGAGGACCTTAAGATTTATATACGGCATATCCTGAATAATCCGAAACAAGGCTACCTATTCCCTGCGGTTTCCAGCCTTAATGAGCAAGGCCATATATCTCCTACTGAAATCAACAGAATTGTGGCTAAAGCAGGCCATATGGCGCATCTTAAAAACCCTATTCCTGAGCTTAAAAACATCAATCCCCACATATTAAGGCATAGCTGCGCCAGAATCCTCAAAGACAGGGGATTAAGCCTAGAAGTTATTCAAAAAGTACTTGGGCACCTTTCCTATCAGACGACAATGGATCTTTATGGTACAAAAAGCATATCTGAGATGGATGAAGAATTAAAAGATAAAGTAGGCGACATATTTGGGTAATAAAGGCCACGGATCCATTAAAAGATTATATTTTTTCCACGAGAAAACTTAGGGTAAATCATTCTTAAATGTTTCGCTTATCTCAAGCTTAGAACTCTTAACATAGCTTCTTCCATTCTGTCAATTCTTGCTTCTATCTTTTCAAGCCTTTTTTCAGCTTCGTTATTTTTCTCGTCTAGAAAAACAATCCAATCATTAGAACTTTGTTTAAGGCTTTCAATGTCGCTCTTGACTTTTACAAAAGCATTTTTAATTCTCCAGTTGAAATCAAACATATGTAATCACTTATTAGTAAGTTATAATTCCTTATATAAACATTT
>JAHJAV010000061.1 GCA_018813685.1 Nanobdellota archaeon | reverse complement strand
TGAAAAGATTAAGAAAAGCCGGCTTTGTATTGGTCAGAAAAGCCTACCAGGTCGTAGAGCCAGCAGGCAGAAGATTGGTTTATTTGTATAAGTTTAAGAAATGAGTTCTTTATTTCCAAGCTATAGTCATAGGAATATAACACTCTTCCATCACCTTATCGCCTAATGTTCTTACCCCATCCCCTAGCTGCCCTTTTTCACCTTTATCCAAATCGCCAACACTTAACTGCCCTAGATTTGTTAAAAAATAATTATATTGCTCTTGATGGGCATCGGTTCTCCCCCCAACATATTGGTCATGCAAGTAAAACGTTTTTACTTTTCGAAAACCTGCTTCCTTCAAAGCTTTACTATAACTTGATATCACATAACTCATGCAGTTTTGTTTTGTAACGCTGGCTTCACCCATTGCAGTCATCATCCTAAGTTCTGATCCCCCATCCATTAAATCCCTCAAATATGCATTCAAGACTCTACCTGCATATTCAACAATAAAAAAAGACTCCAAAATCCCATTTTCATCTGTAGCAAATAAAACCTGATTCCTGTCTGTTTTAAGACGTAAAGCAATTGCTTCATAATGAGGGAGCATATCCTTGTAATGAAAAAAAACTCCCCCTGGCTGCAAGAATGCATATGCTTTCTGGGCAACCACTTCAACCTGGGGAATAGCATCAATGTCCTTTCCATAAATTAAGCCAAAGTTTCGGCCTGGAAACAATTCATCCAGTTCAGAAACCTCCCCTAATACATAAGGTACATTATGTAATCTTCTACCAAGTTCTACTGCCTCGGGCATTGGTTCAAGTAGCAATAAGTTATCTATAAACTCATTTGGAAAATCAGCTATCGCCTGCCCATCTCCAGCTCCAAATTCAAGTTTAGAACAAGATAGATCAACAATACGGCTGGCAATTCTCGAAACAGCTTTTTTTACTACTCTACAAAAAGGTGCTCTATACTTCCGGAATTTCAAAAATTCATCAGGAGTATTAAATGTAATCTCATCACTAAGGCTCATTCTCTGTAAGCTCCCTGACAGTATCACTTATTGACCCTGTACCCCCGCAATAAAGATACCTAACATCCTCATTTGGTTTTCTTCCAGACTCTGCAATGTTCTTAAAAATAATACCAGAAAAGTTTCCTTGTTGTGTTGCAGGATCTGTCTGCTTTTTTTGTGGTTTTCCTCCGCCAAACTCAATGATTGTAGGAGTTCCCCCGTATCTTTCAGCGACAATATCCAAAAGCGTCAGCACATTGTTCATCATATGCTGCCACTGGACTGGCCTGGTCACCTGCTCAGTCAGATTCGATCTTATATCAAAACCATTTTTCCGATAGGGAAGTCCAGTAACATTTGAAAACAGATAATTGCTAGGCACACTAAAATCACACCCATCAACCTCCCCAGCATAATGTTTTTGAGCATCTGCCATAAGCGATGTATGAAAAGCAGCATCAGTTGGAAGCATCATTGTTCGAAGTTTTTTTGGACCACTACATTGAGACCTAGCAAATTCAATTGCCTTTTCAATTTCATCTTCAAGCCCGCCTATGACAGTTTGTTCTGAATAATTACAATTCGAAAGTTCAACATTAAAATCAAGCATTACCTGTTGTGCATCCCTTGGAGGCAATGTAATCAAAGCCTGCCTGCCAGATCCATATTTTTTCATAAATTCCCCTCTTTTCTGAACAAGCCTAAAAGTATCTTCATAACCTAGAACCCCTGCAAGAATTACACCAAAATACTCACCTAAACTTGCACCTCCAGTTGCGGCAAAATCAAAATCATCCCCTGTTTTCTCCTTATACATATCAGAAAAAACCCTAAAACACGCTAAAGAATGCGCAAGAAGTATAGGCTGCACATTATCAGTGCTTGTCAATTCATCAAAAGGGCCATTAAATGAAAGCCGAGCAACATCAATTCCAGTAATATCTTTAACCTTATCATAAAGTGATTTGGCAGATTCAAATTTATCGTATAGATCTGAACCCATTCCTACATACTGGGCACTCTGCCCTGGCGCAAAACAAAATATTGGTCGCATAATTATTCCCTTGATAATCGGGTTTTATTAAAAAGTTATAAAGGTTACCATTTTAGGATAACAAAATCAAAGTAATATTGCTTAGAAAACAATTAGAATAACTTTAAATATTATTACAGATTCCATCTTTTCATGCAAGTCAACAACAAAAACTACAGGACAGTCTGGATGAAAGATTCCTCAGTATTTCTCATAGAGCAAAACCTTCTTCCGTTTGAATTCAGGATTTATGAAGCAAAAACTTGCTTAGACACATGCATGGCAATAAAAACCATGATTGTCAGGGGAGCAGGTGCAATCGGCGCAGCAGCTGGCTTTGCAATGGCTCAAGCGTTTTTAGCTGATGAAGATATAAAAAAAGCAGCAGAAGTGATCAAGAATACAAGACCAACAGCACAAAATCTTTTCTATGCAGTAAGCAAGGTTCTAAAGGCAAAAGATAAGCAGGAAGCAGTCAAAATAGCAAATGAGATAGCAGACGAAGACTCAAATGCCTGCAAAAAGATAGGTGAACATGGAGATCATTTAATCAAAAACAACGCAAAAATACTAACTCACTGCAATGCAGGATGGTTAGCTTTTGTTAACTGGGGCTCTGCCCTAAGCCCGATTTATGCAGCAAAAAGAAAAGGAAAAAACGTTTTTGTTTTTGTCGATGAAACAAGGCCAAGATTACAAGGCTCACAATTAACTGCATGGGAATTGGCAAATTAAAACATACCTCATGCAATCATAGCAGACAATGCAGCTGGCTATTATATGAAAAAAGGAGAAGTTGATATAGTCATCACAGGGGCTGACAGGATAGCAGCAAATGGCGACACAGCAAACAAGATTGGAACCTATGAAAAAGCTGTTTTGGCAAAAGAAAACAGTATTCCATTCTATATTGCAGCTCCAACTTCAACTATAGACATCAACTGCCCTTCTGGTGATAAGATCCCAATTGAAGAAAGGGATGAAAAAGAGGTTCTAGAAATTAGGGGAAAAAGAATCGCAAACCCCTCGAGCCATGCCAAGAATCCTGCTTTTGACATCACACCAGCTAAATATATCACTGGAATTATCACAGAAAAGGGTATAATTAAGCCCGACAAACAACAAATTTATAAACTTCTAAAAAATAAACTGTAAATATGGCAAGCAGAGCATATAATCTTGAAGAATTTGTCAGGATGGCAAACAATTGGGGCTTGAAAGATGTAATGCTTCCTTTCTTATTGATTTTTGTCATATTCTTTGCTATCCTCACCAAAGTAAAAGTCTTTGGCGAAAAAAGCAGCAGATATAATCTGATTGTAGCTATGGTTATAGCCCTTGTAGTTGTAATACCCCATGTCATGGACCGTTATCCCTCAAACTTTGATCCTGTAGATATAATGAGTGAAGCCCTACCCAACATCTCAATAGTGATTGTTGCAGCTATTGCAGCATTGATAATAATAGGCGCTTTTGGCGGACAGGTAACAACAAGGCCAGCTTACCTCACAGGCGGAGTCGTGCTGATGGGGGCAGTGATCTATACAATATTTGTATATCCTTCTCTATCCCCTATTTTATTGGCAGTAGCCATAATATTCATAATAGTAACTGCATTTAGTAATCCAAAGAAAGATAAGTTCAATCTTGTTCAGGCTGGAGTTTCAATAGGCGCGTTCTGTGTTGTTCTCTACTTCTTTGGGATAGCCAGAGGATGGTTTGGAGAGCTTCCTGACTGGATTACAGACCCCATGTATCAGGGAGTAATAATAACAGTAATTATAATAGGGACATTAGTGGGATATGTTACAATGAATGATAAAGATTGATTCTAATCTTTTCTATTAAAATATTAAGATGGCAGAACAATATACAGGTGTTAAATTCAAGACAGTATTCAAGAGCAGAGCTTTGGTTAGAGACCCAAGGATCCTTGATATGATAAACTGGGCAAAAGAATTTAGCAAGATGGGTTTTGCCCATGACAAAGCAGGAAACGTAAGCTTCAGGACAGATAATGGTTTTGTGATAACTTCAACTGGCTCTGATCTATCAAATTTAACAAAAGAAGACTTTACAGAAGTGACTAAAGTAGATTTAGTAAAAAAAGAGATTCATGTAAACGGCATTAAAGAGCCTTCTTCTGAATCATTTTTTCATAATGAAATCTACAGGCTAAGAAAAGATATTAACTCCATCTTCCATGGCCACAATGAAGATTTCTTGAAGTTTGGAGTTAAATTAGGATTTCCAATTACAGAAAAAGAGCAGCCAGGGGGGACAATTGAATTGGTAAAAGAAATTTCATCTGTATTAGGCAATAATACATTCCTCCTAATAAAGAATCACGGCTTTCTATCATTAGGCGATTCTGTAGGTGCAGCTGGAAATTTAGCTGTAAAAAGATATACTCAGCTGCAAAGGGTTAAGAATATAGGCTGAGACCAGAAAATCAACAGCAACAGTCGCGTAGCTTCCTTTCTTAAGCTTAAAACTCAACTTCACAAAATCCTTTCCAGCTTCAAGGATCTTCAGCTCTTCTATTTCAGCAAAAGCATTTCTTAGAGAGCCTTCTGGGCTTATCTCAGGTATAGGGCGATTGATAAAACTTCTGAAATTAATCTTCTCTTTTTTCATTATCTTTCCTATAATCTTATCAATCTTACCATCCTCTATCTCTGTTCCAAACCCGACTATAGGTATCTCTATATTTTTCTTATTTTTCTTAGTATATTCTTCTAAACACATATTCCATAAAAAGCTTTGATAAGCATGCACATAAAGCATCAATAATCTTCTCGGAATTATTTTAAGTGCAATAACAAAATTCTTAGGGTTTCTCTCCAAAGACTCTTCTATCTGCTCTTTATAATCAGGGTTTGTCTCAAGCACAGTCTTTAATGCATTTTCAAAATCACACTTTACAAGAAATCTTCCTATTTCTGTGTTTTTTTCAGAAAATCTCTGCTCGCCAAAGAGATTAGGCATCATCAACTTTTTATTATTTTTAATTTTAGTTATCAGTGAGCTTATCTCTTTATCAGTTAGATCCCTGACAGTTATTATAAACTCATTTTCAATCAGATTACCTAAAACAATCGGCTTGTCAGAATAACCTTTAAACTCAAGCGATATGTCTTTTAACCTTACCCTGTCAATATTCTCTTTTCTAGCATATCTTATCGAGATGAACTGCTCTGTAATCGCATTCTTGTCTTTTATGCCTGCAAAGCCAATCTCTTTTGGATTTATTCTTAATACATTAGCTATCTGCCCTATAGCCCTCATTACAGTATAATTCCTTTTCTTAAGAACATAGATTAAATAATCTCCAGCATCTTTCAAAGAAAGCTCAGCTATTTCTTTTACAATGAAATCTTCTGGAGTTTTCTTGATAGCATACATAAAAAGGGTATAACTCCAAAATATTTATAAACCTATTGAAGTTCATCTAATATTATAAATCCAAAAGGTGATAATTATGTCCTTAGAAATCAAGGATTTCTGGGACATTGAAAATACGGAGGGGATTGTCAATGCAATGGGGTATGAAAAATAGGTTATCAAGAATAATCAGTCCAAAAACAGGGAAATGTGTGATGTTAGCAGTTGACCACGGCTATTTTCAGGGCCCAACTACTGGCTTAAGGGAGCTGGGCAAGACAGTAAATCCTCTGCTTCCTTATGCAGACGCTCTGATGATTACAAGAGGGGCCTTAAGGAATTGGATCCCTCCAGAAACAGATAAGCCAATCATATTAAGGATGTCAGGCGGAACAAGCATATTAAAAGAGCTGTCAAATGAAGTTCTAACATCATCTGTAACAGACGCTATAAGGATAAATGCCTCTGCAATAACCTGCAGTGTTTTTATTGGAGGAGAGCACGAAAAGGAGACAATCGCTAACCTCGCTGAGCTTGTAGACAAAGGTGAAAAGTACGGAATTCCTGTTTTAGCTGTAACAGCAGTAGGAAAAGATATGGCTCGTGATTCAAGATACCTTGGCTTAGCAAGCAGGATATGCGTTGAGATTGGCGCGCATATAATAAAAACATATTACTGCGATAATTTCAAAGAAGTTGTCGAAGCATGTGGAAATGTTCCTGTTGTTATTGCAGGCGGCAAAAAGATAGAGGAAAAAGAAGCCTTGCAGATGGCAAGAGACGCAATTGATGCAGGGGCCATAGGAGTAGACATGGGCAGAAACATATTCCAAAGCAGTAATCCAATTGGAATGATCAAAGCTGTTAGGGCAGTTGTCCATGAAGGTAAATCAGTAGATGAAGGGTTTGGGATTTATAAAGAAAAAAAATAGTATGTTTTATTTATCTAAAGAGGTGGTATAAAGAGCAACAAAATGTCAAAGTTAAGTAATTACATAAACACCCACTATAGGGATTTTATGCCTCATTCTTTGATGTTTGGATTAAAAGAGTTAAAAGCTGACCTAATTACTATGCCGCACTATAGTAGAAGAGATATGTTCACTCATGTTGCTATTGAGACAACATCTATTTGTGATAGGGTTTGTTCTTATTGCCCACATTCTGATCCAGAATTAAGAAGTCAAAGACCGCAGAAAGAGATGGAAGAAGATTTATTTAGAAAGATAATTGATGAATTGGCTTTAATGGGCTATAGGGATAAGCTTCAATTACATCATTATGGTGAACCATTGCTTGATCCACATCTAAAAAGAAGGGTCAGGTATGCAAGACAGAAACTTCCAGAAGTTTATCTGCATTTTGGATCAAATGGAGATCATCTAACACCTGAAAGAGTAGAGGGGTTAGTCCAAGCCGGAATTGATAGTATTTTGGTTACAAACCATGACAAAGGGAGCAATCTTCCACCTAATTTAGCCAAGTTAAGACAACATCTAATTGATAACCCAGATATGGCAGACCATGTAAAAATAAGATTGTATTTAAACAGGTGGTTTACAAGAGGAGGACTTGTTCAAATTCCAAAAGAATCAAGGTTGGAAAAACCTTATTGTGCGCAAGGACAACACGTATTGACAATAAATGTTGATGGAGATGTTGTAATATGTTCTAATGATTATTTGAGCGAGGTTCGTTTAGGGAATATAATTGAGCAAAACATAATGGAGATATGGGATTCAAAAAGATACAGAAAGTTAAGAGCTGACATAAGAGCTAGGAAGTTCACAGAAGATATTTGTCAAAGGTGTATTAGTTTAGCACCATAAATTTATATATACAAGATAGTTTCTAAAAGTTAAATGAAAGTCGCAGTCTACCACAACAACAATGACATCAGGATAGAAGAGCGTCCAACTCCAAAAATAAATGAAGGAGAAATCTTAGTCAAAGTCAAAGCTTCAGGCATCTGCGGCACAGATGTTATGGAATGGTACAGGATAAAAAAAGCCCCTAGAGTATTAGGCCATGAGATAGCAGGAGAAATAGTCGAATCTAATTCTAGAAAGTTCCAAAAAGGCCAAAGAGTCTTTGTATCACACCACGTCCCTTGCAACGAATGCAAATACTGCAATGAAGGAAACCATACTGCATGTGAAACACTTCATAAAGGAAACTATGATCCCGGCGGATTTTCTGAGTATGTAAGAGTTCCAAAGATAAATGTTGAAAATGGAACTTATCTTCTGCCAGAAAGCATATCCTATGAAGAAGCTACTATGATAGAGCCATTGGCATGTGTTGTAAGGGGGCAGAGGATAATTAATGTAAAGGGCACTCATACAGTTTTAGTTCTTGGCTCTGGATTATCAGGTCTGCTGAATATAAGGCTTGCGAAACTAAAAGGCGCTAAGGTGATTGCTACAGATATTAATGAATACAGATTAAATAAAGCCAAAGAGTATGGCGCAGATGAGGTTATTGATGTCTCTAAGAATAAGATTGATGTCAAGGCAGATAAGATAATAATCTGCACAGGAGCACCACAAGCAGTAGATCAATCATTCCAATGCATAGATAAAAAAGGGACTATACTGTTCTTCGCAATACCCCAAAATAACATCGAACTGCCAATTGTAGACTTCTGGAGAAATGAATACACCATAACCTCATCTTACGGTGCTGCACCAATAGACCTGCAGGAATCATTAAGCTTAATCAGGCAGGGAAAGATAGATGTTAAGGGCATGATTACACACAAACTACCCTTAGATGAGATTCAGAAAGGGTTTAAGATAGTTTCTGAAGCAAAGGAAAGTTTGAAGGTTGTAGTTGAGCCTAGCTTATAACCGCACCCTTAATATCTGTCCTGCAGTAACATTCAGGGTTATCTTTTATCTTAGGTATTGCTTTTATGAACAGCCTAACAACCTTCTCTGCATTTTGTTTGAATGTTTTTAGAACCATCTGGATATCAACAGATTCTTCAGATTCATGCCAGCAGTCATAATCAGTGGACATACAAACAACAGCATAGCATATTCCTGCTTCGCGAGCTAAAACACACTCAGGCACAGTAGACATATTGATAACATCTGCCTTCCAGCTCCTGAACATATGTGATTCAGCTCTTGATGAAAACCTAGGCCCTTGTATCGTAACAACAGTGCCTTTTTCATGTACTTTAAACTTAAGCTCTTTTGCAGTTTCAAATAATGCATTTCTCAAATCATTACAAAAAGGCTCTGCCATAGGTATATGCGCAACATTATCTTCATCATAGAAAGTGCTTTGCCTTCCATGAGTCCTGTCGATGAACTGGTCAATAACAACAAAATCACCTGGCTTTATCTCTTCTCTTAAGGAACCACACGCAGATGAAGCGATTATATGTGTTACGCCCTGTTCTTTCAAAGCCCAGATATTAGCCCTATAATTTACTTTTCCTGGGTGGATGTTATGCTTTCTTCCATGCCTTGATAATATCACCACATCAATTCCATCGATCTTTCCAACAGTCAAAGGAGAGCTTGGCTTTCCAAATTTTGTATCTACATTAATCTCTTTTGCGTCTTTCAAAATCTTAGGGTCTTCTAACCCCGAACCGCCTATAATTCCGATTTTCATATTATTCACCTTCAAAATTTTAATTTTGTAAGGTACAAGAAATTACTTTGTAATTTCTAAGTACCTTCAAATTCCATCATTGAAAATATTTTGTATCCTTTTAATTTTTCCTTTCCTTTAAGTTCAGGAAGGTCAATTAGGAAAGCGCACTCTACAACCTCTCCGCCCAATTTCTCTATTAATCTGACAGCAGCAGAGCAAGTTCCGCCTGTAGCAATCAAGTCATCAACCAACAGAACTTTTTGCCCTTTCTTGATAGAATCTTCGTGCATTATGATTTTATCTTTTCCATACTCCTTTTCATATTCCTCAGAAACAGTCTTGTAAGGCAGTTTCCCGGGCTTTCTTACAGGAACAAACCCAACACCCAGGAGATATGCTAAAACAGAGCCAAAAACAAATCCTCTGCTTTCAATACCAACAACAACATCAATCTTCATCTCTTTGTATCTTTTGTAAAGTTCATCACAGGAATGCTTGAATGCCTCTCCATCCTGCAGCAATGTGGTAATATCCCTAAACATAACTCCTTCAACAGGCCAGTGCGGAACTGTTCTTATCTTTGATTTTAAATCCATTGAAAACACCTCCAATTTTTTGTTTTCAAAGTCCAAGAAATCTTTTGATTTCTAAGGACATATTAATCCCCTTATTAACTTAATACACAACGTTAGAAAGAGCTTGTTTAAATATATTATTATTTCAGCTTCTCTTTTACAGCCTTACGCAAAATCGAGATTTTGCTAAAGCAGCAAAAACCAAAGCTAAAGCTTTGTCTTTTGTGCTTTATCGCTGATTATAGCAGAATTCCCAGAAGGATCTTCAATGATTATCTTTTGGGGTTGTCTTCCCCACATTATATTCATAAGTTTCTTCAGAAGGTTCTTTGCCTTTTTCCTGTCTTCATTACCCTCTGCATTATCTCTTGTTACTTCTATCTGTTTCTTGATCCTGTTTAAGATCCCTTCAATATTAGTTACATAACCGTTTGAAGCAGGCCCAGGAGTAATAGTAGTTATATGTGGAACCTTTATTACAGCTTCAGAGCTTTTAACAATCCTTACTTTCATATCCTCTTCTTTAGTTATCTCAAAAGTATACTTAGAAGGTTCGTGCTGCTCAGTGCATTCGACATCTGCCTTATGGTAATTACATTCAGGATTAGAACAGCCCATAGAGAACAGATAGACTTTACCAAAGTAAGGCACTTCTCTTTCAGCTTCCATAAGCGTAAGAGTCTTCTGCAGGCACATAGGGCATGGCTGCCCTGGCATTATTTCAGGTGCTTCTTCGTCTGGCATGAAATTGATAGAATGGATGTTATTTTTATAGTTTGTGTTTTTTGAAAAAAACCAAACTATTGGATTTTAAACAATACTTTACTATTTTTAGAGCTTCAGCGAGAAAATGGTAAAGGATTGGGACAATAGTTTGTGATTTTTAGAGCTGTCAAGTTAACGTCACTTACTCTATTCTTAAATACAGAAATCCTTATATACTATTTCTGATAAACTATACTCAAAGAGGTTCTGATAGGTTTATTAGGTGATTTAGATAATGATAACAAGTTTGATTATAACCAGTATTATACTAATTTTCTTAATTTTTATTCTTAGTAGTAAGGGATTATTTGATTTAATCACTAAAAAATGTGATGATTTTAGAGATTTTATTATAAAAAACAATAGTTTTTTTACATTATTTTTTATGGGATTATATTTTTTTGAACAAGCCTTAGTAGTAATGGTTATTTACCTATTTTTTAATGTTACATCAACTTTACAAACTTTTATAAGTATATTTGCATTAATAGTCGTAACAACTGCAACAGTAGAAAAATTCATTTCATCTTATAAATATCAATATCTTCTTATTGAAACACGAAATATAACTTATGAAAATCAAATGTTTTTATCTGATATGAAAGATTTAATTAATGAAAATGAAAAACTTAGAAACAATTTAAAAAAGAAGAGGTAAACTTTTGTTTTTTTCTATTAGGTTATCTATATCCTTTTTTGTTTTATCTATATCTTCTTTTGTATCAGTCTTTATTTTTTTTCCGTTCATAATACTATCTTATGTGAGTGAGTTTATAAATACTTCTATTATGGAGTATATAATATATTCATTAATTACTAGCCAACCTAATCAACCCTAACCACCTATTCTGCCCTAACTCCTGCTTCAATCCATCCAATTCGCAAGGCACTACTCCTGTCGTGGTGTGTGCTTCGATATAGTTATACTGTAAAACCATCCTATGAACTATCAAGTCTGCTGGATATAGATAAATAATAAAAATTAATAAAT
>JAHJAV010000060.1 GCA_018813685.1 Nanobdellota archaeon | reverse complement strand
CCCATAACCCTATAGAATTATCTCTGCTTATTAAATATTTCCCTTAGTTCCCCTTCACTAAGCTGCCTACCGACATATCTTGCATTAATCTCCTGCCCCACTAAGATAGGTTCCATAAATTCCATTACAGCAAATCCAGTAACCCCTCCAATCTTCTCACCTGTAAACATCCCAGAAGCAACCTTGATTCCATCTAGGTATAATTCCTGCCCAACATCTTTCTTAAATGTATACCCTATCTGGTGCATATTTCCATCTAGAAGATTTATCGTCTCTGCTTTAATCAAGGGAAGCCCTGCTTCAAGTGTTGAATCTATGAAATTATACTTTATTCCAAATCCATCAACCACCTTAGAAGAAAATAAAACAACATACCTTAATCTCTGGGAAGGGTTAATAAATATGCTTGACATATCTATCTTAGTGAACATTATCAAAGTGCCTTCATTCACATTCGGCACATCGCCGCCTTTATTATCGAACATTATATCCACATAATCAGGCTCAGCTGGCTTCCTTTCTCTTTGAGATACTATAACCAAAACTAATATGAACAATAAAAACAGAACCCATTTATTCTTTTTAAAAAAAGTTATAGCGCTGCCCATCCCTGCCTCACAAACTCAACAGCAATAGCAACTATAATAAGCCCCATTATTCTTGAAAAAACCTCTGCCCCCTGCTTTCCAAATATTTTCAAAAAAGGCCCTGATAGCCTCAAAAGAATAAAAGCTAGAATAAGATTGGCAATTCCTGCCAAAAGAGGAATCCAATAACCATAATTGCCTACTAAGATAAGCACAGTAGTGATAACTCCGGGCCCAGTAAGGAGGGGAGTTCCCATTGGAACAACTGCTAAATCCTTTGTTTCGCTCTTATCTTTTTTGAATTTTATCCCCAAAGTTATTTCAATACCCAATATAAGAAGTATTATGCCCCCAGCTATCTTAAAGCTGGATATCCTAATGCCAAAGAAATTCAACAGGTGGTTACCTAAAAAAAGGAATATTACTAAAACAATCCCAGCTATAAGGACAGCCAGGGCAATATTTTTCTTTTTCTCCTGCTCTGAAAATGATTTATTCAGCCCATAGAATATGGGGATATTCCCCAAAGCATCCATAATAACAAAGATTGCCATAAATGATTTTAAAAACGCATCTAACATATACCCTATCTTAAAAGAACTTATTTAAGAAGTTTTCTATTTTAAAATGCCAGCTCTGACATTACTTACCCTCAACTTACTGCACCCCTCAAAAGGAATGCTGCTAAAAACGCTGTTCCCAAGCATATTCATAGAAGCAGCGCCTTTATTCTTCTCAACTTCGCTGATTACTTTCAAAACCCGCTTATCCTTTAACAAGCCAGCCTTTTCAGTAAATTCCTTAGATATCTTGATCAGTTGCGCAAGTTTTATTTTTTTATCTTTTTTAATTTTATTTATTGATTTTAAGCCGTATTGGTTTATCTTCTTTTTCATCTCTTTGCTGGTTATAACTTTTTTTGTGTTTATTGGTCCAAACGACCTATAATAAATTACTTTTGTGTCAATATTCAGTCTTTTAGCGCTTAATGGGCTTCCTTTTCTATCTCTTATTAATAATCCGCCTAAAAACTCTGCAGTTACAGTCCCTAATCCGGTATTATTGATTACCTCTGCCCTATGCGCCATCAAAGCTAATAACCCCCTTGATTTTTTCAGTTTCAACAGCCCATTAGCAGCAAACAGCGCAGCTAAAGTGCAGGCTCCGCTCATCCCATAACCGCAGCCAATAGGCAGTTGAGTCTTTATAACTATATTTAAAGGCTCTTTTGTAAGAAACCCCAAAGCAGTCTCTACAGTTGGAAACCTTTTTTTAACCTTATTAACAATTATGACATTCTTCTTACTTCTACTGACCTCAGCAATTGCACCTTTATCAATAGCAAAGCTCACACCCAAAGAGCCTTTCTTTAGGGGATTTTTATTCTCCACAATAGAAAAAAAGCAGGTTATATTTCCAGGTGAAAATGCTTTTATCATCTTACTAACTCAAGAATCCTCTTACCAATCTCCCTCTTACCCCCTTTAACATGCTCTACCTTCTTACCTACAATCACAACATCATTCTCCTCGCTTCCAAAAACCCCTTTAGAGACATCATTAGCAACAACAAAGTCAGCATCAGCTCTCTTCAAAAGCGAATTGGCACTATCGACTAATTCTTTCTCACTAACCTTATACTCAGCCTTAAACCCAACTAGCTTTATCTTTTTATTAAGTTTTTTTATTGAATCGATTATTTTTATCGTCTTTTTTAATCTTAAAATTAAACATTTATTAGATTTTATTTTCTTATTGGATTTACGAATAATGGAAAAATCGCTCACTGCAGCAGCATGGATCATTATATCTGCACTTTTTATATTATTTTCAATTTCGTTTGATAACTCATTTACTGAATTTATTTTTATATCATTTATTTTCCCCATCGGCTCAATCTCAGTCTTACCTCTTATCAGAGTAACCAAAGCGCCCATCTTAGCAGCCTCTTCAGCAATATATATTCCCATCTTTCCAGAGCTTTTATTTGTAATAACTCTTACAGGATCTATCTCCTCAACAGTTCCGCCAGCTGTAACAATTATTCTTTTACCTTTCAAACTATTTTTCTTATCAATAAGTTCCTTAATAGATTTTATTATTGTATCAATCTCAGCCAATCTTCCAACACCAGAACAGCCGCAGGCAAGATGCCCTATTCCAGGTTCGACAAAATAAAATCCATTTCTCTTCAATTTCAAAACATTCTCCTGCACTATCTTATTCTCCCACATCTTATAGTTCATAGCAGGACAAATAAGTACAGGAACATTAGTAGCCATTACAGAAGTCGTCAATAAATCATCAGCTATCCCATTAGCTATCTTCCCAATAGTATTGGCAGTAGCAGGGCATATAACAAAAATATCAGCCTTATCAGCCAATGAAATATGTTCTGACTCTTCCCTTTTCAAATAACCTTTATATGTCCATCCTTTATAGAATAATTCAGTATGAACCTTTCTTCCCAACACATTCTCAAACTCTTTCTTACCTATCAGATTATCTGTATTCTTTGAGACTATTATCTCAATATCAAACTCTTTCTTTAGTTTTTCAACTAATTCAATCGCCTTATAGGATGCAATGCTCGAAGTAACTCCCATCACAATAGTTTTCATTATCCTATTAAGAAAGATTGTCTATTTATAAAAGTTATCGAAAATATAGCAAAGAGCATACATAATCGAGCAATGAGTAATGCTCTTTGCTTATTACGAAAAGACAAAATTCTGTTCAAAATTATGTCTTTGAGTATAACTACTTAAAACTATACTCATCAGAAGGAAACTCTCCTTTCTTCACTTCTTTCCTGTATTGAGAAACAGCCTTCTTAATAATCTCATTAACATTAGCATACCTCTTGACAAATTTCGGCTTAAACTCATCATACATGCCTAAAATATCATTAACAACCAATACCTGCCCGTCACAATAAGGTCCAGCGCCTATCCCGATAGCAGGTATCTTCAAAGCATCTGTTATCCTACGAGCAAGCTCAACAGGAACAGACTCTAAAACAACTGCAAAACATCCTGCTTTCTCAAGTTCTAAAGCCATATTAAGAATATCTTCAGCTTCTTTGCTCTCTTTTCCTTTAACTTTATAATCTTCAGCAGTCTGAGGCAATAATCCAACATGCCCCATAACAGCTATTCCATTCTGAGATAAAAACTTGCATACAGCAGGTTTTCCCTCTATCTTCACAGCATCTGCGCCAGAATCAATAAGTGCATTTGCATTCATAAGAGCAAGCTCATTAGTCTCATCAGACTTGTAAGGCATATCAGCAACAATAAAGCTGCTCACAGCTCCTCGCCTAACAGCGCCTGTATGCCTTATCATATCCTGCACAGTAACATCCCGTGTAGAATCATAACCTAAAACTACATTCCCTAAAGAATCACCCACTAAGATAATATCAACATTCATCTCTTCAAGTATCTTAGCCATATTGCTATCATAACATGTCAAGACAACAATCGCTTCGTTTCCTTTCATTGAGATTATTTTTGAAGTGCTCATTTTCTCTTAAGTATTTTCTTCTTCTTTAAATCATTTACTACTCCAGCAACTATCAAAGGAAATATGATTGTAGCATCTCCATGAACCTTTACCTGAGGCGCATTTGCCTTTATCTTGCTCCACGTAACTGCTTCATCTGTCCTTGCGCCAGAATCAGAGCCGTCATACTCTTCCCCAGTATTTACATAAACAGCAAACTCAGCACCCTCTCTAAATATCTGAGCATTCAATGTATAATGTTTTGCAACCCCTCCACCTAAAACAATAACCCCTGTCTTCTCAGCATTCAAAGCAATCTTCACTATCTGCTTTATGTCTTCAGTAATATCCACAAGAAAATCAGGAGTTCTCTGCTTCATAAAAAAGATCATATCCCCAAAAGAACCGTCTGTAAGCGCAGGGCAAAAAACAGGAATCTTGTTCTTATAAGCCCAATAAAGTATTGACTCTTTACTACCAACAGCCTTGCCCACAAACTCAATTATCTCAGAGCTGCAAAGCGCTTTATCCCTCTTCAATTGCATCTTATAAACTTCATCCAAGATTTCATTCATCTTTCTCTCAAAATAAACATACCGGTCATTTGTTACAAATATATTCCCTATCCTGTTAACTCCTTTTTCTGAAAGCACTCTCCCGTTTGAATCAAAACTCCCCAATACAAAAGGCTTTAGCGTCTTTATTACATCCTCTTCTATGCCGCCGGCAGTTGTAACTAAAACATCAACAAGCTTATGCTCAACTAGATATCTAATAACTTCCCTAACTCCAGAACTCACCATATTAGAAGTATACGAAAGAAATATAGTTGCTTTCTCACGCCTCATTGCTTTTATTATCTCGATAGCATTGCCCAGGTTAGTTGCCTGAAACCCAGTGCTTGAATAAGACTTCAAAAACTTGTCAAAATCAAATTTAGCATTAAAATCATATCCTTTTATATGTGGAAAATGGTCCAAATTAGTGCAATTGTCCGGAACATACCCTTTCAAATTTTGTTTAGTCATTTTTCACCTGCAAAAATTATTAATTATAGATTATGGACTAGATAAATTTAAAGAAAAATCTTAAGACCCTGATTTCCTGACACTGTCCATACCCTTCACAAATTGAGGAATGTTTATAAATCTTACTCATTTTTCTTGTTGGTATGAGCTTATTTATAGACGTGCACTGCCACTTAGACTTCAAAGGGATAATAGAAAGATTAGATGAAGTCATAAAGAATGCTGAAAAAGCAGGATTAAAGGCAATAGTAAGCTCAGGGATCACACCAGAAACAAACAAGCAGATGCTGGAAATAGCTAAAAAATATCCTATAGTAAAACCATCTTTCGGACTTTACCCTATGGATGCTCTGACAAGAGAAACAGATGAAAAAAATAACTTTGATGTTGACACAGAACTGGAGTTCTGGGAAAAGAACAAAGACAAATTTGTCTCAATCGGAGAAGTAGGGCTAGACTACAAAAACGGAAAAGATTCAAAGATGCAGAAAGAAGTTTTTCAAAAAGTTTTAGAAACAGCTAAAAAGCTGAACAAGCCAGTTATAATCCATTCAAGAAAAGCAGAGTCTGATGCTTTGGACATATTAGAAAGTTCAGGCTACAAAAAAGTCATAATGCACTGCTTCTCAGGAAAAAAGCACCTGGTAAAAAGAGCATATGACTTAGGTTATTCATTTTCTATACCTACAAATGTTGTAAGGCTGCAGCAGTTCCAGGACATGGTAAAAGAAATAAACATCTCTAACCTATTCTGCGAAACAGACGCTCCTTTCTTAAGCCCGTTCAAAGACCAATTAAACGAGCCTGCTTTTGTCGTAGAAAGCTACAAGAAGATAGCAGAGCTCAAAAGGATGGAATTAGAAGAAGTTGAAAAGAACATCTGGATGAATTATCAGAGGATGTTTACATAAGATGCAAAAAACCCCCTATTACTCATACAAACTAGGGACTCTGCCAAAAGGCTGCCAATTATGCGTCAAAGGTTCTAAACTAGTGATGTTCATAACTGGATTATGCCCGAGATGCTGTTATTTCTGCCCGATATCTGATAAGAAATACCAAAAAGACGTCATCTATGCAGACGAATGGCCTATAACTGATATCAAAGAAGCGATAAAAGAAGCTAAACTGATCAATGCAGAAGGCGCAGGCATAACAGGCGGTGACCCTTTATATAAACTAGACAGGACTCTCAAATTTATCAAAGCATTAAAAAAACAATTCGGAAAAAAATTCCATATCCATCTTTACACTTCCCTTAACTTAATAAATGAAAAAAACCTAAACCAGCTTTACAAAGCAGGATTAGATGAAATAAGGTTTCATCTTGACTTAGACAGCAATAGATTATGGCACAGAATAAAACTAGCCCTAAACTATAATTGGGACATTGGAGTAGAGATTCCAGTAATCCCGAAAAAAGAAAAACATCTGAAGAATATTATCATTTTTTTAAATAAAGTGGGTATTAATGGAAAAAACAAGATTAAATTCCTTAATTTAAATGAATTAGAGATAGCTGACAACAAAGTAAATAAATTATTGGAACTGGGGTATAAAACAAAAGACAGCATGTCCTATGCAGTAAAGGGTTCAGAGAAACTGGCATTGAAACTAATGGATTTTATTCAAAAAAATAATATCAAATTAAATGTCCACTACTGCACAGCCCAGTTAAAAGACAAAGTACAACTGGCAAACAGGATTAAAAGAAGAGCAAAAAACATAAAAAAAACATTTGACACTCTAAACAAAGATGGAACATTGACAAGAGGGGCAATCTACCTAAAAGAATTAAAACCCTCTTTTAACTATAATTCAATCCTTAAGAAAGCAAACAAAACAAAAACAATAAATAAACTTAAGAAAATAAAAAATAATCTAAAAAAAGACTTCAAAATCAACAGCAAACTAATAGAAATCGACAAGAAAAAGCTAAGAATAATAACCAGCACAAAGATAGTAAAGAAAATAAAAAAAGAGATCAACAATAACTTGCTAACTAACTGGGCAAAAGATAATAAGTTGCTAAAAAACACAAAAGACCTGTACTTAGCTGTTGTAACAGAATACCCTACTTTTGATAAGATAAATTTAGAACTCGAATTTATCTAGGATTCATCTGATAAGTGAAGTAAAGCTATAAATTCATTAATGGCGCTGTCCAAGTTGCAGAACATGGCCTGGAAGAAAGGATATTTCTCCAAAAAAGCTTTGCTGACTCGCCAGGTGCAACTAAGAAAACATATCTATGGATCCCTAATTGCCTAAAATAATCTTCAACACCAGCTATCAATCTTGTACCAATACCTTCCCTTCTATGTTCTAAGGCTACATGCAAATCACCCCCAAGTGCAGCCTCATAACCCAGAGTATGCCTCACCTGAACTGGAACAATTAGGTAACTTACAAATCCCACAGGGTAATCTCCAAAAAAAGCTGCAAAAAATCCGCATTGGTATGGTTGCCTTCTTGTAACTTGATTAATATAAGCTCTGCCCACCTCCACTGCATGAGCCACATCATCGAGATATATGGAACTGATAGCAATCCCTGCCCTTACCAAAAACTCAGCAACCCTATCGATCTGCCCATCACCAAGCACATTTGAATGTTTTATCTGTAAAATTCCCTCTAGCATCTCCCAAAAGAATCGAAATCAATTTATAAATATATTGATTAGGCAAAAATAATCAAAAACCAAAAAGTTTATATCCTTCTATGCCTATAACTTTAAATATGCAAATCTCAATAGACACAAGGCATGATTCTCCTGAAGATATAAAGAAAGTCATAAAGATGCTTCAGCATTTGGTAGGCGAAAACGCTTACACAAACCAGCCAAATATATTTGAAGCCCCTACACAACCGACAGAAGCAACAGCAGGATTTGCCAGCATGTTTGGAGACACTTCACCAAAACCAGCTGAAGAGCCAAAGAAAAAGAGTTCTTCGCAGATAATCGCCTACTAAAATGTTAAAATACAAATTTTTAGATAAAATCATGTCAGATGTAATGTTCGAAGCATATGGCAAGAACCCAAAAGAACTTTTTGAAAACGCAGCAGAAGCATTATCCTCAGTAATATGCAAGATAAAAGAAGTAAAGCCAAAAGAAACAGAAGAATTTGAGATAAAAGCAGATAACTTAGAAGACCTTATGCTTAACTGGCTCCAAGCGATTATAGCCATAGTCGACACAGAGCAGAAATTCTTTTCAAAATTTGAAATAGAAGAAATAAGTGAAACAAAGCTAAGGGCAAAACTATCTGGAGAACCGATAAGGCCAGAACTAGGAGAAACAGTTGTAAAAGCGGTTACAATGTACAAATTCAAATTAGAGAAAACAGATAAAGGCTATACAGCTACAGTAAGCTTAGATATCTAAAAATTCTTTAAATTTTTAGGTTATAAAATCCAAAGATTTTATACATTTAGAAGCTCTTTCTTCTTTTCAGAAAACTTACCAGCTCCTTGCTCACAAGCGGTTTTCCATCAACTAAATTATACCTATAAGGAAGAATTACAGATTCATTCTTCCCTAATTCTATTTCAATCTTATCCTTAAATTTCAATTCATTAAATCGCTTGCCAGAAACAATCTTTTTAACAGTATAGGCCGCATTATCAGTGCTCATCTGCTCCTTGCCTATATTCCTTGACTCACAACCAATCTTAAGTGTAATCTCTTCCTTGGTCCTTTTCTTAGGCGGATTATCCCCTAAGATCCCTCCAAAGATAAAATAATCAAACTCCTTAGAATCTTCAGGCTGCAAAGTCTTATCTGCTTCTGGATCAAGAACACAGCACCTCTTTAATCCCAGCTCAGAGACAGATTTTCTAAAAACCTTGCCATATTTCTCTAGTTCCTTGCTTCCGTTCTTGATATTAGTGAACCACAAATTCCCCTTACCCGCAAAACTAGAGATATGCTTATACTCGATGATGCACCATCTCCATACTCTTGGCTCGAGGTGCTCTATCACATAGATTACCATAACTTAAGAAAGTAAGAACTCTTATAAATACTTGACTGTTAAGTTGAGAATGTCTTTGTTACAGTATCCAATAAACTACCATCAGAAGCATCATACATCTCTATCTTAAAAGTTTCCTTCGTCTTATCGTCCACCCTTAGCCTACTATTATCAAGATCATCTAACTTCCAATTTTTAACTCCAAGAGGTATTGCTCCAGTATAGTTAAATTTACCTCCAATTGTAAAAGCTTTCATAGCAGCAGTACTACCTGAATCATACCAATAAACCCACACAGTGGGCGTAAGTATCTTCATCTGGTTGTCTATATTTACAGTTATTGATAAAACTTTAGTCTTATTTGCATCTAACGAAACATCCTTTATATCTATAGTTGCCTTGCCAGACATAGCAGGTCCGCTAGATTGATCAGGTTCAGGTTCTGGCTCAATCTCTATCTCAACAACAGGCTCTGCCTCTACAGCAACAGGCCCAGGAGAAGTATTTTCTGTTTTAACAACAGGCTCTGTCTTGATATCAGAAAGCCCTTTCTCACAAGTATACTTCCCAAAAGGATTATAGAATACTAAAACAGCCAATATAAGTATTATCACAATAAATATAGATCTTTCCAAAAATAGTTTATTGAACCACTTCTTGCTTAACCTTATCTTTATCTCTATCTCATCCTTATCAGATTTTTTCTTATCTTCTTTCTTAGAGCTATGATCAGCTTCAAAATTTTTAAACAAGTCTAACTTATCTTCAACCATAGTAGAATCTTAACATTCAAAGATATTTAAATTTATCGGTAAGCTTAAATATCAACTATATTTACTAAAAAAAATGAGGTACAAAGATAAACTGCAGCCAATAAATGAATATGAATGGCTATTGCCAAAAGCAGTAAGAAAAGAGATGAACGTAAATGGAAAACTGATTGCAAACAAAGCGATATATGATGCGATGGAAGATGGCGCAATCGAACAGCTATCTAATGTCTGCTGCCTTCCAGGAGTTATTGGGCCTGTAGTTGCACTTCCAGATGCGCATTTTGGATACGGCCTGCCAATGGGGGCAGTAGCTGCCTTTGACGCAGAAGAAGGCATAATCTCAAGCGGACTCTGTGGCTTCGACATAAACTGCGGAGTAAATTCAATAAGAACTAATCTACCATTTAAAGAAGTCCAGGAAAAGATAAAAGAATTAATCTCGGCTTTATACAATAACGTACCTGTAGGTGTCGGCTCTAAAGGAAAATTAAGATTGACTAATGAAGAGCTGGACAAAGTCCTAATAGATGGCTGTGAATGGGCTGTTGAAAAAGGTTATGGTGTAAAAGAAGATTTAAAACATATTGAAGAAAACGGAAAGATGGAAGGTGCTGATCCCAATAAAGTTTCTGGCTTAGCAAAGAAAAGAGGCCTCCCGCAACTAGGAACACTCGGCGCAGGAAATCATTTTCTAGAAGTTCAAAAAATAACAGATGTATTTGACGAAAAAAAAGCAAAAGAATGGGGAATAAAAGACAAAGACCAGGTTATAATAATGCTTCACTGCGGCTCAAGAGGATTAGGCCACCAGGTAGCTACTGATTATCTTCAGATTCAGGAAAAAGCAGTGCAAAAATATAATATATGGTTGCCAGACAGGCAACTTGCCTGTGCCCCAGCAAACTCAAAAGAAGGCCAGGATTATTTTGCAGCAATGAAATGCGCAGTAAACTACAGCTTTACAAACAGGCTTGTCATGACTCAATGGATCAGAGAAACCTTCCAAAAAGTTTTCAGTAAAGACTGGGAATCGATGGACATGCATACTGTCGCAGGAATTTGCCACAATGTTATGAAAAAAGAAACCCACACAGTAGATGGCAAGAAAAAAGAATTGTATGTCCATAGAAAAGGTGCTACAAGAAGCTTCCCTGATCAGCCAGTATTGCTTGCAGGTTCAATGGGAACTTCATCCTACATACTAAAAGGAACAGAAACAGCAATGCAGAAAACATTTGGCTCTTCGGCTCATGGCGCAGGCCGAGCAATGTCAAGGCATGGCGCTATAAATCAATTCAGGGGAAACGACATAATAAATGAATTGGCTTCAAGAGGCATTGTTGCAAAAGCACCATCACCAAAAAGCATTGCAGAAGAAGCGCCTAAAGCGTACAAAGATGTAGAAGAAGTCATAAACACAGTTCACAACACTGGAATTTCTTTAAAGGTTATTAGGATGGAGCCGATGGGTGTTATTAAGGGTTAACCTTAGTTAATTCCCTTTTCAAATAAGGAATATCTTCTTCAATAGTCTTCCAGACAGCTTCTAAGTCTACTCCAAAATATCCATGGATAAGCTTATCCCTCATTCCGGCAATACTCTTCCAGGGTATTGAACCATAATCTTCTTTGAATTTGTTATCTATCATTTTAGTTGCTTCGCCAATTATTTCAATCTCCCTTATTGCTGCTGCCTGAACAATATTTTTAGACATAAACTGCTCTTTGCTAATTTCTTTAGTGTACTCTTCAATCCGTTTTATTGAATCAAGAATATGCTTCAAGTAAACTGAATTATCCTTTTTCATTAGTATAATTCCACCCTCTCTTTTCTGATTCTATCGATAAGATAAGGGCTGATAGAATTCTCTGTAAGAAGGTCTATTTTTTTGCCTGTTTTTTCAGATAACTCCTGCTCTATCTCAACAAATTTTAAGAGGGATTTGGGTTTGAAAAATTCTACAATAATGTCTACATCGCTGCCCTTATTTTCTTCTCCCCTGGAATAAGAGCCAAACAAGGTTATCTTCTTAGCCCCTTGTTTTTTCAAGTCTGCAACAATTGTTTTAAGCAATTTTTTTCTGTTCATATGTATCTACTGGCACTATAATGCCCCTATATTTTTAATAGTTTCTGTTTTTTGAGATTAGAATGCTTTGATAAAGTCTTTTGTAGTTTTTAAGGAATAATTTTGAAAAAAGCATATCTGGTCGACAAAATGATATCAAACTTAAATACAGGCGATTTAACAGAAGTTTATGGGTTTTTTGATTTAAACCCTTACTG
>JAHJAV010000006.1 GCA_018813685.1 Nanobdellota archaeon | reverse complement strand
CTTATGGTAAGGCCGTCTTATGTTCTTGGTGGAAGGGGGATGGAAGTTGTTTATGATGAAAAAATGCTTACCAGCTATGTGAATGCAGCAGTGGATATGTCTGAAGACAGGCCTATACTTATTGACAGATTCCTTGATAATGCAATTGAAACAGAGGTTGACGCAATCTCAGACGGAGAAGATGTAGTTATCCCCAGCATCATGGAGCACATAGAGCTTGCAGGGATACATTCAGGAGACAGCGCATGCTCAATACCTCCAAAAAGCATTCCTGAACAGCATATTAAGACAATGGAGGAATACACTAAAAAGATTGCGCTTGAGCTAAATGTTATCGGGCTGATTAACATACAATATGCAATTGCTAATGATAAGGTGTATATTCTTGAGGCTAATCCGCGCGCATCAAGAACAGTTCCATTAGTCTCAAAAGTTACAAATGTCTCAATGGCAAGCATAGCGACACAAGTTATAATTGGAAAAAATTTGAAGGATATGAATCTTACGAAAAAGAAATATACTCATGTAGGGATAAAAGAAGCTGTTTTCCCGTTCAATATGTTCCCTGAGGTAGACCCTATCTTAGGACCTGAAATGAGGTCAACAGGAGAGGTTTTAGGGATGGCAGATACCTTTGGAGTAGCTTATTTCAAAGCTCAGGAAGCTGCTGGAATGAGATTGCCAACAGAAGGAACTGCATTAATCACAGTAGCCCCTAAAGACCAGGAGCTTATTGTCGATGCTGCAAAAATACTTTCTGAAGCAGGATTTAAGATACTTGCAACAGAAGGAACTCACGAATTCCTCATGAAGAAAGGAATAAAAACAGAGATTATAAAAAAAGTTCATGAAGGCAGGCCAAATATAGTTGATGCCATAAAAAACAAGGAGATTCAGCTGGTCATAAACACGCCGATAGGTAAAGCAAGCAAATACGATGATTCCTACATAAGAAAGTCTGCAATAAAATACAGGATACCTTATATCACAACACCAGCTGCTGCAAAAGCTGCTGCTGAAGGGATAAAAGAATATCTTAATGACCAGGGAACTATAAAGTCATTGCAGGAGTATCATAGCTTGATAAAGTAAGCAAAAGGGCGAGTTAAATATTTAGGTTACTTCCTTTTGTAGGGGTTATAGGGGGTTTGAATAATTGTTCATGAAAATCAAAAAGAGAACATTAAAGCTGATATTGTTTGTTATTCTTGTTTTGATAATAGCTTTTTTTGTATTTAAGTTTATCAATAAGCCTAAGTATCAGATTGAAGGAAACAAGATGTATTATTCTCCAGATAGGGGGGATGCAGAATATAAGATGTCCTTGATGAACAGCACAGGCACTCTTGATATTTATTCTATAAACTTTATGAGCAGGCCATTTCTTGGGAATGAAGCAAAGATATATGGATTTCTTTTTATGCCTAAAAGTAAAGAGAATGTTCCTGGTTTAGTTTTATTGCCTGGCGGAGGGGTTTCTAAAGAGGCAGAAGCAAGGCTTGCTTCTATCATATCAGAATGGGGTTATGCTGTTTTGACAATTGACCAAAGAGGAATTGGAGAGACAGTAGGGAATTATCCTGGAATGGAGCAAGACTATTCCTTATTTTTGGAAGGTAATGAGCCGATACAGCATTTAAGTGTGTATGATGCTCTGAAATCATTTGATGTTCTCAGTGAGATAAAGGGTGTTGATAAGAATAATATAGCAATAGCAGGCGAAAGCATGGGGGCAAGGTATGCTATAATCGCTGCTGCAATTGAAAAAAGGTTTAAAGGAGTTATTGTGATAAGCAGCGCAGGCTTTCATGTAAAGAGCAGCAATCTTGCATCAAATAATTATCTTATGTCAATTGATCCTGATAATTATATAGCAGATATTTCTCCAAGAGATGTTTTTATGCTGCATGGGACAAATGACCGCACTGTCAATATAAAAGATGCTGAGTATACATTTAGTTTAGCAAAAGAGCCAAAGAAGTTCTTTACTGCAGAAGGCTGCAGGCATGGTTATTGTGACAAGATGGAAGAGGAATTGAGGGGAGATATAGGTGAATTATTTGATAGATAATCTGATGAGCGAAGAGAGAATCTGGGGCTGACGGAATAGAAAAAATTATAACTAACTTGATCTACATGAATTATCGATGAGATAAAGAAAGAAGTTACCTAAGAATAGATTTTTTTATCTTAATTAAACATTTACCAGGATTCTTTTTAATTTCATGCTCCCAAAACCTTAAAACTTTCCAACCTTTCTTTTTAAGATGATTATTAACTTCTTTTGATCTCTCAACATTGCGGTTTATTTTTTTAGTCCAATAAAAATTATTGGATGTTGGTTTTCTGAAGTGTTTAGGACATTTATGCCAAAAACAACTGTCAATAAAAATAGATATCTTAAACTTTTTTGATGCAAAATCAGGTTTTCCGAAAATCTTGGGTTGATATTGAAATCTTAATCCTTTTATCAATTCCTTAAAGTCAATCTCAAGCAAAGTATCTTTGCTCTTAATTTTTGACATTATTTGACTTCTTTTCTTTTTAGAAAAAGTATCAGGCATTTTTATCGTTGTCAAATAATGAGCAGGGATTTATTTTAAATTGAAGCATTTTTGCGGATTCTCTCCCGCCATCTCCGCCCTTTCTTTGCATTCCTATTTGACCAATTTTTAAACTTCCTTGGTCAGTAATTCTCACATCTCCTTGACCAAAAATATTCATCACTGTATTTATATCTTTTAATGCCCATTCATAACTATCTTCTTCTTTTTTAAGAATTACAAGCATCCAATCCGCTGCAAATTTATCTCTTCCTTTTAATACATCTGAGATTATTAATATTTTATTTTTGTTGAAGAAGTTTAAAATCTTTTCTTGGTCTTTGACTGCCATTTCGCTCAATAACATTCTTCTTGGATCTTTTAACTTGGAAGTATCCGCGGATTTAGTTTTTCCAGTAAATAGTTTTAAAATTTCTTCAATATCTTTAGGAATTTTCCACATTTCAACATATTTTTCTATCTCTCTTTTATCGATTTGATTAAATCCCTGAGGATTGCTCACCAATTTGACTGATAAATTTTCGCAGTCAAATGCTTCTTTTAGTTTAATTGTTACTTGAACCTGCACATCGGTTTTATAATTTCCGCCTACTTTTACAGCCTTAACATATTCTATCTCTTCAAGAATATAACCCATAATGACAAGCCATTCTTGAGCAATTTTATCTTTTTTCCAATTATTGAATTTATTTATTATATCTTCTTCATTTCTAAATCCATCTTTAGCGGTTTCTGAACCTAATAATTCCTTTTCATTCATTGTAACACCTTTATTAATTGCGTTTGCATAGTATAATCATATCTTTTTCTAATAGGAATGTCTTCGCTTTTTAATTCGTTTATTTTATCTGAATTCAAAACTTTCAGTATTTGCAAATAAATGTGTTCAACCACTGGGACAGAAATGCTATTTCCAAATTGCTTATATGCTTGAGATCTGCTTACAGGGATTTTGAACCATTCAGGGAATCCTTGAACTCGTGCGCATTCTCTGGGGGATAACCTTCTTATCTTTCCATTAACTAAATAAGCCCCTGTCTTTCCTGCGGCTCCACCACCGTATGCAGATAAAGTTATTGCATGTCCATTAATGCTGTATATCCTTTCCCCTTGTCCCCCATTGTTTATTTGTCCAATTTGGATAGGCTTTAATTGCGGATGTTGATCTTTTTCCCAAAATCTGATGTCTTTTCGGTTTATTATGTGCTCTGCTGTAACACTATCCTCTTCTAAAATATCTTTAAGGTAAATCTTTTTATACATTGGTTTTGGAAAGTAAAAATAATTAACACCTAAGTCTTTCCTAAAGGCGACAATATAAATTCGTTCTCTAGCTTGAGGAACTCCGTAATGGCTTGCCACTAGAACACCATAGTAAGCATCATATCCTATTTCATCTAAAATCCTTAAAATTACCTTTAAAGTATTTCCATTATAATGTTTAACTAAGTTTTTAACATTTTCCAAAAATAATACTTTTGGTTGGTGATGCTTTGCGATTCTCGCAATATCAAAAAATAGGGTTCCTCTAGCATCTTTGAATCCCTGTTGTTTACCCGAAATACTAAACGCTTGACATGGAAAACCAGCACAAATGATATCATGATTAGGTATCTCTTTTTCATTTATTTTAGTAATATCTCCCTGAGGCACTTCTCCAAAATTTTCACTGTATGTTTTTTGAGCTTCTTTATCCCATTCAGATGTAAAAACACATTTAGCCCCGTGTTTCTCTAAAGCTATCCTAAATCCGCCTATCCCTGCGAATAAGTCAATAAATTTTAGATTTGGGGTAGGTATCATTTGAACAACCCTCCTGTGTTTTTTAAGTTTATAATTTTATCGAAGTTCCCGTTTATTCTTCCTTGAATTGATGTGCTATCGGAAAACGGAATAGATGAGTTTAATTTCTCTATTCTTGAAAATTTATATGCGGATGCTTTTTTTGAAGGGTCTCTGAACGTCTTCATTTTTTCTATTAGATTAATCCGTTTATCAGCGTCTTCTATTTGTTGTTCTATAATTCCATAATGAGTTATAGCTTGGATTGGCTTAACTTGATAAAAAAAGACGTATTTGATATGTGTATTCATCTTTTTCGGCTTCGAGAAAAAATAAATTTTATTTTTAGCTATTTGCGAAAAGGCGTATTCTCCTATAGGCACAACCGTTGAGTTTATTGAATCTTTATTTTTCATTTTTTGAATCCTTTTACAATCTG
Organism: Nanobdellota archaeon; assembly: GCA_018813685.1. Lineage (GTDB taxonomy): Archaea > Nanobdellota > Nanobdellia > Woesearchaeales > JACPBV01 > JAHJAV01. Next base: position 1,165 of record JAHJAV010000006.1, on the reverse strand, counting down.
CTTATGAATTAAGATTGTCTAGGTTTTGCATCAGGATAATTTTCATATACATATCTTACAATGTCTGTTGCAGTCATTGAACCAAATTTTGAGATATTGGTTATTATTTTTTCCTTTATGTCTCTCGGTAATTTTTCTAGTATGTTCATAGCAGTCTTTCTGCCTTTATCAGAGATTGTGTACTCATAACATACTCCTCCAAGATTAGTTATAGTCTGCGTGTTTTCAATTAATCCATCAGATATCATTTTGTCAACTTCATTGTTTAAACCCCTGCTAAACGGACCATACAAATATATTTGAAAGTCTAGGTTAATTGGTAGTTTTTGCTCTGTCTGTAAGAGGTACATCATTTTTTGTAGTTTTGTCCTTCCAACTATCTTTCCAACCAAGCACAAAACAGTTAAGATTGCTTCATTATTTTTTAACATGCTAACACCTCTTTTCGCAAAAACAGTCCGCAAAATTTGAATCCGGAATGAAAATGCCTTCTTTTCTAGATACCCCGCTCAAGTCAGTAATGTCTATAACTAAAAAAATTGCCCTTAAATTCTTTTTTTCAAAGATAACACAGTTTGTAGTTCCATCCTTTTTTTCTTTTGAGTAGTCTTTATTTGAAACATTGCTTAGTAAACTTGACATATACCCGTTGTTGCATACTACTTTTTTTACGCAATAACCTGAACTTATAAGCTCTTGGATTTTACTCAAAATCATGGATTCGTTTTGATAGGTTTCTGTTCCATTAGATGATTCTTCCCTAGCTTCACCGCAAGTTTCATAAGCCTGTTCAATCACTCCAAACGCATCTTCAAACTGTTCTTGTTCCTTTTTTAGTTCATTAAATAGTACCCTGGGGTGTATTGGACGATAAGTTTTAGGATTACTCTTTTTAATCTCATCGATTAATTCATTTTTTTTTAACGAATCGATCAGTTGGTATGCACGAGAATTGGCTTTTTTTTCCTTGATATCTTTCAAAATCTTTTTTACATCATCAATTGTGAATCTTTGCCTTTGAATCAGTCTTGAAAATAATTTTGCTTCGGAATCACCTATTCCTTTATAGTTTTTTAATACGCTAATCACCGCATCATAATTAAGTTGAGCCATTTTATATAACCTCCCTTATTGGAGTATAAATATCTTTTTATTTATAAATCTT
>JAHJAV010000059.1 GCA_018813685.1 Nanobdellota archaeon | reverse complement strand
TGTTTTGACAATTGAGAACTGCGAGCCTGCTTTTACAGGAACTATAGGTGATGTATCTGTTTTAGAGGGTAGTTATAATTCATCTCTAGATCTTACTCAGTATTTCAGTGATTTATTTAACAATGATACCTTAACCTACACTGTAAATGGCAATGTAACCAATCTTAATTTCAATGATTTTGCAAGCTTTGGGCTAGTTAATATAAGTCCATCTGAAAATTATGTTGGGACAAACGTTATCAATTTTACAGCAAACGATGGCAAGGGTGGTTCAAAGACAAGCAATAATCTAATTGTTACTGTAACTAATCAAAATGACGCACCAACAATAATTGTTGATAATCAGGAATTTAATGAGAATGAAACAAAGGTATTCTATATAACTGCATCTGACATTGATCCAACTAATGATGTGTTGACAATAGGGACAAATGCTTCACTTGGAACATTTACACAGATCAATAATACATATGCTAAGTTAAACTGGACACCAACAAACAGCGATGTTGGAACTTATTATGTATTGTTTAATGTTTCAGACGGACTTGGAGGTACAGCAAACAAGACAGTTGTTTTAACTGTTAGCAATGTGAACAATGCTCCAGTCTTGGATGCTATAATCAATATTGATACATACCAGGGAAATGCTACCAAATTCCAACTGCATGGCTCTGATGTTGATTCTGGGGCTGTATTAAACTATTCATGCAATGTTACTGCTATGGATGTTGTTAAGGTAAATGATTCACTTGCTAATGTTACATGGACCCCAACAAACAGCGATGTTGGGAATAAGAGTGTAAAATGCACAGTAACAGACAATGCAGGTGCTTTTGATTATAAGATTTTTAATATAAATGTAATAAATATAAATGATGCGCCATCAATAACGAACCTTCCAGCTTCAAAGACAGGGGTTGTAGGGCAGAGTTTTGTTTATGATGTTAATGCAATAGATGTTGATGGAGATAATTCAACATTTACAAGCAACTCAACTATATTTACAATAAATTCAACTAGCGGAGTGATAGATTTTACACCTGCAGTTAAAGGAACTTATTCAATAAATGTAACTGCAGATGACGGCAATGGCGGGATTGATTCAGAGATACTTTCATTGACAATATATGATACATTGAGCATAGCAAATACCCAAGTTAGTGTAGATAATGGCGCTTATACTGCTCTTGGCTATGGCGAAACACTATCTTCAACAGTATCTCAGGGACAGTCTTTAAAATTACAGGCTGATTTCAAGAACTGGTTAGATACTAATAACATGAATCTTGTATTGATAAATGCCACGTTAAAGGATGGTTCATTCTCAAAAAGCAAAATTGAATCAATAATTCCCTTAAACAAGACTAAGCAAGTAACAAAGGTAATGGATCTCGGTATAATTCCAGCAAATGCTGAGAATGGAAATTATACTCTTCAGATAAAAGCTGTCGGTTACTATGGTTCAGAGAATGTAACTGCAGATTGGAATGCTTTTGTTAGTGTAGAAAGTGATTCAAACCAGATATTCATAATAGAACCTACTGTAGTGATACCTTCAAGCATCCAGTGCGTTAGGGATATAATAGTAAATGCAACAGTAAAGAACATGGCTGTTAATCTGGACCAAAACATAACTGTTACTGTGTTGCAGAGCAGCTTAGGGATAAATCAGCAGAGCGAAAGCCAAGTCGTAAACAGAGGACAGAACGGCGAATTTACTTTGCCTGTAAGCATAGCATTTGACAAGCCAGCTGGAAATTATTCTATCACAATAAAAGCAACTTCTGATTATGGCGGATTTTCACAGATAACCAAGAATTTAGAGGTTAAAGCATGCCAGCTTACATTTGACCCAGCAACTAATCCTACAATAAGCAATAGCGCTAATCAGATATTTACAATAAGCAATAGCGGCATTGACCTTACAATAGCTAAGGTTGAGTGGGAAAAGAACGGTGTTTCAGTCGGAACAAACAGCACAAGCTATCCTTATGTTGCTGAAATCCAGACTGGAAGATTAACTCATACAATCTATGCAAAGGTAACTGATAATTTAGGGAATATATTTGAGAAAACTTGGACCTTGACTACAACATCATATCCTATTGCAGATACCATGGCAGTAAGCCCAACACTATCTTCATTGAACGAAACTCAGCTGCAGAATGTATCTTCATTGACATTGAGCAAATCAGGTTATGGAACTATACAGTTTTTAGAGCCAGTTGATTTGTCAGGAATCGTATTGCTAGATGGTCATGTAAACTTTTCAGGTGGAATCATAGCAGTAGACACAAGCGGTTCATTATATGGGCAGCTTAATCATCCTGCAAGGATAATAATGACTGGGTTGACCTATAACGAAGTTCCAAAGATATATTATTCATCTGGATTTACTACCAATCCATCAAGCATAACAACAAACTGCACAAACACTTTCTGCTTTTTGCAGCAGTATACTGCACCTCCAACAACAAACGGAGAGGTAATATTCAATGTTACCCACCTTTCAAGCTATAGGGTTGGAACAACTGCAATAGTTCCTCCAACAAATGCAGCAGTTGCAAATGCAGGTTCAGACCAGACTGTTGCTGTAAATACATTGGTAACTTTAGACGGTTCAGGATCAACAGGAGATTCACCTATAATCTATTCATGGACAGCACCTTCTGGTGTAACATTATCCAGCACAACTGCGCAGAAGCCAACATTTACACCTACAAGCACAGGAACTTATACTTTTGTGTTAACAGCAACCAATGCATATGGCTCAAGCACAGATAGTGTAACCATCAATGTTCAGCAGTCAACAACTGCATCAGGAAACCTGACAATAACTGACCTTAATATCAAAGTAGGGGGGAAATCATCCAATGACTTAAGCAATGGCGATACAATAAGCAGGGATGCAAAGCCAGGAGATACTCTTAAGTTTGATGTAGAGGCAACAAATATGTTCTCTACTGATACTGAGATAAGGGATATAGAGATTTCAGTAACTATCAAGGATATAGATGATGGTGATGACTTAGATGATGATATGGATATTGATGATCTAGATGATGGTGATGATGATTCAGCTGTGTTTGAGTTTACTGTGCCTACTTTAGTTGATGAAGATACATATGATGTTATCATAAAGGCTAAGGGAAAGGATGAAAACGGAAAAACACAGGAAGATGTGTGGGAGTTGAAACTTGATGTCGAGAAGGATAAGCATGAGATCTTAGTTGACAGGGCAGATCTGAGCCCTCAAACACTTACATGCAGCAGGAATGCTAATATTGATGTCAAGCTGGTAAACATCGGAAGAGAAGATGAAGATGATGTTTCAGTAGAGATAATCAATGATGCGCTTGGAATAAACCTTAAGCAGACTGGAATAGATCTTGAGGAAGGAAGCGATGATGATTCAGTTTACGAGCAGACATTCAGGATCAGTATAGCTGATGATGCAGAGGCAGGGACTTATCCAATATTGGTTAAATCATATTATGATGGTAAGTCATCTGGACAAGAGACAGTTGATCTAGTTGTAGATGATTGTGTAAATATCTACACTCCAGTTGAGACCGAACCAGAGATTGAAGTAGTAACTACAACACCTACAACAACACCTGTAAAAACTACAACAACCATATCTTTTATGGATGAGTCAGTTTACCTGACACTTTTGGCTGTATTGTTTGTAGTCTTGTTAGGTGGTGTAGTGTTCCTGGTAGGGGCTGCAGTAATCATCCTGAAGAAAAGAAGGTAATTTCTTTTTGTTTTTTATTCTTAATTTTATTCACGCTATAATCTGATTCTTATTTTGTTAAGATAGTAACGACATATTTATAAACTAAGTTAGCTTCTTCTAGGTGGTTGGGGGTAAAATGGTGAAAGAAAGGTTAATTACCTGTTTTGTTTTAGCTATCTTGATATTTTTTCCTATAGCCAGTGTTTCTTCTTTGGCAGATGGTTGTGTTAGGTTTATACATGATGGTTCAGGGAACTCTGATTTTAGCGGATGTTATGTAAGGTCTAATGGTAATGGGGGGTGTGGTTATGTCAATCCACAAATTGGGATAGATAATGGGCAGCTTTATGAGTTATCAGTATAATAATCAAGGGCTTTTAAACTCAGCAACAGGATTTATAACTCAGTTAGATTATAATGAAATGGGGCAGGTCTTGAAAAGGACTTATTATAATGGGCTTAATAGCTTATTTGAATATAACTCCAGCAGTTTTAGATTGTCTAAGATAAAAACAGATAATTTTTTAGATCCAGATTCGCCATTACAGGAATTGGAGTATTCTTATGATTTTGTTGGAAATGTAAAAGAGATAAGAGATGGAGCAGATGGGGAATCAAGTATTTTTACTTATGATGATCTAGACAGGTTGAAAACTGCTGAGAGGGGAAATACCTTTGATGTTTCTTATTCTTATGACAGCATAGGCAATATGAATGAGGTTTATTCGGGTGATGAATCTATTTCATTTGTTTATGGAGATAGGGCACATGCTCCAGCTGGTTTGATTATTGGACATAGTTTAATTAACTTTACAATTGATTTGTTTGAAGGATGGAATCTAATCTCTATACCATTAAGATTGGAGAATGAAACATTGCCTGCACCTTTTGAAAGTATTGAAGGAAGGTATACAGAAATCTTGGCTTATCCTGGCCAAATGTGGGGGAGTTATAAGCCTTCCAGACAAGTAAACTCTCTTGAGAAGATTAATGAGACTATGGGATTTTGGATTAATATGCTTAGTAATCATACCTTTATCATAAGCGGAATTGAGAGTGACAGGGATTTAGTTTTATCTTCTAGTTTGAATCTAGTTGGTTATCCTATGTTAAACTCAAGCGCAATAAACGCCACATTTAGTAATCATAATATCAGTTCTGTTTTGATGTATAATAATTCAATGTGGTACAGTTATGCTCCAGATAAACCTGATTCATTGAATACTTTAAGAGCGATGGAACCAGGATATGGATATTGGGTTAAGGTTAAGGGGGGAGGGTGCGATAGAAGGGGGGGCGAGAGCGGTATTAGGTAGTAAAGCCAGAAGAGGGATATTCAAACTTCTTTTTCAACTCTAGATACAATTTATCAACATTTCTTTTATTCCTCTCCAGCTTTTTATTTGCTTCGGCTATCAATACTTTTAGAAATTTATCATCAACTAATAGGTTTCCATCTTTTGCAATCAAGGTTTCCATATGCTCTGTTCCTATTATCTCGATTATTATCCTATTTCTTAGGCTTATTATGCCTGCTCTTTTTATCCCAGAGTTTCTTACAATGCTTAGTAATTCTTCAGCGCTTTTCAGGTCTCTGCAGCAGACATGAAGTATAAGGCTTTCTTGTTTGAACCAGAGGTTGTTTTTTGTTTTTGGGTTTGCTTCTTTTGATTCTATATTCCCATCCTCCCGCCCCCCGCCATCCACTTGATTCAGCCGCATGGTTTTTAAACTGGATTTTATAGAATTGAACTTTGCTTTATTATGCTCTACAAAAATAAACTTTGTGTCTTTTTTCTTTTCAATCAGCTCTATAATCACTATCCTTCCTGAGCAGGAAGATGTGGTGTAATAATCTTCTAAAGAATTTATGAGATCAACTAAATTTCTAATATCCGGATCAATACTACCCTTATTGCTGTTGTCTTTTCTTTTCAAACAGGTTACTTTTTCATTGTCAAACTGCATTTTGAGTATAGGGGCAGCTTGGAATAATTAAAGTTTACTAAATCTTGGATTGTTAACTAATCCTTACTGCACAATAAAATTATGTCTATTATTGTTTTTGCTGACAAATCTACTGTCACAACAACCCAATCTGTAAGAATAAATGTATCCCTGTAAATATTGATAAATAACAGGTACAATAAAACAATAGAGGAGATTATCAAAGATATCGAAAGCAATGCCTTCTTCATTTTAGAACAGCCATTATTATCATAATCACTGTGAATATTATCGCGCATATGCCGATTATAATTCCAATTGTCTCCCAATTAATCTTTCCAAGATTATCCATTTTTATTTCGTATCCTATTCAATTCCAACCTATGAATTTTCTCATCCTGTTTATGAATTCTTCTGCGTGCTTATAGTAGCGGTCAAATTCTTCTCCTTTTATCTCTCTTATCTCATTATGGGTAATCATCTTGCTAAGCTTGTAGAAGTTTCTCATTATGTCTACATATTTCTTTTCAAGGAGCTTGTTTTTTACCAGTTTTTGTTGGAGTAAGTCAGATATGTGTTCTGGTGAAGGTGGGATTTCACCATGTTTCATCAAGGCTGCATGAGCTGCATCAATAACAGCCCAGTATAAGTCAATTGTGCCCTGCATTATATGCCATTTTGAATTATGCAAAGTGTTTGGCGCTCTTATATAATAATTCCATATGCTTTCGTCTGTGGGCCTTATCCTTCCTCTTCTTAGCAATACCTGCATGGGCTCGAAAAAGCCTGTATCTATCAAAGCTAATCCGTCTCTTAATATGTTGATTGCTATAGGGTCGCCATTTCTTAGGTAATCCCAGAATGAGCTGAACCTTAATGATGTAGCGTGTATCCTTATCGAGTTCTTTGCTATTAGTTTTTGGACTATTATCCTGTATGCTTCTACAAGCTCTGCTGAGAAGTTGATAGATAAATCATCTACTACGATCAGTATGTCTAAATCAGACTCTTTTGTTGCTTTTCTTCTAGCTGAACTGCCGAAGATGGCAACTGCCTTTAAGAATGTTCCAAGTTCTGCATGAAGGTCTTTAGTGAACTTGTAAGCTATATCTAAATCCCCTTTCCTATAGAGTTCTAAGTTAGGATTTACTTTTTTTTCTATGTTAACTTTCATATTATTCCCCTTAAAGTAGATATCTGGCTGATAGTTATATAAAGATTTAGCACTATTTTATAATGGTATATTACCATTCTTCCATCTTAAGCCCAGGTATATTTTCAAAATGCTTTTTATTTCTTGTGACTAATGTTAATTCCTTAGAAATAGCAATGCTGGATATCATCAAATCCACTTCCTGAGTCATTTTGCCAATTTTTGACAGATAAGCGTTATTTTTTCCGAATATTCTGCACGCTTCCTTATCAAGTGAGAGAAATTCTGTGCTTGCAATCAAATTAAATATGTTTTTTTGTTCTTCCTCAGGGTTAGTAGAAAGAAATGCGCCTCTATAAAGTTCGCAAAGGGTTAATGAACTGATAAACATTGGCTGATTTGCTTTTTTTTCAATTTCTTTAGTTATTGAACTATCATTATTTAAAAAATCTATTATTATGTCTGTGTCTAGCAAGTACATTCTTAGTTAAACTTCCTTAATTTGAAATTTTTTCTATCTTTATAGATGTTTTTCATTATTTTAACTGTTTCAGGGTTATCTTCCCATATGCCTGCAAGATCAAGCAGGCTTTTGCTTTTTTTTATGCCAGTCAGTCTTTTGACTATGTCAGAGAAACTCTCATCACCTTTTTTCAACGATTTCAGGTTATTGTACGCATCATCTGATAATGTTATACATTTGCTCATAATAAATACATATATGTATACATATATTTAAGCTTTTCTGTTTGCCGTAGTAAGTTTTTTATAGAATGCACAATAAAAATGCTCTATGCTAAGCGAACTTCAGGACACTTTTAAATCAAACATAAAAGCCTTAGAGATATTTCTTGTTTTAAAAGGGGCGAAGCCAGCTGCCAGGATAATGGCTGATGAGGATGAAGAGGATAAGATATTGGGGATTATTCTTGAAAAAGGGCTTAATTATTCGATTTCTGATTTTAAGGTCTTGAAAGTGGATAAGGAAAAGGGATATTCTGATAAGGGGATTAAGGTTGATCCCAAGTCAAATGAAAATGGGGATTTCTTTGTTTATATATCTAAAGATAAGGATATTACAGAGAAGGCAAAGATTCTAGAGGCAGAGAATAAACATAAAGAACTAGGTATTTTGTTAGGATATCCTTCCTGCTGCGCAGAGTTCTTTGAAAAACATTTTGAAGAAGAGTCAAAAAGAAATAATGATTTTACATTAGCTGTGCTTAAGAGTTCAGATGGTTTTAGTTTTCCTTTCTATACAAACATAGGGGCAAGGCATTTTGATCTAGCTTTGCTTAGCCATTTTCCATGCAGTTTTAGCTGTGCTGCTTCTTTGGAGATTGCAAAAAAGAATCTGGAGTTGATCAAGCAAGAAGATAAGGAATTTGCAGAAGTGATCGAGGGCATGCTGAAGGGAGCTATTGTTTATACTGAGACAGAGGGTGTTTTTCTTTTAAGGAATCCTGAGCTTGAGCATAATAGGATTTGTTATCAGGGTATCATATCCACTAAGAATAATCAGATGTATGAATCTTTGAAAAATGCTGAGCATATTGATATTATAAGCAAGAATAGGATTAAATTAGGTGATTTAGAGATAAAGAATATTGGATTTATGTTATTTTTTTGAGTAATTTATTGTTCATCTTTATGATACAAGGCAAGAATATAAACAATATTCCCTTCTACTTTATATGATAATCTCCAAGGAGAAACATATAATTCTCGACTTCCCTTTCGATCGAATCTCATTGGTTTTCCAATTTCGGGATTATCCTTGATTTTAGAAACTTGTTTTATGATCTTTTCCTTAATAGATCTGTCTTTAATCTTCTTGAAATCTTTCTTAAAGTTTGGATCAAAGATTACTTCTACCACTTTTTCATTTCCATAAAAAACAAAATCTTTTTTGGGCCCAAAAAACTCACCATTTTTTTAGGGCATCGATAAAATTATCGAAATCCATCTTGATGCATTTTCCTTTTTCTATTCTTTTCCAAGCTTCATTAGTTTTTTTAGCAAATTCTAAATCCTCTTTTAGATTGCTATCTAACTTATCAGCTTTTTTCATAATTAATTGGCCTTCATTTTGGATTATTAGAAGTTTGTCTCCTTCATTGATATCAGACCTCATCTCAGCAGGTATAACTACTTGGCCTTTTGAACTCATCCTTGTAATAGCAACATCTATCATTTTATCACCTAGTAAGATTAATCTTACCAACTATATAAATGTTTCGTTGATAACCTATAATTTAAGGGCTATATTCAATGTGATTTTCTACTAAGCCGTTTTAGAATGATAGAGTTTTACTTATTTTTTTGAATACAACGTTATTAATGTGTTATTGACTAACATCTCTTTTTCTTTTTTTAATCCTGTAGGGTGAAAATGGTGGCCGTATAATATTAACTTTCCATTTAATTCATTTAGCAGCTTTTTTTCCATGCCTCTTTCCATTGGCCTATCGGGGTTGACAAAGACAATGTCATGCCTGCCTATGTGGTGATCATATAAATCTTTATTATGGAAGAATGTGTTTTGGATATTTAGTTTTGTTGCTGTTTCAATTGCCTTATCATGCAGTTCATTGTCGATTTCAACTCCGTGGGCTTCCCTGCAGAAAAGCGAAGCAATTAGCGTTATCTTTCCGTCTCCTGAGCCGAGGTCAATAAAACTTTTGTATTTTTTTAGGCTGAGTTTCTTGAAAGCTTCATAAACTTCACTTGAGATAGCTGCATTCCAAAAGCCAAGCTCTGTTGAGCGCATAGGCAGTTTTCCTTTTTTCATCAGCTCCCTGTAGAATCCATCATACTCTTGTTTTATCTCTTTGAATTTTTTAGGTTTCATCTTAGTTTATCTATTTATTGCAATTGGTATTTTTTTATCTTGTGAATCAATGTTTTTGTAGCAACTGCCAAGTTAGCTACCTGGTCACTAGCACTGTAATATCTTATCTTCTCAATTCTTTCGCCTAATTTATCAACTCTGGATGCCTGTTCTTGGCTTAATGGTGCTGAGCTGTACAGCATGTCTTTGGCTTCTTCATATGCCTGTGCTAATTGATATAATGTACCTTCTTCTGACTTTTCATCTTTAGGCGCTTCTTTTTTTACTGTTGATTCAAGGCTTTTTTCTTCATGGAATAATTCATCTATATTTATCGGCTTTGTTTGGGGGACAGCAACACTTTCTAATATCTTTTCTCTTTCAAGCTTTGATTCTGTCTCTTTTATGAGCTTGCCTGCTTCTTCTATCTCCTGCTTGTTTTCTTCTTCTAGTTTCTTTAGCCTTTTGATTTTTTCAGCAGGTGTTAATTTTTCAAGTTCTGCTTTATCTATTTTTGCCATTTTTAGTTGTTGCTTTATTCGAACGGAACCTGGCTCCATAATGTCCAGTCATTTGAAGGGGCATAAGAGCCGAATATATAATTTGGAGGGTAGGCCTGACCGAAGTAGCTGTATTGCACACCAGACCATGTCTGAGGAACTCTTGGAGCTCCAAATCCAACGCCGTAGATTGGTGAGCCTAAGTAACGCCATGTTTTCATAAGCCCATGGAAGTCTGAAAGGTCTGTAGATGCATCTGCTCCTGGCTCTACTGTAATTGCCTTGTCATAGCCATGCTTTTTTAATGTGTCCATGATCCCTTTTATTGGAGTATTTCCCTGGCCGGGCGCAAGGTGGTCATCCTGGAAACCAAAGTTATCTGTTAAGTGTATATTACCCACATACCCCCCTTTAGTAAGTTTTTCGAATTCTTTTAAGTACCATTTCTTGAAATCATCGTCTGCTTCTTCGATTGTCTGTCCGGGCTTTACCTGCCAGTATTTTCTCCACATATTAGCGTGACCTGTGTCAAATGTTGCTTTTATGTGCTTTTCTGCTAATTTTTCAGCTTCTTCTTTGTTTAAGTTAGGCTTAAAATATGGATTTTGCTGTTCTTCTTTTCTTTCTTTCCAAGTCATATCTTTGTTTATTTCACCATACATTATCTGAGGTTCTGTCAAAAGGTTTACAAACCATTTTCTGGATTCATCTATGATATATTTTAATTCTTCTGGATGGCCGCCGAACCTGTCTGGGAATATGTTTTCTAAAGCTAAGAATACTGGATTTTCTGGGTCTTTTGATCTTTGCAATGCCCTTAATCCAGCCATTGCATAATATCTTGCTGCATGCAGCTTAAACCTTTTTAATGGGGTTACTATGTGCCTTTTGGTTTCTGCTGTGTCTTCTGCCTGCTGCTGCTGCGATACAGATGCCTGCCTTGCGAATTCTAATGAAACACGCTGTTCCTGGATTGCTTTGTCTATCATTTCCAAAGGATGTTTTGTTTCAGGAGGTATTAATCCATGAGTGTATTGTGCAATAGTCTGGTCTTGTTTCATTATCTTCCATTTTTCTTCTTCTGGAACCTCTTTGTTTAATGTTTCATAGAATTCTCTGGCTTTTTTCAGCTTTTCAATTGCATTTAAATGATGCTGGGTCCTTTCAGAATACTGCAATGCCCATCCTCTTGAGTGGCCTTCATTAGTTTCCAATGTAGCGTGTATGAATGCTTCGTCTGGATGGACCTGGCCGTTATAATAGAACATCTTATCGTCTGTCCATCCTTTTCCTTTCATCTCTTCCCAATGCTGCTTGTTGAATTGTGTCTGCTCCATTGCTTCTTTCTTGAAGTCATCAAAGTTTTTGTATTCTACCCTGAACCTATTTGTTTTTTCATCAAATTCAGGAACTCTCCCATATTTAGGGTCATAAGGGTTGATTATTTTCTTGCCTTCATAGTCTATATAATCCCCTTTTTTTATTTTAGTTGACTTTCCAATATATCCTTCCATCCATTTTTCCTGGTCATTTGCAATAAATACATTGTCTTGGTAGGTTCCATCTATGTCTTTTTCTGCTCTTCTCCATTTTGGCACAGAAACTATCCTGTCTTTACTGACTGTTTCCATTTTCTGCGAGGTTCTGTCATCTAACAGGACAAAGCTTGCGTCATTCATCTCGTGATGCTTTCTTCTGAACATGAGCCTTCCTGTGTCTGGATCGTATGAGAGATTTTTTTCCATTGTTGGATCATCTATTGTTATATCTGTGAATGGCCTTTCCCATTCTCCTGTATGCACTACTACAGAGCCGCCTCCTGCTGTTGAACCTGCGAAGTCTATTGCTCTTTCTATCTCCCTCATGCTGTCTGCTGCATTATTTGTCGAGAAATTATCTCTCTGGTCACGGCCCATCATTCCCATTACGTTATATGCTGCGTGGGTTGTAAGCTTGATCTCATTTATGTTTGCTAATTCCCTTATTGCCTGCCTTTGGTCTTCACCATACATCTCAGGAGTATGCGCCTGCCTGTTTCCAGAGCCAGCACCGGGGAATCCTATTTCAATAGAGCCAACACCCATCCTTATCTTGCTGTATATTCCGCCAACGTTCTGGGCAGATATTCCCATAGGAACACTCATACCTATATCTTTGACGCTTAAGCTTGGCTTGTCCTTTATGTCGTGGCCGTACATTCCAGGATCCATGGTGTTTGCATAATCTGCCATCGGATGATGTGTACTATATTTGAATTCCATTTTTGTTGGGTTTATTTTTTATTTTTAACTATACTCAAAGACAAAACTTTTTAGACAAGTTTTGTCTTTTCGTAATAAGCAAAGGCACAATATTTGTCTAAAATATTGTGTCCTTTGCTATATTTACCAATTGAGCATGCCGTGATGTTTTTTGAAATGGTGGTAGATGCCCCACATAGAGGCTGTTACGCTGCTTTTTGCCTCTGTCTTAACTTTATCCAGCAAGTATAAATCTTTTTTTGAAGGCCTTTTTGGCTGAGGTGATTTTTTTAGGCCTTTGTATAGTGTGAACATATCTTTAAATCCGCCATAGAGGCCTGTGAATGGATCAGACGGCCTTTGAGGCTTTGCTTTTTGGTTTTCTACTTTCTTTTTTATATCGTCGCCTGCTTCTGATAAGTATCTCATCAATTCATCTCCTAATGCTTCCATTGCTGCTTTTACTGATGTGTCTATAACACCTAATAGTTTGAAGTCTTCTTGTTCACGCATCTTTTTGTAGAGGACTACATCTTCATCTGTCCAGGAATAACATCTCATTGTCATCTGAACTAAACCGACGTGCAATGGGCCTTTCTGGTAGCCTTCCTGCACATAGCTCATTTCAGGACGAGTCCTGAAGTTGAAGTTAATCAGTATAGATTGATAAATAGTGATTTCTTTGTTACCTATTTTTACTTTTTCTTTCATAGGCTTTTTTGCAAGGATCTCTGCTTCAATCATCGATGTTTCGAAAGCGACTAAAATATCCGGCGTATCCATCTTGCTCTGGTCCATCATAAGCCTTTGGATGTTCTTTAAGTATGGCTTTACCCATACCATATACATCTTAATTATCTCATAATGCTGCCTTAGATATTTTAAAGTGAAGATTCTTCTGTTCTTTATTTCCTCAAAAGTGGATTCTTTCCAAGCTAAGAATGTCCTTAATTTTCTTTTTAGGACTTCTCTTACTTTTCGATTAAACTCACCTCTTTCTCTTTCAACAACTATGTCCACATCCTCTTGTTTTAGGGGGTGAGTGCTGAAGAATAAATCAGGCAGTGTTGTGAATTGAACTTCCCTTGCCATACCATAGACAGAAGCTGGATTTTTTGCTCCTTGCTCAACCATATCAACCCAGATTCCTTTTAGTGTGATTTCTGCGCTTTCCCTGCTTTGGCTGCCTTCTTGGTATGAATCGTAATAATAGCCCATTCTTTCATCTAAGATTCTTAATTCTCTCACTAACTGGAATAATTCTTTTACCATCTTTCCGATCGTAGCTAAAAATTGCGATACTTTGTCTTGTTGTAATCCTAGACGCTGTTGTGAGCTTCCGAAAAATGCAGAGTTCTCTGCTGCAGAGAATATATCTGTGATCTTATCAATGTGCATGAATGAGTGGAACCATCTTAAGTAATGGAGCATCCAGAAATAAGGCTCTTCTATTGAGATGTTGTAGCCTTCTACAGAAAGCCTGTATTTTGCTGATGGTTTAGGGTAACCTGTAGGTATTTTTTCACCTTCCCGGGTTTCATCAAAGTCCATTCCGCCTAATGTTTTGAGGATTTCGTCGTTTTCTGGCATTATTCCACTCTCTTTTTGGTTTTTAGTGTTTTTATGTGTATATATAACTTATGCTTTTTTCAGCAGCACAACTACAAAACCTACCCGGTCTACCAATATGCTATCTGTTTTTTCTGCAAGGTCTTTTGCTGCCTGTTTTTTGTCATTGTTATCTATAAATGTATTTAGCATCTTTATCTTTATCATATTGTCTTTTTTTAATCTCTTTTTTATTTCTTCTATGACATTGTCTGTAAGGCCGTTTTTGCCTAGCCTTATCGCTGGTTCAAGGTGTTTTGCTCTTTCTCTTAGCTCTTTAATCTTCATTTGGGTGGTGTCTTGGGTGTTCATGCCCTATCTTCTGCCTGTGTTTTAATTCATCTATGTGGTCTAGTTTGTTTTTGATTATCTTGTTTACATTGCCTTTGCATTCTTCTATCAATAGAGATACATGCTCTCCGCCTAGGAAGTGTGGCAGGATAACATAATCTGCTCCTTCATCATATAATCTTAATGCTTTTTCAACTGAGTTAGATGTTACATATATTACTGCCTTGCTTCCTGATTCTTTTATCTTTCTTATGAGCAAGCTGTTAACCTTGCTGCTAGGCACAGTGGATATAATCATCTCTGCTCTTTTTAATGGCAGCCTTGCAAGTATCTCAGAATCACTTATATCGCCATAGATGCATGGAATCTTTTCTTTCATCAGTTTTTTGATTATCTCCGGGTTATAGTCTACTATCAGCATATTTTTTTTGAGTTTTCTTATTGTATCTAATATGCTGTATCCTACCCTATCCTGGCCGCAGAGAATTACGTCTGCACTTTTTTTTGGTAAATATTCCAGCTCGCCCTCATTTTCTGAGAGTTTTTCAAATGGGGCTAGGAATGATTTGAATTTTGTGTATAGGTTGTTATCGAATTTTATAAAGTAGGATGTTAATACCATTGTGATTGTAGCGACTAAAACAGTCAGGGTGAACATGCTTTCTGAAACGTGGCCTGCTATAAGGCCCTGGGCAACTATGATAAATGAGAATTCAGATACTTGGGCAAGTGAAATGGATGTTAAGAAGCTTACTCTTCTTTTATAGCCGAAGAATGAGCATATGAACATTGTAATTATTGGCTTTATGAATAGTACTAAGATGAGGATTATGATCAATGGTTTGATTATGCTGCTTATGCTTTTTAGAGTAAGGCCCATACCTAATGAAACAAAGAAGATTGTAGAGAAGAAATCTCTTAAGGATGTTACTTTCCCTATTATCATCAGGCTGTATGGCAGGCTAGCTAAGCTTAAGCCAGCAAGAAAAGCGCCTATTGCTATTGAAAACCCAAGGTAGTATGCAATTATAGAGAATAAGAAACATGCTGAGGTTGATGTTAAGAATAATAATCCTTGGTTTCTTGCTGATGCTTTGAATATTGATGGGAATAGGAATTTTGTTGTTGTTGAGGTGATAAGTACTAATAGGACTCCTTTGATTAGCGCATATAATATGGCGGTAAATGAGTTTCCGTTTAGTGAAGTTAAGATTGACAATGCGATGATCGCTAAAAGGTCCTCTAATAATAATATGCCTACTATTATCCTTCCGTGCAATGTATCCAGCTCTCTTTTATCTGATAAAAGTTTTACTACAATCATTGTTGAGCTGAATGCTATTATTATCCCTATGTAGACTGCTTCTCTTTTTACAAAGCCGATTATCAGGGCTATTATGAACCCTAAAGTGAACATAGAAAGGCTTCTTATTGTGCCGCCTAAGTAGGATACTAGCGCGACGTCTTTTAGCTTTTTTAGGTTCATTTCTAATCCTACTATGAACAATAAGAAAGCTATGCCTATTTCTGAGAGAGTTGATATCAATTCCTTGTTTGTGACTAATCCAAAGATGGGGCCTATCAATAATCCTGTGATTATGTAAGCAGGTATTAGCGGCTGCTTTAGCCTGTCTGCAATAAAAGCGAAGATTGTTGCGATTATTATTATTGCACCTATTTCAAAGAATACTTTGTCTATCGGGGAGTTAGCAAATATTGATCCGATTGTTGGGGCGAGGTAGGTTATGAAGCTCATTTTTTTACCTCGAGAAGGAAGCCGTTCTTGTGTTTTTTAAATTCAACTTCCATGCCTTTGTCTAATCCTTCGTAATCTGCCAGAGTTTTGGGAATAGTGATGACTAATTGCCCTGAGTAGAGTTTTTGGATTTTTACCATGTTTTGATACTAGTATTTATGATGGTTTTATTTGTAGTTTATATACTAATTTATTTACTAGTATATAAATGCTTTGAAAATTGCTTTTATTTTTTAAAAGAAACTAAGCATAGAATGTAAATGAACAGAAATAGAACTACTTTTTAGATCTTTTTAATAAAATTATATTTAAAATCAAACCAACAATAGCAACCCCGGTTATAAGATAGTTATAAAATAAGATATTATCCTGGGCAGCATGGATATGATTCATAATCATATTGATTATACTGTAAATACCTGCCCCTATCCAAAACGCAATCCCATATTTATTTAGTTTGCTCATAAAATAGTTAAGGGTAACTTTGCATATAAAACTTTCTATCATTTAGTGCAGTGAATCGAACTTCTTAATAATTGTTAAACTAACTTTTTTATCTCTTCAACCAAATCAGAAGCTAAATAAGTAAATCCTTTCTTCTTTTTTAGTAGAATGTCTCCTGCTAATCCGTTGAAGTAAGCTGCGTTTATTGCTGATTGTAATAATGAAAGATGCTGCCCTAAGAATCCTACACACAAGCCAGCTAAGACATCGCCAGTACCGGCTTTTGTCATTCCTACATTGCCTGTCTTGTTCAGGTATGTTCTTGATGAAGTTATTATTTTATCTATTGGGCCTTTTAGGAGCAGGATGTTGTTTTTTAAGTGAGTTTGGAAATTAGTTTCATTTAGTTTTGAGTTTTTTAGCAATGCTTGGAATTCTCCTTTATGGGGGGTTAAGATTGCGTTTTTTACATCTTGCAGTTTGATGTGTTTTAAGGCGTCTGCGTCTATGACTAATGGTTTTTTTGTCTCTTGGATATATTTATTGACAAATGATTTACAGTGCATTCCAATTCCGTTTCCTATCAATACAGCATCAAAATCTTTTTCTAACTTTAGAATGTCTTTTGCTCTGCTGGCACAGAAATCATCGCCTTTGTATTTTTTTACGACTAAGTCTGGGCTTAGAGCATTTATTGCATATCCTACTTTTTCAGGAGCTGCTATTGTTACCCAGTCAACGCCTGAGCGTAGAGCTGCAAGGCCTGCTAATGCGACTGCTCCTGTGTAATCTCTAGAGCCGCCTATAATAAGAACTTTGCCGTTGTCGCCTTTGTGGCTTTTAGGATTTCTTTTGGGAAGTATTATGGATTTTTTTGTTATGTTAACCATAACTAACCATAATAAGAAACAGTATTTAAAAACTTTATGCTGGTCCAATCATACTATTGACCTTTTGAACTATTACTTGATCATCAGAGTTTTTTGATAAATAATCACTGACATATCGATTGAGTGGTTTATCTCTATAAAGAGCTTTTGCTGCATCTTCTGAATAGCTTGTATGCACTAAGATTGGAGGTGCTTTTTCTTTCATCCCTAAAATAGCCTTCTCTAGTTTCTCAGTTTCAGGAAAATCCTGTGTCCAAGAGAAATTAGGATTTCTATATAATGATCCCATGATTATCAAGTCAATAGCTCCTTCTCTGAGCCTTTCAATTTCTGTTTTAGCGCTATGGCCGCAATCTGCAGATACTACAGAATAGCCTGCTGCCTCTAAAGCGCCTGTAAATATCTTTCTTTGATCAGCGTGCCTGCTTATATATAATATCAATTTGTCTGGTGCCATAATATTTAGGAAGTTTAGTTTATTTAAAAACCTTTCTATTTTTAACTACTTTATAGTAACTATTTAGAAATTCCAATATCAACAATAACTACTTTATCTTTAAACTGTTCCAGCCCTGGTTTTATGTCGTGGAATGTTACAATCAGATCAGCATTTACTGCTTTCTCTTTTATTTCACCTGTTTCTGGATCCAATCCAGTTGGAATGTCAACTGCTATTTTAAATGCTTTTGAATCATTTATCAGGTCAACAGTTGAGCGTATCGGCTCTTTTAGTTCGCCTGAAGAGCCTGTTCCGAGCATTGCATCTATTATTATATCATAATCATCAAAGTCTATCTGTTCTGGGTCTATTAGGGTTTGTATTCTTTCACTGTTTTCTATTCTTTTGAAATTAGTTTTAGCTTCTTCTTTGAATTTATCTTCGTCGCCTATAAATAAAATATCTGTTTCTGCTTCTTCGCATAGTAATCTTGCTGATACAAAGCCGTCTCCGCTGTTATTGCCATGATATGCTACAATAAGAATTCTTTTATCTTTTAAATCAGGAAATTTTTCTTTTATTGAAGTATAGATGCCTCTGCCTGCGTTTTCCATGAGGGTAATCTTTGATATGCCGCAGTTGTTTTCCAGCTCTTTCATTTGTTGCAGGGTTATCATTCTACATCAGCCTTTATCTTGTTATTGAATAACTTGATTATTTCATCAAATTTATTATCCTTACTGAGAATTTTAAAGAAAGAGGCAAATAATTCTCTCACTTTACTTACTTGTTCATTTAAGTGTTCTCTGTCAAATTTTTCTTCTATCTCTGGAAATTTTCTATAATCTGCATAAGACCTGAAACTATATGTTGTTTGGTATGTTTCAGCTAGGTCTATCTCATATTTTTGCTTAAGCTCTTTTAGCTTGTTAAAATCGCCAAAATGTTTTTTGGAATAGTTTCCTCTTTCTTTTAATATTATAGCATTTGTTAAGTGCTCAACTGCCAGAAATAATCTGTTAAATGCAGACTCTAAAATCCGTATATTGTCAAAATCGTCTATTCTCTGCTCTTTACTTTTTAGGGCAGCATCTATAAAGCACCTTATGCCTAATCCAATCTCCTCTCTAATTTTGTTTTCCCTAATAAAAGATCACATTCCTCATTTTTTCTGCAAATATTCCTGCCTGCTTTAGGGTTGAAGGAAGGCTGCGCTTAAATACTTTCTTAAAAAATTGCTTTGCTTCTGAATCGTTTCTTGCAGGCATTTGCTTATAGTTTAGCAAAGCATAGGCAATATCAAATATGCCTTTCTCCAAATGGTTTTTTATATACCTTTTATCATCCTTAAACTCCTTGCAGCTTTGTATTTCCCTATAACCTATCAAATACCTCTCTTCAATGTCTTTTCTCTTTCGAAGATATTGCCCGAATCTCAGGCTGATTACAAAATCAAGGCAGCCAAAAGGTATTCCATTGACTATATTTGCATATAACGAGTCATTATTTTTAAAGCCCCCTTCCAGCTCTTTTTCTGCCCCTATTATAGGAGATATACCTGCATTTATTTCTTTTAAATTTTTAATGATGATATCCTTGCTTTTTAGCCGGCTTGTTATTATAAAAATGTCTATATCCCTGTACTTATATGTTAAGGCAGAGCCAAAGACTATCAAACCGCTGTAATCTTCCTTTAATACCATCTTTAGATAGGCGTCAATAAACTTAGGCAGGCTTTCTAGGTTGACGTTCAGCTCATTTGCCTGGTTTATCAAAAGCAGCTTGATTATCTCATTTGCTTCTGGGTGTAGGCAGTTTAAGCTATACTTATGGCTTCTCCCTATTATTTCCTTTACAACGAGCTCTCTCCCTTCAAGCTCCCTTAATGCCTTTGAAACGTTTTCTTTTTGATTGCCTGTATCTTTGGCTATAGTTGTTACAGTGCCTTCTCTATCTATGAGATAACCCATAATCCTATAATTCAATTTTTTGGTTATAATTTTTAATAACATATGTTATAGGAATATATAACTAATATTTAAACATTTTGGTTTTGAACTCTTTTTTATGATTTATCCTAAGAATTCTTTAATCTTTTCCTTAGCATCTATATTATTGTCGAATTCTTTTATTAAGTTTTCGATTTCTTCTTTTGTTTTTATCTTTTCTTTTATCAGGAAATCTGTTATGTCTATCTTTTCAGAGTTTGCTATCCTTTTTATCAAGAATTTATAGGGATAGTTCATAGCTGGCCTTACTCTTTTTTCTTTTATGAGTTTTGTTATAAGTTTGTTTATCCATTCTGTTAGGTAATCATATTCTATTATATTTAGGAAGCTGTCTCCAAATGATTCATTTAGCTGGGATACTATCTTTTTCCTGTTTTTGTCGTCTAACTTAGGGATTATCTCAGTTATAGCTGGGCATTTTCCGAACATGTCTTCTTTTAGAAAAGTCTCTGACTTTTCTAATCCTTCCTCACTTTCGTTCGGAAGTTTTTTGAACTCTTCTTCTGTTTTTAAGAAAGGGCCTTTGTTGAAAGGGAATACTCTGCAGACAAAAGCTCTCTTTTTATTGTAGATCAGGCATTTGTTGTCCTTAAGGAAAGGGCAGCTGTCATAATCCATATAATAAGTGAATACTATTGATTTATTTGTGTTTAAATCGAATAATACTCTGGAGGGAGTGATTTTTGCATCTATGTTTACTTCCTTTTGCCATTTTCTGAATCTTTTTGCTTCAAAGTCAAACAATGGAAATGACATCTTTTCTACTGGGAGGAGCTGAACCAATGGGAGTTTTCCGTATGCGAATTCTTCTATGAATTTCTTTTCTTCTTCAGCGAGCCTTCCTCTTATTCTGCTGCAGCACTTGCCGCATTGCTGGCATTTGAACTTTGGGATATTTGTATTTGGCATTTTAGTTATTATTTAGTTTATCTTTTCAGAAAGCATCAAAAATAATTTTTGCTGCTTTCTTTTACTTTTTTATCTTGAATCCGCCGCTTGGAAGAACGCTGATGATATCGTCTATGGTGCTGCCTATGAGCTTTTGTATGTATTTTGCTATGCTGCTTGCCTTTTCTTTGCCTTGTTCTATCTCGACGTATTTTTCACAGTTCTTCTTTATCGATTCTAGGGGGCCCGCCATTGCTTTACTTTGATATATCCCTATTGCGCAGCTTACTTTGTTTTCGATATAGGTTAATTTGCCTTTTGTTACAAAGCCGCCTCTAGGCACGAATTCTCCACTAGGCGCTTCTTTTGTCAATTGTTCTGGTTTGCAGTAGAATACAGAAGAGGTGTTAAGGCCTAGTTTCCATGCTCTTGAGAATGTGGTTGTGGCGTCTGCTGTTTCTTTTATTGTCTTTTCGCCTATTGGCTTATTTTCTGATTTTATGACAAAAAAAGGAGAGCCAATCATATCTGTGTGAAATACTAAGTCTTCTTTGTCAGTGTGCTTTTTTACTACTATCTCATTTGTAGCTGCGTCTCTTCCTCCGATGACTAAAAAGCCTTGGCTTGAGACAAACCATCTGAATTTTTCATACCATTCTTTTTTTGCTTTTTCTTTAGGTATCAGTTGTTTTTTGCTTTCTTCTTTTAGTTTTAGCTTTTCTAATTTCGCTAGTTTTATTTTAGTTTCTTCCAGTGCTTTTCTGGCTCCCTCTATCTTTTTCTTGATTTTTTTAGCTTTATCATAGTAGACTGAAGCGTTTTGTTCTATGGATCTGTTTATATCTAAAATTATCCTTGCCATAGTGCTTCAGAAACAGGCTTATTTTAAATATTTATCTGAAATCCTGAACCAGTGCTTCTTGAATATTTCATAGATGAAGAATATGTAGCCGCCTATGTAGAAGGCTATTGTTGTAAGGGCGAACAGTGCGAAGTATAATAGTAATAGAATTTCTTTAGAGGTTGCAAGGTAGATTATTGTCTGGATGTAATAACTGCAGAGGCTCATGAAATAATAGTATATATAGAATCCGAAGAAGCTAAGCCCGATTATGACTGCGATTATGAACATGTCTTTTTCTATTTTTTTGTTATGCTCTAATAACCATGTTATTATGCCCAGAGTTATAGCTAAAGCTGCTACTATTATTATTGAGGTTATCCTATCTGGTATAATCCAGTTGATGAATGAGGATGAGCTTAGTATGCTTTTTGTCTGCAAGTCAACTCCTGCTAATGCAGATCCAGTTATTCTTTTTATGAAGAACGCTGGCGTTAGCAAGAAGCATAATAATGAGGAGAATACCAAGGCTAATGTTGTTTTGGATACATGCAGCAGTTTCTTTTTGAAGAACCTGTACCATACAAATGTTGGAAGGATCAGTAAGAAAAGCATTGCTATAAGATTTAGGATGTATGCTGTTATCAGTGCAATAAGCTCAATGCCTCTGCTGCTTTTCATATCTTCAAGGAAAAGATAGAATAATGGGTCATGGCCTGTTCCTAGATGTCCGAAGTAGAATGTGCTTTTTAGGGTTGTTATGTAAGGTATGATGAAATGGCCGACATCTGTCAAGAGGTGCAGTGCTAATAATCCCATTATGCCTAATGAAAGGCCTTTTTTTGAGTGGAACATTTCTATGAACTTTTCGTAGAATTCTTCGCCAAAGCTGCCTATCTTGTGGATTATGTTGTTTGGGCTTAGGTGTTTGTGATATCTTACTATTACAAATAGGTAGAAGAAGATGCCTATCACAGCCAATGGGGCGTCTAATGCAACAGCAAGCCATTCTGTGCACATATTGAATACTATTATGAAGAAAGCGACTAATACTGTGAATATGCTTAGGAATCTTATTATGAATGTTTTTTTTGAGGACTTGCCTGTTTCATGGAGAACTGCCATAAGGCTAGGGCGTTTTATCTCGAACTTTAAGGCAGCTCTTAATGCCAGGAATAATATGATTATTGCACCTAGATAGAAACTGTATTTTTCTATAATTGCGCTGTTGTTAACTATGAATATGTATGTTTCTTCTAATAGATGGACTTCTTCTAGGCCTACACTCGCTGCTTTGACAAGGTCTTTTATTGTCAAAAGGAAGTATGATAAGATAATTATTAAATCAAACTTTGGCTTTTTGTTTCCGAAAAGCATTGTGCTTAGGCTGGCTTTGATGAAGATATAGCCGAAGCCTACCCATGAGAGTATCTTTTTTGCAAAGTCTGCGTCTCCTGACAACAATCCTAAGAAATCCATTACCTGGAGTATAACTATGATTAGAAGAAGGAAAAGCTCAATCCTTTTTTCTGTTTTGCTTTCCATATTAGGGTTTTTTGTATAATGGGTATTTATTTGTTTCTATAATCGTAATGTTTTTATAGGTGGTGAACTAACTTGTAATCAGATGAAGTTCATAAACAAAAACACCATAAAACTTGAAAGAGAAATAAATGATTTGGATAAGTTTGTCTTTAAGTTTATTCGGGTTCTTGAAAAACATACGGATTATGTAATAATAAGTGGCTATGTTTCTATTCTTTTAGGAAGGTCAAGGTCAACAGAAGATGTTGATGTATTTATCAAACCAGTTAGTAAGATTATGTTTCCTGTTTTGTATTCCGATCTGATAAAGAAGGGGTTTTGGTGCCTTAATGCTCAGAATGTTGATGGGGTTTACAATTATCTGGAAGATGGAATTGCAGTAAGGTTTGCAGAAAAAGGCCAAACAATACCTAATTTTGAGGTTAAGTTTGCTAAGAAAAAGATGGATGAAGAGGCATTTAATGATAGGATTACAGTGAAGACAAGCATGGGTGATGTAATGATATCCTCCTTGGAAAAGCAGGTTGCTTTTAAACGATATTATCTTAAGTCTGATAAAGATATTGAGGATGCAGCATACATAGAACAATTGTTTAAGGATGAAATAGATCAGGGGCTGATAGAAAAATATAAAAAGATGGTTGAATCATTAAGGTAAAGATGGAAAATTTGAAGGTATCTAAGGATAATAAGGAATCAAGGATGAATTTTGTCAAGTACTGGGCAGATTATGTAAGATCACATCCTGATAAAGTATGGTCAAGACAGCAGAATATACTGATAAATTCGCAGCTGCAGGGTGCGAGGGCGTTGAAGTTGACGCCCAAGGATTATCTTAGGGTTAAGGGTGAGTTGAGATGACTTTTTCTAGAAAAGCGCAGATGCAGAGTGAAGTTGTTCGAGTGTTTATAGCTGCTGATTGATTATCTAATCCTGCTTCAGGAACTGCTTAATTGGAATAAACTTAATCCCATTCTCTTCTTTTATCTCATCTGCATAAACTATAATCTTAGTAAATCCAGAATACGTTTTGCTAAAATCTTCGAAAGCACTAATCTCTCTTTTAGGTATGTTGGCTGCTGATGTTACCTGTAATGCTGTTTTTTCAAATATGAAGTCTATCTCTGATTTATCTGCCCAATACATCACTTCTTTGCCCATCTTTTTTAGGTGTTTTGCAATTATATTTTCATATAACATTCCTTTATTTAGCTTTATTGAAGAGACTGTAAAAAGCCCGTTGTCAACCAAATAAAATTTTGAAGCTCTTGCTCCTATATACTTGGTTTTTGCAGAATATGAAAAGTATGGCACTTCAAATATCAGGAATGTATCAATCACATAGCTTATATACTTTTGTGCAGTATCCTTATGAACTCCTAATTGGGATGCAAGCTTATTTGCGCTGATCCTGATTCCAGGGTTTGCAAGAAAGAAATTTACCAGAGCCTGAATCTGCCTTGGATTTTCTATATTTTTTAGCCCTATAATGTCCCTGGCAACTATATCTATTATATACTGCCTTAGCATGTCTTTTTTCTTATCTAAGTCTGGCTCTAAAACAACTTCAGGGAATCCCCCATAATTAAGATATGCTTCAAATGGATCTTTTGAAAAATCCTTAAACTCACTGTAGGACAATGGGGAAATTTCAAAGGTTATATGCCTTCCAGTAAGCACTGCCCCTAGAATTGGGCTTAAAAGGGAAATATTTGATCCTCCAATTACAAATTTTACATTTATCTCCTGGTCATAATAAGTCCTAAGCCATTTTTCAAAGCCTTCAATCCTTTGGACCTCGTCTAGGAAGTAATATGCTTTCTTATTTTTGTCTCTTAACTTTAGGAGCTGCTCCAGCAATTCTATGCTGAGGTGCTTATCCAGCCTAAAGTCATCGAAGTTAATGTAAAATGTGTTTTCTTTAGGCAGCTTTTTAATCAGCTGGTACATTATATAGGTTTTACCGCACCTTCTTATACCTTTAATTACAATTATCTCTTTTCTGGACATCCAATCAGAAATCTTTTTTACATATCTGTCTCTGGGTAAAGATTTAGGATATTCCCTTTTATAAACAACTTCTTGGAGTTCTTCTTGAGTTAGCATATACTATTCTTGGAAGAATAGCTTATTTATAAAGGTTGCTATTCCATTAGCAGGCTTTATAAATGGGCTATTTTAGGTCAAAAGAGTTCTTTTCTTAACAATGTTCATGAATTCACAATCTTTTTATACCTGTTTAATTAATATAATGTTTATGAGGAAAAAAGCGCAGATGCAGAGTGAAGTTGTGAGAGTTTTTATTGCAGCTATTGTAATAATTCTTGCTTTGTATTTTGGGATAAAAGGATTTAACAGCGTTATGGATAAGAAATGCCAGTCTGATATGATTCTTTTTGAGAAGGACCTTAGCGGTTCTATGAGCACAATAGCTTCGCAGACTGGAACAGTTGACCAGAAACAATATTCTATTCCATGTAAGATAGATAAGGTTTATTTTATTGATCTGAATGAAGAGCTGGATGAGGATTTTGATCCTTCTAGTGATAATGAAAACCCTGAGATAAAGGATTCTTATGATGCTCATGTTGAGAAG
>JAHJAV010000058.1 GCA_018813685.1 Nanobdellota archaeon | reverse complement strand
TACTCCTGCTGAGGCTGCCGGAATCTTCTTAGACTTAGGTAGGAATCGATTCTTATCCCTAATAGAGATTTTGCTTAACAGCAAAATCTTATCTTATTGATGATAAGTAAACACTGTCATAAATCCCAATATTTAAATACTTCTTCCCTTTATAAATATTTATAAATAAAAAGGTTTAAATAGGCAAGATAAAACCTTATTTAAAAAAAAGAGGTAATTGGGGGTGTAGTTATGTCTAAAAAGAAAGAAACTGTCAAGAGAGATATAAAAGTAGTCAATATAGTTGTTTCTACGTCTTTAGAGCACGATATTCCGCTTGAAAAGATGGCAGCGACATTGAGCAATACTGAATACAATCCGGAACAGTTCCCAGGGCTTGTTATAAGGATAAAAGAGCCTAAGACTTCTGCATTGATATTCAGCTCTGGCAAGGTTGTATGCACAGGGGCAAGGTCAATGGACAAGGTTCATGAAAGCATCAAGAAAATAATCAAGAGCTTAGAGAAAATAAATATTAAGATAACTATAAAGCCAGAAGTAAAGATACAGAATATTGTTGCGTCTGGAAGTGTGGGTATGGATCTGAACCTGAATACGCTGGCAATGAAGCTAGAGAATACAGAGTATGAGCCAGAGCAGTTTCCTGGATTAGTCTATAAGTTGAATGAAGCAAAGGCAACGTTCTTGCTGTTCAGCAATGGGAAGATAGTATGCACAGGAACAAAAAGCGAAAAGGAAGTTCATGCTGCGCTTGAGATGTTGATAGTCAACTTAAAGAAAGTCAAGTAATTTATTTTTTATTTCTTACTAAACAAATCAAAACAACTGCTATTTGGATTAGTCTGGGTATAGAGAATGGAAGTTCAAGAGCAAATTGCAAAATTCAAGGAATTTATAGAAAAAAGTTATCTGCCTATACTTACGGATAATCTGAGAAAAGACAAGAAATTTCTAGTAATGGATTTTAATGAGTTAAGCAAGTTTGATATTGAGCTTGCTGAATTGATATTAGAGCAGCCTGATGATCTAGTAGATGCAGTAGAGAGTGCTGTTGAGCAGCTTGATCTAGAGAATGTAAAAGGAATAAGGGTAAGGTTCAAGAATTTACCTGAGTCACAAAAAATCCTGGTAAGGAATATAAGAAGTAAGCACTTAAATAAGATGTTTCAGATGACTGGGATTGTAAGGCAGAAATCTGATGTTAGGCCCCAGGTAACGGCTGCAAAATTTGAGTGCCCTTCCTGCGGGAATGTTATAAATGTTCTTCAGCTTGACCAATCTTTTAAGGAACCTTCAAGATGCGGCTGCGGCAGAAAGGGAAAATTCCATCTTTTGAGCAAAGAGCTTGTTGATGCACAGGGGTTAGTGTTAGAGGAAGACCCAGAGAACCTTGATGGAGGAGAACAGCCAAAGAGGATGAATGTTTTCCTTAAGGACGATCTAGTAAGCCCTTTTACTGAGAAAAAGACATCCCCTGGGTCTAAGGTTAGAGTAACTGGAATAATAAAGGAGGTGCCTGTAATATTAAGGACAGGCAGCCAATCAACAAGATTTGATCTGTTGATAGAAGCAAATTATATTGAGGCAGTTGAAGAAAGTTTTTATGATGTAGAGATCAGCGATGAAGAGGTAAGGCAGATAAGGGAGATAGCTGAAGACCCAAATGTGTATAAGAGGCTGATAGGCTCTATAGCTCCTTCGATATATGGGCATGACAGGATAAAAGAAGCCATATTATTACAAATGGTAGGCGGAGTGCATAAAACAAGGCAAGACGGAGTAGTAAGCAGAGGGGATATGCATGTTTTGCTGATAGGGGATCCTGGAGCTGGCAAGAGCGCCCTATTAAAAAGAGCAAATATAATCTCCCCTAAATCAAGGTATGTTTCTGGCAAAGGGGTAAGTGCTGCTGGTTTAACAGCTTCTGTTGTCAAGGATGAATTCTTAAAAGGGTGGAGTTTAGAGGCGGGGGCAATGGTATTGGCGTCTAATGGATTGTGCTGCACTACTGAAGACTCTGAATTTATTTTGGAAAATGGGGGGAGGATGTCATTCAAAGAATTATTTGACAAAACCAATGATGAAGTGATATACCCTAAATTTAGGGTGTTTGGGCTTAATGAAAAAACACTGAAGGTAGAACTGTTTAATATTAAAAGAGCGTTTAAGATAAAAAATGAAAAGAAGATTGTGAAAATCAAAACAAGAACCGGAAAAGAGATTAGCCTAACTGGAGATAATGAGGTTATTACATGCGAAAAATCCAAGATGATATGGAAATCTGCTGAGAATTTAAAAAAAGGAGATTTCGTAGCTGCGCCTAAATCAATAAAAATTTGCAGCTCAGATAAATATTCAATTGATTTAGCGTATATAGCTGGCCTTATAGCTTCTGACGGCCACATAAAAATCGATAAAAGGCATGCTACAACGTATTTTTATAATACTGATAAAGAATTGATTAAAATATTCAAAGAAAAGATGAATAAATTAGGATATAAATTTAGTGAATACACCCAAAAAGCAGGAAGAAAAAGCAAGATAAGGGGGAATGAATTTATTTCTAAGAGAGATGTATATACAGTTTATAATTCTACAAAGGAATTTGCAAAAAAAATTATAGAGTTTGGTGTTCCAAATGGAAATAAATCAATTAAATTTGCCTTAGAGGGCAAGATACTTACATATTCTGAAAAAACCATTGCTAATTTTTTGAGGGGGGTTTTTGATGGTGATGGAAGCATACGATTAAATCCTATCGAAGTTACTTTGACTACTGGAATGAAGGAGAACACAATTCTTTTTCAAAGGGCCCTTTTGAGGATAGGGATTGTTTCTTGCTTAAAGAAATCAACAAACAGCTGGCATTGTGAAGTAAGAGGGGCTGTAAACTGCATGAAGTTCTTTAATAATATAGGGACAAGCCATCCAAAGAAATATGAAAGATTTATTAAGATAAACCCTCAAGAAGTTAAAGACAGGATAGATATTCTTCCAAATCACCAGGAGTTCTTCAAGGAATTAAGAAATAAAAATTCTGGGAGGCTAGGCAAGAATAAATTTAAGTATTTTTGGAACTATTCAAGAAATGGTGTTGCGCCTTCTTTGCATAAACTTAGGTTGTTAAATATTTTATTGAATGATGAATATATAGAAAGGTGCTCTCAAAGCGACCTGATTTGGGACAGAATAGAATCTATAAAGGAAATCAAAGCAGATTATGTTTATGACTTTACTATGGATGGCACTAATAATTTCGTTGCTAATGATATAATCATGCATAATTGCATTGACGAGATGGACAAAATCAGCCCAGAAGACAGATCTTCTATGCATGAGGCTATGGAAAACCAGACTGTAAGCATATCCAAGGCAAATATCCAAGCTACATTAATAGCGAGAACTACTGTGTTGGCTGCTGCTAATCCTAAGTTTGGCAGGTTTGACCCTTATGGGAATATAGCAGAACAGATAGATCTGCCGCCTACATTGATAAACAGGTTTGATCTGATATTTACGATAAAGGATTTGCCTGATGAAAAAAAGGATGATATGCTTGCTTCACATATTTTAAGCCTGCACCAGGAGCCTAATTCACAAGAGCCAGAGATTGATACTAATCTTCTAAAAAAGTATATAGGGTATGTGAAAAGAAAGATGAGCCCCCAGCTAAGCGATGGATCAATTGAAGAGATAAAGAAATATTATCTAAAGATGAGGTCAAGCGGAGCTGCAGAAGGAGGTATAAAGACAATCCCTATCTCACCAAGACAGCTGCAAGCTTTAGTAAGGATGAGCGAGGCTAATGCTAAAGTAAGGATGAGCTCTGAAGTTACGAGAAAGGACGCAAAAAAGGCAATAGACTTATTGGAATATTCATTGATGGATGTTGGATTTGATAAAGAAACAGGGAAGATAGATATTGATAGGATTGCAACTGGCGTAAGCGCTTCTACACGAAGCCATATAATGAATGTCAAGGAGATAATCAATGAACTTGAGGGAAAGATCGGGAAGACTATCCCTATTGATGATATAGTTGCTGCTGCTAAAGCAAAGGGGATTGGTGAAGATAAGGTTGAGGAAGCATTGGAGAAATTGAAGAGAACTGGTGACGTGTTTGAGCCCCGCCATGGGTTTGTCAGCAAGATTTGAATGGATAGGCCATACTGTAATAAAAAGATTTTTATACATCTTTAGTGTATTATATCAAGGGGGAAATTTCTGAGATGGAAAAATCACAAAAGAGACAGGTTGCACATAAAATAAGGATCAATGATGTCTTAAGGGGCAGCTATGTAAAAGAAGAAGGGGAATGGAGCCCTAATTATGTTCTTGTAGGTGATAAGAAAGTGTCAAGGGTTAATCTGATGGCAGTTGTTGTTTCTAAGGAAAGCCCAGAAAACACTAATCATTCAAACTTATTGATAGATGATGGCTCTGGCAAGATATCTGTCAGAAGTTTTGATGGCAGCAATAATTTTGAGGGTATAAATATAGGTGATTTTATAATGATTATTGGAAGGCCAAGAGAATACTTAAATGAAAAATATATTGTTTCTGAAATATTAAAAAAGGTAGAGAACAGTAAATGGGTTGAATTAAGGAAAACAGAGTTGAATAGGGCTTTTGGTGCTTATGAAGCAAAACAAGAAGAGAATTTAAGCGAGAAAGAAGTAAAGGAAGAAATTGTAGTTGACGATATCAATTCAAAGATATTCCAGATCATAAAAGAGATTGATTTAGGTGAGGGAGCGGATACGCAGGATGTAATAACCAAATCTAATATTGGCGAGGCAGAGAACATCATAACCAAGTTGCTGGAGAGGGGAGAGGTTTTTGAGATAAAGCCAGGCAAATTAAAGGTTTTAGAATAAGATTGGAGTGATAAATACTTCTATAAGCGCTGCAATAAACAAAACAACCAAAGAAAGCAATAATAAGTCTGTTGAATCTATCAATATATGCTGGAATTTTTCTGACTTGAAGTCGTGATTTATTACTGCTATTGAGATTATACCTGCAGCTAAGCCGCCTATGAAATAGGCCAGTATTTCAGGCACACCATGTATCATGTAGCGCAAAACTCCTAAAGAAGTTATCCCAAAATATTGAGAAGTATGGGTAACGTTTGCCCTTACAAAGTTACCTATGGCTGTGCCTATGACAGATGCATTCCATGTAAGGATAAATATTGCTCCAAATCCATAGATAAACGCAAAAATCAAGCAAAAAATGAGAACCTTAAGATTATTTAAGAATATCTGAGAGAACAGATTCAGGGTGTTAATGCTTTGGCCAGTTACCCTGGTGTTTATGTCACTGATTGTCTTTGCCTGGATAGAGAATGTTGCACTTGACAAATCAGGTGGGAGAAGGAGATACCATAAAGTAAATGATATAGTAATGCCCAAAAACATAAAAATAAAGAATGAAAGCGCTTTTCCGTGCTCTTTTATCAGCATCTTTTCATCATCTATTTCCATGTCTTTTTTTTCTTCTAGTTTTAATGTTCCATAAATAATAGGGACGCATGCAAAAGTAGTCAGGAAAACCATAACCAAACTAGCGTGCGGCTTGAAAACCCAGAGGCTTAACAAGATAGCTACAGAAGAATAAAATGCACCCACAAAGAACATTTCCCATGGCTTTCTCTCTGCTTTGAATGGGTTAATAAGGGATTCTATTACCATAAAATGATTTTAATTGATGGATATAAAAAACTTTGTTTTTTGGGTGGATTTAGTAAATTGTCGGTTTCTCAAAACAATTAACTTTATATATAGTCTGGGATTTCTTGGAGGTATGGAATACACAGAATTATTAAAAAAAGCAAGAGAGAAATTACCTCAGTCTGTTTTTGAGAAAGAAAGATTTGAGATACCCAAGATAAAAGGGCATATGCAGGGAAATAGAACTGTGTTGGTTAATTTTCTTCAGATAGCAGATGTGTTAAGAAGAAATCCTGATCACCTTTTGAAATATATATTGAAAGAGCTGGCAACTCCTGGTGAGGTAAAGAAAAGCGGCTCTGTTATCATGGGAACAAAAGTAAGTGCTTCCAGGATAAATGAAAAGATACAGCAGTATGCCCATGAGTTTGTGCTTTGCACAGAATGCGGGAAGCCAGATACAAAGATAGAGAAAGATGGCAAATTTACATTCTTGAAATGCCAAGCGTGCGGCGCAAAGCACCCAATAAAATCAAAGTTTTGAATAGAATGATAGTCAAGGTCCATAAAACTGATGATGGGAGAAAAGTATTGGCTATCTGTGATGACGGGCTTTTGCGCAAAAAGTTTGAAGAGGGAAATAATCAGCTTGATTTGACTTCTAGTTTTTATAATGGGGAAGCGAAGAATGAAAAAGAAACTATTGAGATGATAAAAGGGACGTATATGGTGAATATTGTTGGTGAAGGGAGTATAAAATTAGCCTTGAATCTAGGGATAGTGGATAAAAAGAATATTATAAAAATAAAAGATATCCCTCATGCCCAGGCAATTCTTGAATAGTTTAAATTTATTAACCAAACCACTGGCCTAATCCTGCCTGCTTTTCTTTGTCTTTTCCAAAAACGCCCTCTACTCTTCTTTTTGTAAGCTCTAAACTTTGCTTTAGATAGGCTGGAAGATCGTATTTTGCAGCAAGGCTTATTGCTGGTTCAAGGTATTTTACAATTGAGCCTTCTGATATTGTGAAGATAACTTTACCCCCGCACTTGATGCATTTACCCACCAAAGGAGGCCTTCTGTATTTTTCATTGCAGTTTACGCATCTAAACATCTGCTGCGAGAATTTTCTTAGGTTTCCTTTTATGTCCCTTATGAAATGTTTTTCTATGACTAATCTGGCAACGTCTGATGTGTCTACTGCGCGTATCTTTTCTGCTAGTTCCATCTGGCCTTTAAGTTTCTCTTCCATTGAAGGGAGGGTTTTATAGGCAGAACATCTTACTCCAGAGTTTATGTCGTCTGTATGGTGTGTAAACCACATGCCTTCATATTGGGTTTCTTTGTTCAGGCGCTTGCCTAATTGCTCTATTACGACATCCCATGGCTGCTTGAAGTTAAGGCACGCATCATAAAACTCCAGAGGATATTTTTTGCATATATCCAGATCAAAAACCATATCGTCTACTTCTGAAGGAATAATGTAGGAAGTCAAAACAAGAGGAGCGTCTTGTGTTGCGCCTCTGCTATTAGGTAAGAATTTCCTTGAAAAGTTGATTAGAATGTCTAATAATAATGAAACTGAGGCCTCGTCACCATCGCAATTATGGACTAATACTCCATCAGCCAAAAAATTGTGATTTTTTTCAATATTTAAGCAGTATGTTTTTTGGTTAGAGTGTTTGATCCCCATAATTTTAGGGTACGCAAATTGATTATCAAATTCTATTTTGTTATATTTGGGTTTTATGTCTTTTAATATTTTTTTTAAGATGGATTGTTTTCTCTTTAATTTAAAGCCTATTGATGAATTGAATATGGAAACAAATTTGCTTGAAACTTTTAGTTTGGTGATTTCAAATTCGGGTATGTCCCTTGCTTTTTTCAGGTAGAATTGCCTTACTTTTGGTCCTGGCTGTTTCTTGTATTTGTAGGAGGATATAAATATCCCATACCTGCCGAACACAAATCTCATGTTGTTTATAAGATCTCTGCTGACTGTATCAAAAGTTACTTTTAAATCGCCAAGAGATACTGAACCGTCTCCATCTAGGTATCCTTTCAAGAGGTAGGATAACTTTTCTTTTTCTAAATCCAAGAAAAAATTAATATTTTTATTGTGTGCATTGTTTCCTAATTTAAAATAATCAACAAACAGCTCATATAATATCCTACTAGAAAAAGTTAGATGGTCTATGTGATTTTCTGATGGATTCAGATTAAAATATTTTTTCATTATTTTAATAATATCTTCCCTTATCTCTTTTTCTGTGGCTGCGATTGAAATTTGGTAATATCCCTTGCCAATATCTTTTTTTCTTGCAAATCCCTCTGCAATATAAAGGCCGATTAAGTAGAAGAAATCATTTCCTAAGGGCATATTTGAGTTTACTGAAATCTTGCCCCTTATAAAACCTATTTTTTTAGGAGCTATCTTTAGCTTAGAGGATAATTTTAAAGGAAAACTATCTCTCAAAAGATAATTGTCAAGTTCGCTCTTTTTTAATCCATAAAGTTCTCTAAACTTTTTTCTTCCTCCTGCTTTTTTGACTAAATTATAAATCTCTTTAGATGAGTTTCTGACCATTAAGCCTTTGCTGTTTCTTAAAATGCCTAATAGGTCTAGGTTTTTGAGGTCCCTTTCTTTTATATTGGTTTTATAAGGGATGACTAATTGGTCTCCTTGTTTTAAGCAATTTGCCCTCTTTTTGACTAGGCCTTTTGTAAAAATAGAATGGGTGGAAGTGAGCTTTAATATTCTGCCATCTTCTAAAGTTAATTCAAGGATATCTGAAGGAGTATGCGCAGAAACTTCATGAATTTTGGATAATTCTAATTTTTTGCTTTCTGGATTCAAAGACATGGTGTAATAATCGTTTATTTCTTTGACTAATGTTCCGTAGTTGTCTGCTTTTTTTGATGGCTTAAATGATTCGACAAACTTGCCTATCTCTAGTTCCAACCATTTACGCTCTGTTTTATTGTAAACTGATATTTTGCTGCTGTAAACAAAACAATCCCTTCTAGTAGCAGCATGAATCATCGGATGAGCAAAAAATCCCTGAGTTTTTGAAAAACCGATTATTCTGGCAACAATCCCTGCAGATGTGTGAGGGGCTAATGCAACGACCAAGCTGCCTGCAAGATCTTTTTCTGATTTTAGATTGTAGAAAGGTTCTAAATGGTAAAGCTTTGCTAAAAGCTCGTCTATGAATTTGGCTGTCCTAAATAGGATCTTGTCTGCACCTTCTTCAGGAGAGTCATCGCAGGATGGGAGAATCACATCTTGGGGCTTTAATTCTAGGATCTGGTTGATGCCTGTAATTTCTTTTCCATAAATGTCTTTTTCATAGCCTAGTTCTTTTAATCTTTCAACGCTTGTCTGTATCTCTTTTGGCTTAAAGTGGGTGATAGGCAACTGGGTCATATCATATCTTGTTGTGCCGTCTTTGTTTACATAAACTTCATGCTTTGCCCTAAGAATCCCTTTTAATAAATGCTCTGGGATGTGTTCTTTGTTTGAAGTTCCCCTAACCCCCTTGATCAAATCTGGAAGGGTCTTGTCATCTAGTTTTTCAAGAAGCTTTTCAAAAAGGTGTTTGATGTTTATCTCTTTTCTTTTGTATGGGCTTGCTTTTCCGTGCTGGCATTCTTCTGCGCCTATAATACCGCAGGTTTTGCAGAAATAGGTTTTTTTGGCTGGTTTATTGCAGGTTTCACAAACACTAAAGACTGTTTCTTTTTTACAATGTTCGCATTGATATAGTGAAAAATCTGAAGTTACTTTTCCGGCTTCAATCGCTGACTGGAAGCATCTTAATTTTCCGCCTTCTTCCCCAACAGGGAATAAAACATGAGGGGATCCTGCTAATTTTCTCACCTTGGCTTTTTCAGGCCTGCCCATTCTTGCGCCTATAAAATATCCTGATTTATCTCTAAGTTTTATCTTGGAGAATATATTGATAATCTCTAATGGCTTTTTGTCTTTGTTTTCTTTTATTATCTCTTTTGTTTTTTCAAAATTGCCACTGTCTAAAAGATTAAATATTTCTACGATTGAAGGAGCTTCTT
Source organism: Nanobdellota archaeon (assembly GCA_018813685.1). Classification (GTDB taxonomy): domain Archaea; phylum Nanobdellota; class Nanobdellia; order Woesearchaeales; family JACPBV01; genus JAHJAV01. The sequence continues at coordinate 4,634 of JAHJAV010000058.1, read as the reverse complement.
CTTTTTCTATTATTATATATTCTGTGCCAACAACTTTATGAGGCAATCCAATAAGCTCTATTGCCCTTTTTTTTTCTTTGTCAAATGGGAGGATTATCTTTTGAATTTTTTCTTCTTCTATGACTACTTTTGATTCGTGGAGCCAATTTAAAATATCCAATAGGTCTTTTTGGGTGATAAGATCCCAATGAAAAGTATAGTAGGGGTGGAGAGGTATTCCTAGCTTGAGTGAAAGTTGGATTATTTCTGAGGGATTGAGCTTGTTTTTTAATGGGTCTTTAAGGAGTGATTCTAATTGAGTTAAGGGAATGTTTGTGAGCTCTGAAAGCTTATCTAAAGCAAGAGTGCCAAATGTGTCTACTATTGATTTTTCCAGTTCCTGGACCCACCACTCTTCACAATAACCAGGAGGCAAAAGAACATGGGCCCTGTTAAAAAAGTCGCCATAGTTGAAAAGAATATCCCCTAAAAACAATATTTCCTCTACTTCATTCATCAGTTTTTTTGCCTGCGCTGTTGTTTCAACCCTAAGAACATCTCCGGTTTTTAACTTGACTACTGGGCCTTCAATTGAATCGCAACAAGAAAGGGATGCTGCTTTTCCTGGCCTTTCAACCTTTAATTGAGTGCCTGTTGCAAGATATTTTTGTAAAGTATATGTTAATGCTGGATGGATTGAAGCAGATGAATAACCAGATACTCTTGATCTACCATACCTTAATCTAAATCCACCTGCCCTTAAGGGGTGTGTGAGCACAGGACGGCCTGCAACAAGATCTTCTATGTAAGTATATATTGGGGCAACTTTGCCTGTTTTTTGTACGCTTTTTGATTTAACTTTTTTCTGTAAATCTATGAACTCCTTGATAAACATCCATTCATCCAAGCCAAATTCCTTGCCCCATTTACTAAGCTGTTTCCATAATTTAGGCGCTTTCTGCGCAATTCCTTCACCTATAACAAGGCAGGGACCTGATCTTATCCTGTTTGTCTCGATTCTTGCCAGGTCTTTGAATTGTGAAACTTCCACTTCTTCTGATGGATCACCATCAATCTGTATAGGTATGTTTCTCATCAAAAATGCAATCTCATCTCTGCTGGGGAGATATTGAAGATTAGTGACCCTTTCATGATAATCGTAAAGTTCTGTTACCAAACGTTGAACTTCTTCTTCTGTTGGATCGTATGGCGCGTAACCCATGTTTTTCCTTACGTAATCAGAAACAATAACTGAAACTGCTGCTGCTGTGCCTCCTGCTGATCTTATCGGGCCAGAGTACCTTATTGCAAGATATTCTTTTCCATCTTTTCTTTTTCTTACTTTTAATTCAACAAAACCCTCTATTGGCGAAGCTACAATACCTAATGTGAGGTATGCTAAACCTACCCTTATCCCTGTTTCGATTGCCTGCATACGGTTATCGAATTTGCATATCTTTTCCTGAGCGACTTCAAGAGAAATCTTTAATGCTACTCTCCAATCTAAGTCTCCAAATTCCTTTTCGAGCTCTTTTATTCTTTTTGAAAGGCCAGAATTAGCTATCATTGGCGCGATAGTTGATATTAATCCTTCTACCCTCTCAGCCATGTTCTTTGCCAATGGAACTGCAACTTCTTTTTCAGGATCATATCCTTGTTTTCTTGCTTTTGCAGCTACGGAATAGGCTGATTTTACCTTTGAATCTATCTCCTCAAAGTATTTTTGCATTTCCTTGCTTGCTATCAGTTCCATTTTTATCGGTTGGTTGTTATTTTTTTATTGGTTTTATTTCACAAAAATTTTAATATTTTTATATCTCGGGTTTTTAGATTCACAATAGGGACTCTGCCTGGTTCTGGGTTGTGGCCTACTTTTTCCTGAAACTCGGTTTTTGACTGCCAGCAAGAGCCACTTATCAGAGTTATGTTTTTGTAGTTTGCTGCTATTGATTTGTGGATGTGGCCTGTTGCGAAAAAGTCAGGAACCCTTGAGATGACTAAAGGGTCTTGTGTGATGTCTGGAACATAAAGATTAGATGTGTGTGTAGGGGCTAAATGCCTTCTTTTTAATAAGAACTTCATTATCAAGTCTGCCCTGTCGTAGCCACCTTTATTTCTGATAGAATCGACATTAGCAACATAATAATCAAAAGAATAACCATGATAAAGGAGGACATCAAAACCTGAAAATTTTTCTGATGAATGGATGTTAATCAAAGAAGGGTTTGAAACTGAGATTATATTAGGCAAATCGTATAGGGGTTTTGCGAAGTCCTGATAGAAGGGCGGCTGGGGTTCTGCTATCCTCATAGCATCGTGATTCCCCGGGCAGATAATCAAAGGAATTCTCTGAGGAATTTGAGCTAAAAGCCTTGCGCATTCTTCATATTGGGCATATATGTCTTTGATTATGAGTTCTTTGTCTTGGCCAGGATAAATGCCGCAGCCATCGACCAAGTCACCTATAATAAATATGTACTGGACTTTTGAAGCTATTTCTTTTTGAGTATCGTTGCCTACTTTTTGGTTAATCCATGCTAAGAATTTATTAAAGGCATCTGGAAGGAAATTGTTTGAGCCTATATGGATATCTGAAAGAAATATTGCATAAGCTTCGTCCGGGCTTTTTTTAAATTCCTTTATGGATGTGTCAGGCCAGAACACCTTATTGGCAAAAACAATATTCTGGCTGTTAACTCCAAGTATTCCTAAAACCTCATCTAGAACTATGGATTTTGCGTCTTCAAATATTTCTGGTTTTGTTTTGTTGATAAGGACGTTTATGAATCCAGTCTGGTCTTCTAAAGTCAGGATTAGGTTGCCGTTTTTGGTAGTATGCTTGTCTTTGACAATACCTATAAAAGATATAGATTCTTTGTCTCTTTTGTTTAGTATCCTGTTTATTGTTGTTAAATTCTTTAGTTCTGGCCTTGACCTAAGGATTTTTTCTATTGCCTTGTATCTTGCGTTAAAGTAGTGAACAAAATCCTGCGCATCTCTTTTTTTTGAGTCCTCTTCGTAGGAGAATATGATTTTTACCTTTTCATCTTTTTTTACCTGTTTTGATGTTTGGAGAAATTTTATGAATTGGGGGTAAGCTTTGTTGTCTTTCCCTTTTTCCAACATTGCCTTGGATTTATCTAGCTCAAGCCAGTTTGTGTCCAAACGAGGGCTATTTTTTAGGGCTTCATTCAGGTCTTTGTTGAAAAGGAGAAAGTTTTCTATTTTTGTTTTTTCATTGATTAAGCTGTATATCTTTTCAATATCATTTTCTTCTAAGAAATCCAAAACATCTGAACTTAGCAAGATGTCTTTTTTAAGGAAAAAATCGACAATACTCTTTTTATGAATAAGTTCTTGCTCCATTTTCGGGTGAGAAGGACTGTGCTTAGTACGGCTAAGATAGTGCCAATCCTTCTTCCAATACTTTTTTCATCTTATTTAGGATAACCGGCGGAACCAAAACAGATATTTCCCTAGTTCTGCCGTGGCGCCCTTTTGAAATCACTTTTGCGTTTATTATCCCTAACATGTCTAATTCTGCAACTATATCTGAGATTCTCCTTTGTGTTAAAGGCCTTAGCCCTATTTGAGGAGAGATGTTTTTGTAGACCTCATATATGTCGCCGGTGAATATGCTTTCTTTTCTTTTGAGGAACAATGAGATGATTGAATAAAGGGTTGCTTGGGATTGTTTTGGCTGGTGGGTTATGGTGTCTATAATTCTATCTTTCTCTATCTTGTCTTCTGCTTCGTCAATGTGGGTTATGTTAACTGTTTTTAAGTTGTTTCTTTCTGCTACCTCTGCGGCTACCCTTAAAAGCTCTAATGCCCTTCTTGCATCTCCGTGCTCTCTTGCAGCATAAGCTGCACACTTTTCAATAACGCCCTCACCTAATGAACCTTCTTTGAATGCTTCTTTTGAGCGCTGCCTTAAAATATCCTGAATCTGTATTGCATTGTATGGTGGAAAAACAAGCTCTTCTTCTGATAAAGATGATCTAACTCTAGGGTCTAAAGTATCTACGAAGATAAGGTCATTTGAAATACCTACTAAAGTTATTTGGGATTGTTTTAGGTCTTCATTAACCCTTACAAGATTGTATAATATTTCGTCTCCTGTTTTTTTTACTAGTTGATCTATTTCATCGAGGATTAATAAGATATGTTGTTTTTGTGAGTCTAGGATGTTAAAGAACGATTTGTAGACTTCGTCTGTTGGAAGGCCTGTTGCCGCTATTTCACTTCCGAGTTCCCTTACTAACTGAGCGATTAACCTATATTCAGTGTCTGCTATCTTTTTTAGTTTACAGTTTAAGTAGATTATTTTTAGTGGGATGTTTCTTTCTTTGGCTAAGTTTGAAAGGTTTTGGGTTATGTGTTTTATTGTCAGTGTTTTACCTGTGCCAGTTTTACCATAAATGAATAAGTTAGATGGTTTTTCTAATTTTAAGGTTGGTGCTAAGATGTTTGCTACCTGTTTTATTTCTGAATCTCTGTGAGAGATGGTTTCTGGAATGAAGGAGCTCTGCAAAGCCTGTTTATTAGAAAATAAGCTTTCTTTGCTTAGGAAATCTTCAAAAAACGAGGTTAAACCTTTTTCTCCCATATACTTCCATATGAAATGAAGGTATTTAAATCTTTGTTGTTTTAGT
>JAHJAV010000057.1 GCA_018813685.1 Nanobdellota archaeon | reverse complement strand
TTTTAATATGGATGTTCCGATTAATGCTGCATTGACTTTGTTTTTTACTGTTTTTATCTCTTTTTTTGAGTTGTAGCCTGATTCTGTTACTATAATCTGGTTCTTTTTTATTTTTTTTGCTAGAGCTATGGTTGTGTTTAGGTCTACTTTCAATGTATCTAGGTTTCTGTTGTTGATTCCTATGAGCTCTGCTTTTGTCTTTAGAACTTTTTTTAGTTCTTGTTCTGTGTGGACTTCAACTAAGCAGCGCATTTTGTATTTTTTTGCGATTTCTATGAATTTGTTGATCTGATTTTGACTTAGTATGGCTGCTATCAGCAAGATTGCATCTGCGCCATAAAACCTTGATTCATATACTTGATATTCGTCTATTATGAAATCCTTTCTTAGCAGGGGTTTATTTGTTAATTTTCTTGTTTCTATCAAGCAGGTTGGGCCCATGAAGAAGAATTTCTTGTCTGTCAATACTGAGATTGCTTTTACGTGCTTGTTTTTCTGGTAGATTTTTGCTATCTCTTCTAAGTTAAATCTGTTGTTTATGATGCCTTCTGAAGGTGAGCCTTTTTTGATTTCAGCTATTAAGCTGAATCCTTTGCTGAGCGCTTTTTTGAAGTCACTGTCTGAGTTTTTCAGAAGAGGCTTTAATCTAGTCAAAGGAAGCCTTTTTTTCCTTTTTTGCACTTCTTTCTTCTTTTGGTTTACTATCTTGTCTAGTATCATTTTCCTAACCCTCATAGAATAATAAGAGGACTTATTTATTAGTCCAAACTTTCAACTTATTAAGCTTTTCTAAAGCTTTGCCAGAATCAATAGAATTTTTTGCAAGATCTATTCCTTCTTTTATGGTTTTTGCCATGCCTGCTGTGTAGATAGCTGCACCTGCGTTTAATAGAACAATGTCTCTTTTTGGGCCTTTTTCTTTTCCTTCAAGGATATTTAATGTGATTTTTGCATTTTCTTCTGGTGAGTTTCCTTTGATATCGTTTAAAGATGCTGTTTTTATGTTGAAATCTTTTGGATCTATCTCATAAGTGTTTACTTTATTGTCTTTGTATTCAGCTACTTTTGTTTTTGAACATATGGTGAGCTCATCTAAGCCATTACCATGAACAACTAAAGCGTGCTTGCAGCCTAATTTACCTAAGACTTCTGCCATTGGCTCAACTAAAGATTCACTAAAAACACCCATAAGCTCGTATGGAGCTTCTGCTGGGTTTGTTAATGGGCCGAGAATATTGAAAATGGTTCTTATCCCAAGCTCTTTTCTTGGGCCTATTGCATATTTCATTGAACTATGGAAGGTTGGAGCGAACATAAATCCAATTCCGACTTCATCAATGCATTGCTCTACTTTTTTTGGCTCTAAGTTTATGTTGATTCCTAGAGCTGAGAGTACATCTGCTGAGCCTGATTTTGATGATACTCCTTTGTTGCCGTGTTTTGCAACCGGGATTCCTGCTCCAGCAACAACAAATGATGCAGTTGTTGAGATATTGAATGTTCCTGAGCTATCTCCTCCTGTGCCAACAACATCTATTAGTTTAGAGTGAGCTTTGGGTTTTATCCTTGATGATTTTTGGCGCATGACTTTTGCGCAAGCTGTGATTTCATCTATTGTTTCGCCTTTTAATCTTAGAGCTACTAAAAAGCCAGCAATCTGAGCGTCTGTTGCTTTTCCAGACATTATTTCGTCCATGACTGATTCTGCTTCCTGCATTGTCAGGTCTTGCTTTTCTATTAATTTATAAATCGCTTCTTTGATCATTTAAAATCACCGCATTTTAAATGAGCCAGAAATATAAAAATTTCTAAGCTCATTTTTTAATCATCCCGATAAGATTGTTGATGATTAAACCGCCAATTGGAGTTAAGATTGATTCTGGATGGAACTGAACACCTATAACTGGGAATTCTTTATGACGAACGGCCATGACTATGTCTCTGTCTATTGTTCTTGCTGTTATTTCAAGACAATAAGGTATATCATAACCTGCTAAGCTGTGGTATCTTCCTGCCTGGAATGGATTTTCTAAGCCTTTAAATATCCCTTGTTTATCGTGAGTTATTTTTGAAGGTTTTCCGTGGATTGTTTCAACTGCTTTGTCTACTCTACCGCCAAATACTTCGATTATGCATTGGTGACCAAGGCAAACTCCAAAGATAGGAATTGATTCGTGGTAATTTTGGATTATCTCTTTAGATATGCCTGCATTTTTTGGTGTGCTTGGACCAGGAGAGATAACTATTAAGCTTGGTTTAAATTTTTTTATGATTTGATCCATGGTTTTTATGTCTATGTTGTTTCGGTATACTAAGACTTCACAGTCTCTTTTCTGGAATTCATCAACTAGGTTATAGGTGAATGAATCAAAGTTATCGATAAACAGAACTCTCACTTCAGACCACCTGCCAAGGTTATTGCTTTTAGGCATGCTTTTGCCTTTTTTTCTGTTTCTATGAATTCATTTTCAGGTATAGAATCATAAACAATGCCTGCTCCTGCTCTTATGTAGGCTTTGTTGTTTTTGAGGAACATGCTTCTTATTACAATTGTAGTGTCCATATCGCCGTTAGGTGTGATGTATCCAACTGCACCGCCATAAAAGCCTCTTTTGTTTTTTTCGTGAGCTCTGATTAGTTTCATTGCTTCTACTTTTGGGCAGCCTGTCAATGTACCCATGTTCATTGTTGCAAGATAAGCATGCAAGGCATCTAAGTCTTTTTTTAGAATTCCAGTTACATTTGAAACTAAATGCTGAACATGCGAGTATTTTTCAACTACAAATGGCTCATTACAAAATCTTGTTCCTGTTTCTGAGATTTTTGCAACATCGTTTCTGGCTAAATCTATAAGCATGGTGTGTTCTGCAAGCTCTTTTTCATCTATCTTGAGCTCTGTTTCATATCTTGAGTCAAGATCAAGGTCTATCTTTTCATTTATTAAACCTCTGGGTTTTGTTCCTGCTATTGGCCTTATCTCAACTGTCTTTTTTTCATCTCCTTGTACTCTTAATGACATCTCTGGAGAAGCGCCTAGTAATATGTCCTTTCCCTGATTCATGAAAAACATATAAGGAGACGGATTTAATTTTCTAAGGGTCTGATAAATGTCAAGTGGCTCTGCATTATAATCTGCAATTATTGTTCTTGAAGGAACAACCTGGAATATATCCCCCTGGAGAATATGAGTTTTCATCTTTGAGACTATCTCTTCATATTCTTCTTTTGTTGTATCTGTTGAGAGTTCCTGTTTTTTTGGCTTGAATTTTTTTGGTTTTGGTGGTTTTTGGGTTAGGGCTTTTTCATAGTTTGAGATGGTTTTTATGCAGTTTTTGTATATTTCATCTCTGTTGTTATCTGTTATTAAGGCATTTGCTATGAAATAGGTCTTGCCTTTTTTGTGGTCTGCTAGGAAAAGGTTGTCTAAGAAATATAATTCGTAGTCTGGATTTTGCAGAAGGTCTTCTTTGTTTTGAGGGAGGTCTTCAAATTGATCTATAAAATCATATGATATTGCTCCGAAAAGGCCGCAATAAGGTATGAATGGTTTTTCTGTTGGTTTGAACTTGAAGGCTAATGCTTTGATTATATCAATATGGGTTTTTAGCTTTAATCTTTCTTCTTCTGAAACATTTTTTCTTTTTGGAGCTAGTTTTCCTTTGATTAAGTCCTGTTTGAAGATTATCTTGTCGCAGAAGCTTAAATCGTTTTTTAAAAGCTTTAACAGCTTTTTTCCCAGCTGATTTAGTGCTTTTATCTCAAAATCTTCTTTTAAACCTGTTAATTTTAGGCAAGGGGAGGCGCTCCCTATGCTAAGTTCACCATATTTTGGGATGATATCTGCTGATTCTAATAAGATAGAGTTGGATTTTCTGCCATAATCAGAGAGTTTTGCAAAGAATTCAACTGAGTCTATAGGTCCATCTATCACTTTGTAAACAGGAATAATCTCATCTTGTTTTGCGTTTTTTATTCTTTCTAAAAAGTGTTCCACTATAAAACCACCCCGGGTTTAATGTTCTCGAGAAAGGTTATAATCGAAGAAAAATCAGCTGAGCTGATTTTCTTGTTCTCATTTTCCACCCGAATGTACGGTTCTCGAGCCAATCGTTTGTTAAATATACGGTGGAAAATGAGATTATATAAACCTTTTTCTTTAGGCTGGAGGAGTAAAAAGTCGATAAGGTATTCTATGAGTTTTATTAGTCTTTTATTGATTTTTAAGGCTATTTTTGCTGAAATAAGGCTAAATTGTGGTTTTTTAACTAAATAAAGCTCTAGAATTCCTTTAAAATCGCCACGGATAATACCTTGTCATTTTTGAATCTATATGTTGGATTAGTTAGGTAGTATTTATTGGTTTTGGATTTGTTGTTAGAAAGTATAGATTTTGCTCAAAATCCATATCCAATAGAGTTAACAGCTCATTTCTTATTTTGAGCAAAGTTTTCTAGCAGGAAAAAAGCGAAAAGCTTATAAATATCTATCTGTTACTATAGATATCTTTTAGGTGATAGAGATAATGTTTGAAGATATGTACTGGAAGGGTAAGCTGTTAGTATTCACATGGCATTTCAAGGAAGAACTTGGTATATTAAAGAAACCGTTGGAATTTGTTTTAGATGTACTAGGGGGTGGAGAGCACATTTTAGTACGAAAAAAGCTAACGCTTTTTCCTAGTGTAGTAAAGATATAGGATTTGCCTATACTTTATACACTATCGAAAAACCAGAATAAATACAATGTGTTTTATCCATTTCGTGGGAAATACTTATGCTTATCATATGTGGAACATGAAAATGTTATATTAATTCATATAAAACCAACAAGCAAAAAGATGGAGGACAGGTCAAAATGAAAAAATTCATGAAAACTTGCTATAAATGTGGAGCAGATGTTCAAATAAGCAAATGTATCAAAGAAGGGGTAACTCTAGACTGTTTAAAATGCCAAAAATGCGGTGAAGAATACTATACTTCCAGCGAGCTTATCAAGTTTGATATCAAAACCGGAAGAAGGCAGCTTGTCAGGAAATTTGGGGTTCTTGGAGATTCAATGGTAATGAGATTTCCAACCAGAGTTATTAAGGATTTTAATATTAAGCCAGGGGATTATGGCGTATTTGAGAAGAAACCAGAAGGAATCCTGATAAAGCCGATTCATGCGAAAGAGATAAGTTAGATTTATTTTTCAATTATTGTAAATTTAACTGAATTTTTCTTATTTGGTTAAATTTACAATCTTGCAGATTAAATAAGTTTTATAGGAATTGGGTATTTAATCTGCAATAACTTTATATACAAGCTAAGTTAAGATTAGTTTATGAAACATACTATCAGTGTTACTTTTATGCTTGTTATGCTGTTTTTTGTTGCTCAAGTTGTTGGATTGTTGGTTACGAATGGTTATATTGACCATGAGGCTACTAAGGAAACTGGCAAGGTAATGTTTGTTAATCTTCCTTATGATATTGAAAGGCCGCCAATGGATGAAAAAAGCTCTTTTGTGTTTATAATCACTGCTGTGATAATAGGAACTTTGTTAGTGTTATTGCTTGTTAAGTTTAAGAGGACATTTTTATGGAAAGTCTGGTTCTTTTTGGCTGTTGTCTTGTGCTTATCGATATCTTTTTCAGCTTTTATGAATGCTTATCTGGCTTTTGTTATCAGTGTTTTACTTGCTGTATATAAGATATTCAGGCCAAATGTAATTATCCATAATTTAACTGAAATATTTGTCTATGGGGGGTTAGCTGCGATATTTGTTCCTGTGATGAATGTTTTTGCAGTGATTATGCTGCTTATCTTTATCTCAATCTATGATTTTATAGCTGTGTTTAAGATAAAGCATATGATAACCATGGCTAAGTTCCAGACAGATTCAAAGGTTTTTGCTGGATTATTGATACCTTACAAAGGAGCTAAGAGTGAGGTTAAATCTAAGAAAAAGGTTAAAGGTGTAAGTGTTGTAAGGACAGCCATCTTAGGCGGGGGAGATATTGGATTTCCTTTGTTGTTTGCAGGTGTAGTTATGAAGGGATTGATAATTGATAATGGATTTCTTTTTGGGTTCTTAAAAAGTTTGATAATTCCTGTTTTTACAAGTTTTGCTTTGTTGTTTTTATTGACAAAAGGACAGAAAGATAAGTTTTACCCTGCAATGCCTATCTTAAGTGTTGGCTGTTTATTAGGTTATGCAGTTGTGTTGTTAATTAATCTTGTTTAAGAATCTCTTTTAGTGTTTTTTCAGAGTCTAAGATGTTTTGATCTGAAAGCTCTGTTTGCTGTTCTTTGATCTCTTCTATTGGGATGTATTCTTCTTGTGCAGGTTCTTCCTCTTTTTCTGGTTCTTTTATTGATTCGTGCCTTATCTCTATCTTTTGTTCTTTAGGGTATGCCTGCAATGTTCTTTGGCCACGGTCCACAGAATAAGATATCAGGTCAATGATCATGCCGTCTTTTGCAGAGATTGTCTGGATACCAGTTGATTTCTGAATCTCTCTTATCTGGAATAATGGGTCGCCTTTTACCATCTCTACACCAAAATGCTGGATAATTACTAATTTGGGCCTTACTTCTTTTACTATCTTTATTGCGTCTTCTATGCAAAGATTGTCTTTTGCATCATCTTTTAAGATATGCGGAACATTTAAGATCAAGATATTTGAGTTTTTGTATTCTTCTATAAGTTCTGGGAAGTATTTGGTGTCAGCTGAGTAAGATAAGGTAAAATAAGGTGTGAAGAACTTAAAGCCTATTGCGTTTGGTTCTGAGTGCTTTGTTTTTAAAGCCTGTATCTCTACTTCGTTTATTCCAACACGCTGGCCTGCTTCCAGGACTATGAAACGCTCTAAAAAATCTCTGTAATGCGGCAGTAGAGTGGGTTTGTATTGATCTTGACCACTAACAACTGTTTTGTTTGAAACTAAGACTCCTTTTTTATCAAAACCAGAGTAAGTCATTGAATCAATTACGGCATTTACATCATTTGAGTGGTTTAAATGAGCGTGAGAGACTAGGAGGGCTGTGTTTGACCTTAGATTAATGCCTGAGTGAGCTGCATTTCTTAATGAGTTTGGGCCAGGATCAATATGGAATTGGTTTTCATCTACCTGGATCACAAAACCGCCTGAAGAAAGGATGTCTCTGCCTATGACAAAAGAGCCTTGCCCTGTACCGAGAAAAACAATTGAAGCCTGCATTTTTACCCCCTAAGAATGTAGAATCTTCAAAGTTAATAAATGTTTCGCATATATGCGATGGGGGGTTTATTCCTATTAGATAAGAATAAAATCGAAATATTTATAAATAGTTCTTATTAAATAAGAAGTTAATGAATAAAAAGCTGGGTTCCAGCAGTGAAATAGATAGAGTTCTCGCTAGTGTTAAAAAGAAACATCTTCTGATTGAAGAAGAGGTTAAAGGTTTATTGACGAGAAAAACTGAAGAAATTGTGATTCCTATCTCTATATTTAATGAGAAATTGGGAATGTTGGAATCAGCTTCTATGTACCTTAAGGATGAACTGAAATTGAGCTTTAAAGAGATTGCTAAGCTTTTGAAACGAGACTACAAAACAATATGGACTTCATACAGCCAGGCAAAGAAGAAAACAAAGAATGAGAAATAAGGATATAGCAACGAAAAGTGAAGAGTTTGATGTAGAAGAAAGGCTAGAGTATTTTAGAGAAATAAAGGAAAGAATAGGAAAGGATCTAGCTGAAATTAGAGAGAGCTATCAAAATGGATTGATTAGTGGAAGAGAGTATAAGCTATATCTAAAGCAAGAGATAGAAGGCAAAACAAGAGAAGAATGGATAGGGTATTGTGATAAGTCCATCTTCGACTTGATGTTTGAGCAGAAGGATGAGGGAGAGAAATTAGATGAGATAAGGAAGATAAAGGAAAGAATAGAAAAGGATCTGGCTGAGATTAGAGGGAGCTATCAAAATGGATTGATTAGTGGAAGAGAGTATAAGCTATATCTAAAGCAAGAGATAGAAGGCAAAACAAGAGAAGAATGGAAGGAATATTGTGATAAGTCAATTGCGAAATCTGAGAGTTTAGCTGTTGAGCAGAAAGATAGTGTAGACAGATTAGATGAGATAAAAGAGTTAAGGGAAAGAATAGAAGAAGATATATCAGATATAAAAAACAGTTTAGAAAACGGGGTGATAAGCAAAGAGGAATATTATGTATTCCTGAACCAAAAGATAGACGGAAAGACAAGAGATGAGTGGAAGAGCTATTGTGATGAGTTTATTGCAAAGTCAGAGATAGTGCGATTAGCAGATGGTGATGAAAGAGAAAGACTGATCTTGCTGAACAATAAGCTGAAAGAAACAAAGAGCATCAAGAATAAGATAGAAGCTGATTCAAATGCAATCAAGAAAGACTTTGAAAATGGAGTAATAAGTGAAGAAGAGTATTATGGGTTATTAAGCAAAAAGATAGAAGGGAAGACAAGAGATGGATGGAAAGAGCATTGTGATAAGTTTATAGAAACTTCTAGTGAGAAATTAAAAGGAAAGAGATTGATGCTTGTAGATTACAAGCCAATAGCTGCTGTTCTGCTTATTGCTATGTTGTTTGGAATAGGATTTATGAGCAGCTATACTGGATATGTAACAATCAGCAAGGATTTTGCTTATGAGCAAAATGTGTCTTTGATGCTAAACTCGGATTATAATTATACGTTCTATTCCAGAGGTTCATTGAAGTCGATAAGATTAGATGGGACTTTGAGTAAAAATGGTCATGCTAAGGCTTATCTAGAGAGAAATGGAAGCTTGTATCTGATATTCGATAGTGATAGGTTGAGCAGTTCTGGAGTTGGAAGTGTTACTGGATTAGCAATTAGTGATGAGAATGTTGAAGAGGTTTCTGATGGTAAGAATATCTTGATTAATGGGTTAGAGAGTGGAAGAAAAGGATTTGAAGATGTATTTAAGTTTGATGTTGAAAGCGAGTTTGGATGGAATGTTGATTCTTCTAAGCTATGCACTAAGTGGGATATCAATAATGTAATGGTTTGTTATGGGGCAGATGATTGCTGCGCTTTGATTGGTTTAGGGAGTTCTGGTGAGTGGAATTCCAGCTTATATTTGAGTTATGGCAGGTATGATTCAGGTGATAAGAATCTGGTTAAATCCCAGGTTATATATGCTGATTATTCACTGGATATTGAAAATATCTATTCAGATATTGTTTATTCTAATGTTGAAGAGGCTGTGGCTGAATTCTATGAGGAAATGATAAGCTTTAATGATATTTGTATTGATACTTGCTTATTGCATGGATTTAATGAAAGTTCATTTAAATTGGTGTTTGTTGTTGAAGATGGAAACTTAACTGTTGATTCAATAAGGTATTCTGTTGAAGAAGATATTAATGTAAGCAAGAATATGCCTTCTTTGATTAAAGAGATAGGAAATATCACGTTGTATAAGAATGATGATATGATAATTGATCTGAATGAGTATTTTGAGGATAAGGATGGAGATAAGCTGAATTATTCTGTTTATGATGTTGAGAATATAAACTTGAGCATTAGGGGTTCTGGTTTTAGGATATTGCCTGAACATAACTTTACTGGTAAAAGATATATGTTTGTTACTGCTGATGATGGTTATTATAATGTCAGTTCTAATCTGTTTACTGTTGAAGTTATTGAGAAGCCATTGAGCGCCTCTGAAGTGAATGTTACTGAGAGCTTAGTTAAGCCACAGGTGGTTATAAATAGGCCTGTAAGATGGATTAAGGTAGTAAATGTTTCTGCTAATGTGGTTAATCTTTCGGTTAATATCTCATCTGATGCTTTGAATGTTAGTGTGAGGGATATGAGTGATGGAACATGGGTAAGTGAAGATAAGGTTAAGGTCAATGATAATGGCATTATTAAGGATTCTAATGTATTTAGGGCTGAGAAGAGAGTTGAGCAGATAGAGAAGGTAGAGGATAAGCTTGCAGGCAAGAAAGCGGAAATTGTAAGAAATGAGCCAACTGCTATTAGCCATGTTGGAGCCATTAATAAACAGCTAATGGATCTTAAGAATGAGAAAAACAAGCTTACTGGCTATGCTGTTGCTTCTTCAGATAAGGGTTTCTTAACAATGTTCTTTGAATGGCTTTTTAATGCAGATATTACTGGCTATGCTGTTGCCGATATTAATGAAATGAATGAAAGCAGCAATGTTTCTGTTGTTATAGAAGAGATAGTGAATAATGTTGAAATTGAATACTATACCGAAGCACCTGTTTCAGAAGAAGAGAACCTTTCAAATGGAAAGAAGATTATCATTTCTTCTGATACCCATTATGAAGATATATTAGCTTATACTTATTTAGATGATGCTCCATTAAGCTCTATTAAATTATATAATATCATTAATAATTCAAAAATAGAAACTGGATTTAATAGCTTTGATACTAATGGAAATGGTTTGATTGATTATATTGAATGGATAGTGCCTCACCTTTCTAATGAGACTTATGAGGTTGAGATTACTGTGCTGAATGTTCAGTCATATCCAACTGTCAGAAAGAATTGGGTAGTAAGGTTTAACACTAGTGGAACTGGGAATTTAACTATCTCTGCCAGCAATGGAACCTCTTATTCAGAGATGTATTTGGATAATGAGTCAACTGCTAATAGCTTAGAGCTGTTAGAGTTGAAATGCAACGAAAGCATATTATTCAATAAATACAATAATTATTCATCAGATGGTGTTTACTTTGTTTTAGAAAATAATTCTTTAGCCGGGCTGGATGCGCTGTATAACAAGAGCTTAACAATAAGGTCAATCAAAATAATCAATTATTCCTGCAATAGTGAGGCTTACCATACAGTAAAAGTATTAACTCCGGGCGCGCATACGCAAGAGTTTAATTTTTCAGGGCAGATGGCTTATGCTAATAATTTTGCTTCCAGCAACTGCAGCGGAGGCGGAGATTTAACAACTACCTGCTATATTAATGAGACATACTATGTTTTTGATGAAGAGGCCATTAGCGCAAATAACCT
>JAHJAV010000056.1 GCA_018813685.1 Nanobdellota archaeon | reverse complement strand
TGCTCTATTGTGTTCTTGGTTTCTTTATTGCTGAAAAGGTGTAATAATAAGTTCCAGTCTTTTTCTTTGAATTTGTCCATTATTTTTTTCATCTTTAGGTGGAGGTATAGGTCTTTGCCGAGCTCTTTTTTGCAAAGCGTTTGATAATCTTTATTGTTGATTATTGAGTTTTTTAATGATGTGGCTGCTTTTAGGCCCTGGATTATTCCGCCGCCTGTTGTGGCTTTTACTTGTGTGGCTGCGTCACCTATCAGGTATATGTTGTTTTTCTGGATATTAAGTTTTGGGTCGTATATAGGGATCAGGCCGCCTTGGGTTTCAATGATATTTTTTTTGGTTATATTCTTTTGTTTTAATAATTTTTCAAGATACAGTTTAGGGTTATCATAAGAAGCTGTGCCGATCCTGCAGGTTTCACTGTTTTCCGGGACAATCCAGGAGAATGATCCTGCTGAAGGGTAGAATTCAATAGCGTTATCGTTTTTTAGTTTTGCTCTTATCTGCAGCCCTGTCATGAATTTTCTCTTTCCAAAAAGATTGTTTGATCTTGCAACCTGGCTTAGAGGGCCGTCAGCACCTATTATATAATCTGTTTTTACTATCGCTTCTTTGCTATGGTTGTATCTCAGCTTTATTGAGTTGTGTTTATTGCCTATAAACTTATAGTTTAAGAAGATCTTTGTTCCATTTTTTATTGCCATATCTGCAATATCATTGTCAAACTTTTTTCTGTCTAAGATAAGGTTGCTGTTCTTTAGGTTTAGCTCAAGAGTTTTATCTTTTGAGCAGATTCTTACTTTATTGATTTTGTTTATTATTGCGCTGTTTTTTATCTTTATTATATCTTTTATTGAAGAAGTGACTAATCCTGTGCATTGGACTGGGTTGCCTATTTCTTTGTGATCTTCGAAAATCTGGGTTTTTAAGCCTGCTTTTGAGAGGAGGTAAGCAGCGTAGCAGCCTGATGGCCCAGCGCCGATTATTGATATCATACATCGATAATATTTCTTTCTACTATATATAATTTAGTTATTTGTATGTTTAGCCTCATTTATTCATTTATAGATGATTAATTTGGTTATTCATTCTATAAGGGTAACATTTATATACTACTTTTAATTCCCTATGTTAGGTTAAGGGTATATAACTATAATATTTTAAATAATCAATTGGAGGGATGGAAAATGAATGGTAAAAAAGTTTTATTTGGGGCAGGCATTGTTTCAGCTGCATTACTCGCTGGTGGTTGTGCGACAAACAAACGTGTGAAGGATCTTGAAGCAGAATTAGGGGGTGTTACAGGAAGTTTACAGGCAAAAGATAAAGAGATTGCTGCATTGAAAGCAAATTCACCTGATAATATAGCTAGAGTTTACAAAAGCATAGTTGGAAATGATCCTGATGCAGCATGTACTCCTGCGCAGATGCGTGCAGGTATTGCTGGCGCTATCCCTACAAAGGAAGGTTTGGCTGCTCAAGTAGAAACTTATAATGCTTTGGCTGCATCTGGAATTGGCGGAATTGATCTTCCAGGCATTGCAGGCGGGATAACTTCTAGATACATGCGAAGTATAGGTGGAAAACAATTAGATTCTGTTCTTGATAGGTTAGAGGATTATGCAAAACAAACTGGCGCTGAGGTAATGGCAGATAAAGATGCAACTAGAATTTATGTTAGAGGTAATGATTTGAGCGGCAAACCTGTTGAATATACTATTCTTGTGCTTAGTGGACAAGAGGCAGTTGTTAAAGTAGGATATACTGGCGGCAATACTTCTGATATTGGGACAGTACTCACTCTAGATAATTATGCGAAATTAACATCTGTGCAGGAATCAGCTAGGAAAGTTGCAAAAGCAAAAGGCATTGAGAAGGTTTTAGCTGTAGCTGATGCTGTTAAGAGGGGAGATTACAAGTTAGATGATCCTGTTGTCAAGCAGACATTAGATGCTTATCTTGGAAGTGATGAAGGAAAGAAACTGGAATTAGCTGTTCACGTAGGTTTTTATCACCCTGCTCAGAAGAAATCTTTAGCTGCAACTTGCAGAGGTAATGCAGCAGCAGCATATGAAACTGGGGCTGTTCCTGTTGAGGCTATGTTAGCTTTAGTTAGACACGGAACTGTAGGTTATAATTCAGCTAATCCAAAAGGTGAGGAAGTTTTGCGTGCATTGCTAGCTGGTCGTGCAGTGGCTGCTGGACCTGATGTGTCTAGGGCAATGAGTCAATATGATTGCGGTGTAACTTTGAATCTAGCTGGAGCTAGCAAGTAATTTTTTTATTTTTATTTTTTATTAGTTTTTTGAAGTTTGGGGG